>PCYI01000006.1:10540-12717 GCA_002774795.1 Candidatus Vogelbacteria bacterium CG10_big_fil_rev_8_21_14_0_10_51_16 | reverse complement strand
CCACCCCACCCCAGCCCTCCCCTCAGGCAGGGGAGGGGGCATACCCCTGGCCAGGGGAGGGAATAAATCCGAATTTCGTAATTCACAATCACCTAGAATTCTTTGGGTTACGAAACCTCGCATTTTTCCACTACCCCAGCCAAGAGGAGGAGCCATTTCGTAATTCCCATTACAATAACTCGGCCGACCGTCCGGATTATTGTAATGATGGGGTAGCAAAAAACCGGCAGCGCGTAGCTTACCGGCCTCGGGGCGGGGTGCGCGACTTGCGCCGGCACCCCGCCCCCTATTCATTTCACCTCTTTACCCAGAGCGAGCACGGCGAGTCGATGGGTTTACTTCTCGATCACGCCCCGGTCCGCTTCGAGCAGGGGGGTGACTTCGTTGTCGCCGTCGTCTTCGTCGACAACTTCGGCTTTCGGAGTGGCCCTGTCGTTCGGCACGCCGATTATGACGGCGGTGCGAATCATCGCGTCGACCCTCTCCTTATCCCTCCGGCGCGCCGCCGCGCGGGCGGCGAGGCTGTCTCGGGTCGACTGGTTGAGGCGGCCCATAAACTCCTCAAGTTGGACGTCGAGGTACGAGCGGTCGGGGTCGTTGTTGAGGACGATGTCGTCGAGCCCAACGAGGACAGCGAGCATCAGCTCCCGCACCACCGCGCCCTTCGGCCAGCGGCGAAGCTCGCGGAACTTCGACCAGATGAAGTCAAGCGCGCCGCGATGCTCCTTCCTAAGGATCTCCTCCATGTGGTCTGCCAACTTCTGCGAGCGCGCCATCCGGCTCTCGAGATCAATGATTTCGAGATTCTTCTCAGCAAGCTCCTGGCGGACCCGCCCGAGCTCCTCCCGCGATCGCTGATACTCACCGACTACTCCCGTCCAACCGTTGCCAGCAGTTCGGAACTGCCGAACTAGCTCATCGGAGCCAAATGGGCCCGCGCTGCGAAACAGCGCCACGAGAGTGTCTGTGGGGAAGAAAATTCTCTGGCCAAGCCGGTCCTCGACCTCGAATCCTTCGGTCGGCTGCTGATAGCCGTCGTAACGAGAGTCGGCGTAGCAGACTTTGGCTCGGTAAATACGAAGATACACAGCACTCGTCACCCGCACCCAAGACCGCGACAATAGCCCACGGACTCCGAGGAGAATAAGACCTCGGCGCGAGTGGCAGTACGGGCACGAGTAAATCTCACTGTCCCAAAGCTGTCGCCGCTCGTGGCCAACAAAGAACGACCCCAAAAGCAGTGACGACGCATCCATTGAGGCGATTGGAAGCTTTGTATACCTACACTGGCAGTACGCTTCGTACCACCCGACAACGTACTCCCGCACGAACCAAACTGGGAATGCCCAGGGCATTGTTCGAGGGCATCTCTCGTCGCCATGGAGCCAGAGCTCCAGATTCAGAAGCCAGATGGTGAGAGACAGTCCGAACACTGCGAGCGGACCAACATTCTGTGCTGACTCCGGACTCCAGAGCTGCCAAGACACCCCCATCTGACCCAGGCAGACCGCCAACATCTCGCGGAGAGCTACCACCGACACCACCGCGACGGACATCCACCAGACAAGCTGGATAACCGCCGCGAGAAAGGACACCTCGCTCGGCTTCTCTCGCGTTTCCGCGCTAGCGTCGGGCTCACGCCCGCTCGTTCCGACCGTTCCGTTCTTGGAGCTCATGGCGCACCTCCTTAGCCGTCCCGCTTTCGGCGGGATTAGGCCGTACCGTCCCCGTTGCTCACAGGGAGGGTCGTAAGTGGGGTTGAAATGGAGACAGGAAAAGCCTCGAAATGTACTCACAAGTATCGGGCTATCCCGACACATGTCAGCCACCTCGAAACCACCTACCCACTCCTTCCCGGACTCACGAAAGAGTTAGCGAAGAGGTTGTCAAAGACCTCTTTCGCTCGGGGACATCCCGAGCTTTACTATTTTTAAACTATCACACATAACCAATACTGTCTAGTCTTACTTTGAAACATTCCCTCCTCCTACCCCAGACCGTCCGAAAACTGGACCCAGTCACCCGGTGAATGTTTTCGGAGAACGTAACACTATGGTTAATTTGAGGTATTATGCCACCCCATTCACCAGGTGACTTAGTTTTCGGACGGCTTGGGTACACGCATTCTTCAATGACCTTGAGTTACGAAATGCGAGTTTCTCCCTCCCCTGGCCAGG
>PCYI01000006.1:9806-10514 GCA_002774795.1 Candidatus Vogelbacteria bacterium CG10_big_fil_rev_8_21_14_0_10_51_16 | reverse complement strand
AGAGCCAAAAGGTGTACAGCTCCTGTAAGGAGGGCTAGGGTGGGGTAGATTTCTGGCCGTATTTCTGCAATCTACCCCCTCCCAACCTCCCCCTGGCCAGGGGAGGGGCAATCTCGTAACTCAATGAAGGAGCAGATAGGCAAGCACGAGAACGGCGGTGAGCGCCGTGGCCATATTGAAGTATTTATACAAAAGAGAGCCGATGAGCTCCCCATAACGCGCACCCACCCACGCCACGATAGCGAAACGCAAGCCGCGCGAAATGAGAGCGGCAACCACAAAGAGCAAAAAATTCACGTGAAAAAAACCGGCGGCCAAGGTAAACACCTTAAAAGGGATAGGCGTAAAACCGGCCAAGAAAATAGTGATGAACACATTATCATTAAACGCCACCCCCAGGGCTTCGAAAGCCTCGGTCTTGCCATACCACTCAAGCAATGGCGCTCCCAATGCGCCGAAAGCAACGGCCCCAATGCCATAGCCGATAACTCCCCCAAGAACTGAGGCGAGCGCGGTCGTAAGCGCAATTTGTCTCCAGCGCATCGGTTGCTTGGTGGCAAGGGGCAAGATTAAAGGGTCTGGCGGAATAGGAAAAAAGATGGCCTCAATAAATGAGACAATCGCCAAGTATCGCTCGCCGTGCTCGTGGTCGGCGTAGCGAGTAACCCAAGACACCAATCGATCGCGGAGTTTATTGAGAAGTAACAT
>PCYI01000006.1:0-9787 GCA_002774795.1 Candidatus Vogelbacteria bacterium CG10_big_fil_rev_8_21_14_0_10_51_16 | reverse complement strand
TCTTTGCGAGCGCTCTGCGCGAAGCAATCCAGGCTTATTTTTAGGCATCAATAATTCTGGATTGCTTCGGTTTACCTCGCCACCGCTTATAGCGGGGCCCCGCCAAAGGCGGTGACAAAGACAGCAATTTGCGTATGTCCTACTTTATAAAACAGCTCTATTTTCTAGCGAATCGCCCTTGCCACCGCCTCGGCCACCCCTGCGTCGAAGGGTGAGGGAATAATCTTTCGCGCTGTCGGCCGAGCCACCATTCGCGCCAAAGCTCGGGCGGCCCGCAGAAGCATCTCTTCTGTAATCTCCCGCACTCCGTGGTCGAGCGCCCCACGGAAAATACCTGGGAAACCAAGGACGTTGTTAATCTGATTGGGAAAGTCCGAGCGGCCGGTGGCCACCACGGCGGCACCGGCGGCCTCGGCCACATCGGGCATAATCTCCGGCACTGGGTTTGCCATGGCAAAAACAATTGCCTTTGGGCGCATGCTCGTAATGTGGGCGGGCGTAAGTAGCCCGGGCTTCGAAAGACCGATGAAAACGTCGGCGTCTGCGATTGCCTCGCTAAGCCCACCCGAAACACCTCCCGCATTCGTAAACCCAAGCAACCTTGATTTTGCTCCATTGAGGTCTTTGCGGTGACGACCGATAATACCAATCGAGTCGAGGAGGAGGATGTCTCCCACCCCCGCACCGTGCAAGAGCTCGGCCACGGCGGTCCCGGCTGCACCGGCCCCACTTACGACCACTCTACTCGTCGCCAACTTTCGTTTGGTTACTTTGCATGCATTGATTAAACCGGCGAGCACCACCATGGCCGTACCGTGCTGGTCGTCGTGCATGACAGGTATGTCGAGCTCAGCCTTCAAGCGTCGCTCGACCTCAAAGCACCGTGGGGCGCTTATGTCTTCCAAGTTTATTCCCCCGAAGCCCGGAGCGATTACCTTCACGGTCGCCACAATCTCGTCCACATCCTGCGTGGCAAGTACGATGGGAAACGCATCCACGTTGGCAAAACGCTTAAACAAAGCCGCCTTCCCCTCCATGACCGGCAACGCCCCCAAGGGGCCGATATTGCCGAGGCCGAGCACCGCCGAGCCGTCGGAGACGACAGCCACGGTGTTGCCCTTACAACTGTAAAGGCCAGCCTCATTTGGGTGTTTGGCAAGATGGCTCGACACCGCGGCCACGCCAGGCGTGTAGGCCAAACTCAAATCCTGGCGGTTTTTAATGGGCACCTTAAGGGCGAGCGCAATCTTCCCCCGCGCCTTCTTGTGAAGGATGAGGGACGCCTTCCCGAGGTCAACTTTTTTAACACTGTCAGTCATAGTCTACCTATTCTAGCGCGACTTGCCCGACTCCACAAACGCGCACAAGCCGCCCCTCAAGGACGGCTTGTGAAAAGGAGAGCGATTGAGAGCAATGGCTTACTCAACAATAGTTTCTATGGTGGCAGAAGCAGACGGCGCGCGATTAGCGACAACATCGAGACTTACCGTGAACATGTCGTCGATGGTGTTGTCGGCCAGATTCTCAAAAAACTTGCCGGAGCCGAAGCGAATGTCCCAGAGCGTGCGGTCGAGAGTGGTGGTTGCAAGCACGTGGGCCGTGTTATCGGAAAGCGAAATGGTGGCGGGAAAAGAGATCTGTTGTGAGATGCCTTTCATGGTCAGTGAACCCTCCGCAAGATATGAGTTCGTGTCTTCTGCCTGTAGCACAAGGGCCGAAAGCAAGAAGGTGGCGGTCGGAAACTGCTCGACATCAAAAAAATCCACTGTCTTTAGGTGGGCGGTCAATCCGTCATTCTTACCAATAAAAGTTTCTGTGGCAACAATAGTGGCCATATCGAGAGTCACCTCGCCCACAGCAAGACCACCTGCTACTGTGAAACTTCCACCCGAAACAGCCACTGTGCCCGCGTCCGTGTAATTGTCCACAAACGGCTTGCTTCCCCGCCAAGTGAGAACGCTCTTACTGGAGTCAACTATATACGTGCCATCATACGAGGATGAGATCGGAACCGCGGCAACAGGGGTGGTGCTCGCCATTGGGGCCGCTTCCTTATCAACATTACGGCCAACCGTAAAGATAATAGCCAAAAGGATTATAACGATGATGATTCCGAGAATCAGCTTGCCTGCGTTGTTCATATAGAGGTTTTGGATTAAAAATAGTAAGTATGGGCGAGCTTACCACAAACGAGCTCAGATGCACAATCTGTCTTCCGTAGCCCCGGAATTGCAACAAAAGATATTGCCTATCAACGGATACTGGCGGTATCACGGCTATAAAAGAGATTGATGGTCCACTCGAAAGCGATGCGCCAGCGCTTGCGCGATGAGGCAAACTTAAATAGATAGATTGTGCGCCAAAGATACCAAGCGAAGCGGCCGGTGAAACGCACTCTCTGCAAGTCGGCCACCGCGTACCACTGGCCGATCGAGACGAGTTCACCCCGCATGCGGTAGTGAAAAGAGCGCAGTGGCCTACCGGAAATCGTGGCAATAATATTATTGGCCGCCGCGATACCCTGCGGCACCGCCACTTGGGCGAGCATCGGGTGGGAGTGTCCTTCGGCGTTTGCGAGCGCGGCCGCATCGCCAACGGCAAAGATGGTGTCGCTCCCTCTAACCCGCAAGGTACTGTCCACCAGAAGTCGGCCGTGCAGATACTCTGTCTCCGCTCCATCAATGGGCAAAGGTGACGGCACGACCCCTGTGGTCATGACAGTAAGCGATGTCGACAAATTAGCCCCCGAAGAAAGAACCACCTCACTCGGCGTCACGGAAACCACCTGCTCATTAAAAAGCGTCCGCACGCCAATCGCCCGCAGACGAGCGGCGGCGGCCCGGCGCAAGTCAGGATGATACTGTGGCAAAAGCTCTTCGCGCGACTGCACGAGCGTAATCGTCGCACACCCAGTCGGCCGGGTTGCCCCCTCTCCTGGACAGGAGAGGGTCGGGGTGAGGTGGAAACGTGACAAGCCGGAAGCAGTATGTATTGGGCAATATTTCTCCTCCAGCTCGCGTAGGAATTCGGCCAGCTCCGCCACCAGCTCCACACCGGTCGGCCCACCACCAATGACGGCAAACGAGAGCGTCCGGGCCCGCTCTTCGAGGCTACTGATGCGGGCAGCCTGCTCAAAACGCTCAATCACCGCATTCCTAATGGCAACCGCATCGCTCAAACTCTTAAGCGAAAACGTATGCGCCTCCGCTCCGGAAATTCGGACGCGATTGCTCTTTGCCCCAGTGGCGATGATGAGATAGTCGTACGGTAACCCCCTCTCCTGGACAGGAGAGGGCAGGGGTGAGGTAGATTGGTGCTTGTCGGATGGTTCCAACATCACCACTCGCCGCCCCGCATCCACCGACCGCACCCGTGCCGTGAGCACGCGCACGTTCTTCCCATTGACGGCTTCGCGTAACGGCTCGATCACGCTCGTGGGCGAGAGCGCCCCCGTGGCCACCTCATGAAGAAGAGGGGTAAAGAGGAAGTAGTTGATGTCGTTCACCACCGTGAGCTGGAGAAGCCCGCGCCGGGCCTCCCGCGCCAAACGTTTAGCGGCGTACATCCCGCCGAACCCCGCGCCCACAACAACAACATGAGGCAGGGTGTTTGGCTGTTTTTGAATACTCATTCGCATTATCTTATCGCGATATCCTACTACTGCAAAGCACGGCAAACTTCTCTTTTGCTACCCTAACTGTCACCCCGTATGGTTAACTGTACGAAACCTTGACACGCCGAGTCATCTCGCTATACTTAGAGCAGTTCACAACTTAATAAGCGTATCCAGAGAGTGAGATGCTAAGGGACTGTCCCGATGCTCACCGGCAACCTATCACTATGTGGTAAGGTGCCAATTGCAGATAGATGCGACCGACCATTAATTTGGTCAGTACAACAGTACAGGCGCATCTAAACAGATGCGCCTGTACTGTTGTGTTAAGAACCTTCACATATACGTGGTAAGTAAGTGGCAAGCGCAATGTCAAGTGCGCCCGACAAAAGGAGTGTGCCGATGATACGCTTGATGTTACCTGGTCGTGGTAAAACATGTAAAGAAGATGGTCCACATGTTAACTCTAGCGCAAGTGCGGTATGCATGAACAGCTGGCACTGGCTGCAGCCATGCTGCTGGGGAATATGGGGCATGTACGCCCCAGGCGAGGAGTACCAACTGTTAGAAGCGGATTCGAAGCGGCCGTTCGCCGTTGAAGAGGGCGAGGGGAAAGAAAGACGCAACAATCCTACTTTCAAGACACCCTCTGGTTGGAAGAAGCACTGGCGGGAAAAGATTGAAAAATGGGGTTGCGCCAGAAATCCGCACGTCGTTTTCGAAGAGAGCGACTACTACCCGGCTTGGGTGTACGACCTTAGCAGTCACGGCGAAGAACCGCGGGAGGTTGATGAGGTGTTGCGGAGGGGAATAACTGGCTGGAACTACAGCAACATCGGACAGGCGCCCGGCAGTCGGCTTACCTACGTCCGCTTGGGTGCTCGGACCCCACAATGCACAGACATTAGTGACTGGTGTGCCTGCATAAAGTTGTGGCGCTTCCTGCCATACGAAAACGGTATCGTGAAACGAAAACCAGACGATGATCGGTACTACGACAGCGACTTCGTCACCTTTGTTGCAAACAGTCGCATTGAGAAGCTGCGAGAGCGGATTGCCAAACAGGTGAGCACTCGTCGATTTCCGAGGATAACGGATGTCAATCGGTGGTCTGGCATCAGGTTGCCAATGGTTATCCTCCCCTGACTATCAACACAGCCAGGCAAGCCACCTACCCACCCGCCCCGGCGTCTCACGCGCCGGGGCCTATTTTTTGCCTAAGTATCTCAACCGCAAGCGAGACACATTCGTCTGGTCGCGCAAGGATCTCCTCCTCGTGAAAACGTAACACCCGCCAACCGAGACGGCGGAGAAAAGCATCTTTACGGCGATCGCGTGCCTGCTGAACTTTCGGAGCGTGCGCCTTGCGGTTGTCGCACTCGATGGCCATCTTGCGGTCGCCCTCGATAATCGCCAAGTCGATGCGTACCCGCCGACCTTTGTGTGTGACCGTATGCTCGGGTATTGTCTGAATACCTGCGAGCGCCAAAGCCTCTGCCAATATCTGCTCGGTGCGGGGCACGTGATAAAGCTCAAGAATGTCTCCGGCCGCCCGCAGAGTAGCAAGATCGGTAAAGCCGAAACTGACCCGCCGCGGAATGATGTTGCAAATCGGCCTTGCCAATGTTTGCACCCGGCCCACGAAGCACTTCAGGTAAATATCACCCGCTCGCTCATGTCTTGGCTCACTCGGCAAGAGCTCACGGCGTGGCGCCGTCTCAATGGCCCGTACTCGCGCGTAACGCTCAATGCGCTTGCCACGGGGCCCAAAGGCCGCCGGTTGATAAAAGGCCAGATGCGTAAAACGCCGTTTGGGCGCGTAGACGAGCGGGATGCGATACCACCCCTCCTCGAGCAAAATCTGTAAATCCCGCGGGGTCTTGAGCACCGCCACTAGTACTATCCTTCGACACGTATTCCTATGGAGTGATGCCACGACGTTTAATATAGAAACCGCTAACTCACCAAATATGTTATGTCCTCACTGATTCTAGCCCAATTTTCTCATTTTAGTTTTTTGCAAAATGTTAAAACTTCGTGAGCAAAGTCAGTGAGCTTGTGGTGAGTGGCGCGCCCGGCCCTGCGTTTGAGCAGTAGCCCGGCGATCGCCATTTTGCGAATATGGTCGGAGGCATTCATATAGCCCATGCCGAGCTCGTCTGCTATTTCCTCCACCGAAAGTTCTGACTTTCGGGCCAAGAGCTCTAGAATCTGCAATCGCCGAAAATTCGCAAATCCTTTAATGATTCGCTCGCGCCTGCGATAGGGCGTGGCCCGGCCCACACGTCTTAATTCTTCCTTTTTGTTGCGCATCATGTCCTTCGTTACCATCTTACCTTCATTTTAGTTTTTTGCAAAAAATTAAAATGAAGTTGATGGATTGGCGGGACACAGAAGCTTTGTCCAGCAAACATCATCATCAGAAGAAGGAGGGCGGCTACTGATTTTCGCTAAGCCCCTGCCGCATGGTGCGCCAGATGATGCGGAAGCTCTGGGCGAGGAGAGGTGAAGTGAGGACGGTGCCGAAGATGGGCTCTTCGAGAGTGATAAGAGCGACTTGGTCGCCCCAGATGAGAATGTCGGTCGGCTGGTCGCCGCAGGTCTTGGGGAGCAGGCCATGGTCGTAGAGGCCGCCCAGCACCAGATGCATCTCGTTCCCCTCTTCCGCGCCCGATGGGTGCGTGAGAATGTCGTGGAAAACGACGCCGTTCTTTTTGCAATCGCGCAGGAAGGCGGCCCAGAAGGCGGGGTCGAGAGCGGCGAGCGACTTGGTCGAGCCGATGCCATGCACCTCCTCGGCCCGGCTTGCTTCTTCATAAATGCGCTTCACCTCGGCAAGCCCGTCAAAAAAGCGCACCTTGGGTTTGTTTTTTTGCGTTGCGTGGAGGGCGCGCAGGTCGGGCAAAAAACGCTCGACGCGCTCGCGCTGTTCGTCGAGCAAGCGCAAAAGAGCGGCGGGGTCGGCGGCCAGATAAGTCTTGCGCTTCCCTTCTTTCCGCTCCTCGACCAGACCCTTCACCACCAGCTCGGCGAGTAGATGATAGGTGTTAGTCCGCATGATGCCTGTCCCCTTGGCCACCTGTGGCGGAGTAGAGAGGCCATGCTCGAGCAGGTAGAGGTAGACCCGCCCCTCGCTCTCGTTCAGGCCAATTTCGCTAAATTGGGCAGGAGTAATCATAATATGTACGGTTATGTCAATTTTATCTATACTAATTTTCAGCTTTATTATATTCATATTTGATACTTTGTCAATTATTCGTATTATCTAGCTTTGACATTTCTTGAACTTTGTGGCAAACTGTTCTCCGGAAAGTTCGAGGTCATTCACAACCAAGTACCCAAACCAACCCGGCCCGGAAAGCCGGAAGGGAGTTCCGATGGTTCTCAAGATTTATCTTGATGTGGAACAGCTTGCCGTACTGGCTGTCTTTCTGGCATCACAGGACAACCGTATCGATAACTGTATCAGTATTGACCACAGTCCGTGCAGCGAAGGAACGGGAGAGTTTGCTTCGTTGGTTAAGGTAAGGAGGAGTGGCGAGGTAGTACTACGTCTAGCAGAAAGTTACCGGTGGAGAGAGGCGACCGAGGAGGTAAGAAAGAGGACACATGAATACTGCGGAGAGCGAAAGGAGGAGGTTCGCCCAATACCTCCAAGCTACCTGAATGCGCTCATGAAGGCGCTCGGGATGGTCTCGGAAGTAAGGTAGGGAAGGAAGTGAAGCCCTCCGCGCGAACGCGCGGAGGGCGAGAGACAAGGAGGCAGATATGTTGTACGTGTATGTACTGTTTGAGGAAAGATGCGGAAATGAAGTCGGAGATGAGGATTTCGACCACGCCCACGAGTCGACAATCTACGCCATCTATAAGAACAAGGACGTTGGCGAGATGGAGTGTTCGAGGCTCCTAGCGGCGAGGGCTTCGTTGCCATACCGTGACGGCAACTGCAAGCCACCGTTTAGACTTCAGCCGATGGCGGTGGTCGATGGAGGTGAGGGTACGAAGTGAGTGAGGCATCGGGCGATTCCGCCCCCGCCCCGGCAGCGCACGCGCCGGGGCTTTTTGTTTTGGGTTAATTAAATGTACCAGGTACTTTTCTTTAAAGTACCTGGTACATTTAATTCTAGAGGAGGGCCTCTTTCAGGCTACACCTCCCCAACACATGGAGCTCGTTCATGGCGCGGGTAAGAGCGACGTAGAGCAGGTCGCGGTAGATGCGGGCTTTAGTGGCTTCGAAGTCGGGGCCAAGCGCGCGAGCGTAGGCAGTCGAAAAGAGGTCTGGGCGAATGCCGACAATGACCACCCTTTCAAACTCCACCCCCTGGGCCTCGGCCATGGTGGAGACGTGCACTCGCTCGGAGCGGCGAAAGGTCTCGCGAAAGGGCTCAAGATAGTCCGCATTCTTGGCAAGCACGCCGATAAGTCCCTCGCTTTTTGTCGCGAGCAGTTTCTTGATGTAGGCAATCTCTTCCGTGGGTGAACCGCACTCAACCTCACGCACCAGCTCGCCTTCGCGAAGAGAAGCGGGAATCTCGACTGCGTAACCGAGGGCGCGGATGTATTCAAGGATGCGCTTGGTGTTACGATACACCTTTTCGAGCACCACCCGCCGGTCGGTGTGAATGGTCTCTCCGAGCTCCTCCCACCCTTGCACTGTTCCGAGCCGCACCCGTTGGGCCAGGTCGCCCACGTAGAGCATGGTGCGCCGCTCCGGCTCTGCGCACCGTTGGAGAACAGCCAGACTCTCAGGCAGGTAATTTTGAAACTCGTCCACTACCACCAGGTTGTATTGAATCTCCCGCTTTTCCTTCATTTTCTTTAACTCTGCTCCATTCTTCGAGTAATAAGACTCGTACTCCATCACAAACTTTTTCTTAGTGGCGAGCAGGGAGCGCAACATGATGGTGAGATCAAAGCGGTCGAGGAGTTTGTCTGCAGTCTGCCACGCAAATAAGAGTTTATCGGCCGGATTGAAATGCTTTTCATAATGGGTCCACAGAAGTTTGTAGCCAGCCTCCGTAAACCGGGCCGGTTTCGATTGGCGCAACGCTCGCAGTTTGGCTAACTCATAACGGTCTTCATTCAACTCGCCCCCGCCGAAGCGCTCGGTGTAGGCGTAGCCGTAGTAACCGGGCAAGTCGAGCGTCTTCATGGCCCACTCGGCAAAAGTGGTGATGGCGACATTCGTGATGCCAAGCTCCGGCAAAAGGTGGGTGAAGTAATCTTTGGTGCCGTTGTCTTGGACGAAAACAACGGATTTGTGGCCGGGATAAAATTCGGCGGTGTCTGGCGCCTGCGTCAGATAGGCCACGCGGTGCAAGGCAAGCGTGGTCTTGCCGCTCCCGGCCGGGCCGGAGATGGCGAAGGGGCCGACGTGGTGGGCGCGAATGACAGCGTCCTGGGCACGCTCCATCTGGGCCACAATCTCCGGAAGCACAAACCCCTCCTTGCGCGTGAAGTGTTCCTGATGGACAAGCTCGCGCGAATGACCCAACTCCTCGCGCGCATAGAAAACAATCCTTCCGTCAACTACCATAAACTGCTCTTTCGTCCGCATGAGGGCATGGCGCCTCTCCCCTTTCGGCGTTTGATAGCTCACCTCGCCGGGCGCGTCAAAACGAATGGTGGCCACCGGGGCCACCCAGGAGTAAATTTGCTCCTCAAAAAATCCGAACCTGCCGATGTAAAGGTCGAGATGCTTACCGGAGCCGTCGGTCAATTCAAGCTCGCAGTGCACAAAGAAGGGCGACCCCCGCAGAAGCTCCAGCTCTTGGATGCGTTTCTCGCCTACACTCTGCAAAAAGAGGTAGCTCATTTTTTCCTCTGCAATCATCCGGTTTACCTCGCTTTGAGGTTTGCGGCTTTGTGATTTTTCGCGCTCGATAGCCCGCTCGATCTTTTCTCGCACCCGCGCAAGTCGTGCTTGAAGCTCGGAAAGCAGTCGTTGTTTTTCTTCTTTTGTCATATGTCTATTGATTATACCGCGGGACAACAAAAAAACCGCCCTCTAGGCGGTTCTCTCGCGACCCACTATGGCCGTAGTGATTAAAAGTTGACGCTTTCGTTTTTGTAAATGCGGAAGCATAAGAGACTATTATAGCAAATAAAGAGAGTCGTGCAAGTAAACCCAGTAGCTCACAAAGAAAATCAGTGTAGCCATCCTGTATAGCTCAT
>PCYI01000023.1 GCA_002774795.1 Candidatus Vogelbacteria bacterium CG10_big_fil_rev_8_21_14_0_10_51_16 | reverse complement strand
CGGGTGGCCACGATACGCGGGTCGAGATGGCGAATGGTGCCGGCCGCGAAGTTGCGCGGGTTCATGTAACGCTCCTCGCCCGCCTTCTCGCGCTCGCGGTTGAGCTTCTCAAGCCCGCGCTTCCCCATCCATATCTCCCCGGTCACAATCACGTCCACCGGTTCGCGCAGAGTGAGAGGGATCGATTCAATGGTTCGCACATTGGCCGTGACATCCTCCCCCACCTCACCGTTGCCTCGGGTGGCGGCCGTCGCAAGCCGTCCCTCTTTGTAGGTAAGCACAATCTTAAAGCCGTCAATCTTGAGCTCACAGGTGTAGGGGATGCTTGAGTATTCTGTGCCCGTCGCCTCTTTTGCAAACCGGCGCACGCGTGCGTCAAATTCGCGCATCTCCTCTCCTGTGAAGGCGTCGTTAAATGACCACTGGCGCACCTTGTGGCGGACCTTATTAAACTTCTCAAGAGGAGCTCCGGCCACTCGCTGGGAGGGTGAGTCGGGGGTAATGAGGTCTGGATACGCGCTTTCGAGCCCTCCGAGCTCTCGCTTAAGGGAGTCGAGAGCGGCCTCCGACATGGTGGACCTGTCCTCGACATGCACGCGGTGGCGCTCGGCGTTGATGACTTGGCGAAGCTTGACCACTCTAACTTTGGCCTCATTTGAGTTCATATTGATTATTATAACATGGCCAGAATAGATATAATGGGCGAGGCACCAAACGCCCCCATCGAAACTGAAACCAATGTTGAGAATGCAGAAACAGGATGTCCGAAAACAAGAGGCCTTGCTTCCAGATGCATTGAGAAGCAAGGCCTCCGGACCTGTTTTCGGACAGTCTGAAGACTATTAAAACACCCATTCTTTATGGCGCCGAATCAAGGTGCGGGTGGGGGGTCGGCCACTAAGCGGAAACGCAGGGCGCGCTCCACGCGGCGGTTGCTTCCGGAGTCATCACACGGAGTGTTGAATCCGCGCGATTCGATGTCGGTGACGGCGCTTACCTTGCGCACCGTCACAATGGCGCAACCACCACCGGGGGTGGGTAGACTAAAGGTCGTTCGCGCAAAATTATTGGCAGCGGGTCCGTCTGTCCACTCCACGTTACTAGTATCACTGAGATTGTGGCCCGCGCAAGTGGCGCCGCCAGGATTTGAGCTTTCGGAATCATTCGCCTTAAAAATGCCCCCTTCCTGGCTCCAATGAATAGCGCACTCGGCCCCAGTGTCGGCCGCGTAAAAAGCGGCTACAGACTGCCTACCAATGGCAGAGATAAGGAGCTGTTTATAAACTATGTTTGCAATTCCCAATCCGGCCGAAAGTAAAATACTGGCTGTGAGTACCGCAAAGATGAGCGCATAACCGCCATCCGCTCCCAACTTATCGTGCCGCAAAAAACAAAATGCCTGTTTTCCCCCTCCCCTAGCCAGGGGAGGGCTGGGGTGGGGTAGATTTTTCGTAATCTTTTTATGGCCTACCCCCTCCCAACCTCCCCCCGGCCTGGGGGAGGAGCATGCTTCGTTATACACGGCACGGTGGGTAATTTTACATTTTAACTTGTCATTTTCCATTTTGAGATTTCCATTTTCCATTTACATCCTCCTATCTATCAAAAATACTCTCTTCGAGCACCACTGAGCGACTTCCAGTCAATCCAGCTGGCCAAGAGACTTCCGCTTTTATTTTCCACTCATTAGGGTTGTTGGACTGCTGAGTGACATTTATGGTGCGCGTGTATTTCGAGGTGGGCGAGCCGGTTCCGCCACTATTCCCGGGAACGTAAAGAATGCCATCTTCTCCGCCCGAGAGAGCAGGCAAGGTAGACATCAAAAGCGGTTCGCAGGTGCTTACGCAGGCAACCGCCGCGAGATCCCGCACATTCACGTCGCAACCGTTCGCATCCGTACATGAATGCACCGGTCCTCCAGTTGTTCGCCAAGCGCTACCCGCATTCGTGTCACGATGATAACGGATTATCTCAAGTCCCTCTTGGGCCAAATAGAAAGCGGTGATCTGGTCGCGAGCGTACTGGGACTGCGCGAGGCTCTTGGCGGCCAGAGTGAGTGGCCCCGTGACGGCGAAGATAATGACAGTGATGGCTACAAGAGTCTCGAGTAATGTAAACCCACACACTAACGACGGCATTGTTGTGCTCCGCCTTTTTTGATTAAAGCGAGAACATAAAGTCACAGAGCAAGACATATCCTTGAGTGAGGTAAAAAACCTTTTCACAACAAAAGGCGATGCCGTCGTTAGTGTGCGGGTAAACCCTCCTCGAGACTCTTGTACATGTGACATGTGACCTATGACATATGACCTAACATCCGAATGTATAGTTGTATTTGGTGGGTTTTTCATCGTAGC
The DNA here is from genome assembly GCA_002774795.1 of Candidatus Vogelbacteria bacterium CG10_big_fil_rev_8_21_14_0_10_51_16. GTDB lineage: Bacteria > Patescibacteriota > Minisyncoccia > Phycocordibacterales > JACRKE01 > 1-14-0-10-51-16. The sequence continues at coordinate 1,847 of PCYI01000023.1, read as the reverse complement.
TATTGACTCGTACCTCATGACTCATACCTCTTGCCTAGTACCTTGTTCCTCATCACGGTGACTCTGTGGTAAGTAAACGCGAGGTGACAGTGGTCTGTAAATTAAATGGCGTCGTCAGCTTGTCCTGCGCGAGGGTGATGATGCCGGAGACTGTAATGGTGACAGTGGGCCTGTTGTTGGCACCTCCCCGGCGCACAAAAAAACGCAGGTCCTCGATGTCAATTTCGGGCGGGGTCATGATGAGGGTATCTATATTGCTGTCACCGTCCGGGTCTTGAAGGCCAACAATTTTGCCATAGCTTCCGCTATTGCGTACCAGCTTATAGGTGACAACGCGCGGGTCGACCGACACCCCGGCGGGTAAGTCTGGGTTGTCCCCCGAAGCGGTCACGCCGGAGGATAGGTAAGACATCTCATTTTTTCCGTCGCCACCACAATCACCCGGATTGGGGATATCGAGGTCTCCCACCTCTACTCCGCCAACAAGAGTTCCGCAATGAAACTTACTCCCCACCCGCAGTTTACGCGACATTGTCTCCATGGTGAAGTTGAGGTTGTCCACTACCGCGCGGATAGCCTGGGCTTTTCTATTGGCACTATTAATGGTGAGAATAGCGCCAATAGCCACTACGCTCACGATAGTGAAAATGGTGGTGGCTACCATGAGCTCGATCAACGTAAAGCCAGATTTGCCAGCTTTACGTTGAGCAGGTGGCAGATGGCAGGTGGCAGATGGCATCATTCGTCCACGCAAAAAAATCTTAGCCCGCACAGAGGCCCCCTTCTTCAAAAAAACATCTCTAGTCATTGATTTCTTTTGTGAGTATTTCATCGTAACTCTTGCCTCGTGCCTCGTAACTCGTGCCTCGCAAATCGTCTTCAACTAATTTGTACCACAACTTCTGAAGTTTGATGCGTTCTTGTCCGTCTCGCAGGTCTGGACGCTTATCTGCCCCGTGTTCCAGATGACGACGACGCGGTCTTGGACGGCTCCAGTAGTCGAACGTACAAAAACAGCCAGGTTGGAGATGGACGTAACGTCATCTGTAGAGTTTTGCCTCTTTCCGGAAATGGCCGCCTCGGGGTTCGGCCTCTTAAATAGGACGGTGGCCCTGGTTAGATTTTGGCCCGCCTCAAAGCATTGGCTAAACTTGGTTCCATCAATCTTGCCCTCATTATCAAGATTGGAAAAAAGGTCCGCGCACATGACGCCCACCGCGCTCGGGCCCACGACATTATACACCTCCACGCACTCATTCGTCGGGAAAGGGGTAACACAGTGCCCGCTAACAATGTCGCCATTGTCATCAAACCTACCGTTGGCCGGTCCAAAACCAGGAGACGTACCGGACTGCTTATCGGCAAAAAGCACGAAATTGCGCACCTCGCTTAGACTGTAAGGATTCACAGATTGATCCGCCCCACTTATTCCAGTCTCTGCCCCAACAAAGTGCATGCCATAAGCGGGGGCAAGATTACTTGCGTCTGGGTCTGTGGCCCTGATACTGATGCCAAACACTTGGGCCTGACGCACGGCCAAGGCCACATTCTGGGCCAGTACTTCAAGTGCAATCTTGTTATTAAAGCGCGGGTAGTTGGCGAGGATGGCGCTCGTCATAATGGTAAAAATGGCGAGGGTCACCATCAACTCCAACAACGTGAAGCCGGATTTGCCGGCTTTACCTTGCTTGAATTGATGGACATATGACATATGACATATGACATATGACCGAACCATCCTGATAGCCAAATGCGGAGTTGTTTTTTGTTGGTTTTTCATCGTGCCTCGTACCTCATGACTCGTATCTCGTACCTCCTAAATCGTTCATTGTAAATCGTAAGTCGTC
>PCYI01000026.1 GCA_002774795.1 Candidatus Vogelbacteria bacterium CG10_big_fil_rev_8_21_14_0_10_51_16 | reverse complement strand
AAACTTAACTTCCGCACTCCTAACGAAGTCTTACAAGAACAATTAAGTAGTGCGCTAAATTCCTGAGTACAAAAATTTCATACTACCTCCCCTACAAACTGGGGCTAGTATAATTTAAACGCTTTCAACAGTAAAGACGGCGACCTGTAAAAGATCGCCGTCTTTAAATTTCAGAAAACTATTCGGTCGCCAGTTTTTTTATTTCCTCTACCTTATCAAGGCTCTCCCAAGGCAGGTTCAAATCCGACCTTCCAAAATGCCCGTAGCTTGCTGTCTGTTTATAGATCGGCCGTTTGAGATCCAACTGTTTGATAGTTCCTGCCGGAGTCAGGTCAAATACTTTTCGAATAATTTTTTCCAATTTTTCTTGATCCAGTTTTCCAGTGCCAAACGTTTCCACCAAAACACTCACCGGCTCGGGATGGCCAATGGCGTAAGACAACTGCACTTCGCACTTGTCAGCCAAGTCCGCGGCGACAATGTTTTTGGCAATCCATCGCGCCATATAGGCGCCGGATCTGTCTTGTTTGTTAGGCACTTTCCCGGAGAAACATCCCCCGCCGTGGCGCGCGTATCCGCCGTAGGTGTCCACGATAATCTTTCTGCCAGTCAGTCCCGTGTCTGCGTGCGGACCACCCTCAACAAACCGGCCGGTTTCGTTTATAAAAAATTTTGTCTTATCATCGAGATATTTGCCACATACGGGTTCCACCACGTATTTCTTTACATCACTTCTTACTTGTTCCAGCTCAACATCTGGGTTGTGTTGGGCGGCGACAACAACCGCGTCTATCCTCACCGGTTTATCATCTTTATATTCTACTGTCACCTGACTTTTACCATCCGGCCGTAAATATGACAGTATCCCATCTTTGCGAACTTCGGCTAACTTTCGGGTTAGTCCATGAGCCAACATTATAGGCAACGGCATTAGTTCTGGGGTTTCTTTGCACGCAAACCCAAACATCATCCCCTGGTCGCCCGCGCCCTGCGCGTGATGAGGGCTTTTATCCTCTTTTTCGCCTTGCGCAATATCGCCAGATTGCTCGTCGACAACAACGACCACCCCACAACTTTTATAATCAATCCCAAAATCCGGATTGATATAACCAATGTCTTGCAGAGTCTTTCTTACAATACCGGGAATGTCAACATAAGTTTTGGTACTAATCTCTCCACCAACCACCACAAGACCGGTTGTGGTAAAAGCCTCGCAACAGCAAGCGCCGTTGGGATCGGCTGTTAAAACTGCGTCCAATACGGCATCGGAAATTTGATCGCAAACTTTATCCGGATGCCCTTCAGTTACTGATTCTGAAGTAAATAATTTTTTCATTGTTATTTTGTCATTCCGAGCGAAATCGAAGAATCTCTTGTCATGGCAATTGCGTTGAGCAAGGGATCGCTCCGCTACGGTCAGGATGACACTTAATTAAACAAAAATCTTCTCCTTTAGAGAAGATTTTGACTTGTTATTATCTTCCCCAAAGGGTTGGATTTAGCACCCGACTGAAACGGGTTGCTGAAGCACTTTTTACGAAGCCAATTCTTCAATGTGCTTACTCTTGATAATCGATATTCAATTGTTAAATCTATTATACACCAAACAAATTATTCCGCAAATCCCTTACAAGGGTGACCTTCGGCTACCGCACGAGGGTCACCCTTGTTAGTTCGGAAACTTGAAATTTGCCTTGATTTTTTAAAATTTTTCTGCTAAAGTCTTTAAATTAAGGAGGATCGATGAATGATGATATGAGAAGTGAGGTCGCGAGCGTTGTTGCCCACGAAGCGCTTGCGATAGCGAAGGTAGTTTCCAGCGGCAAAAAAGTCATCATCCGGGTCTGGCCGGACCCTGCTTCCAAACAAGGGTTTTCCATAACCACCGAAGTAGTCTCGTTGCAATGGAAACGCACTAACGAACCGATTACGGAGGAACATTGGGAGAAAATACTGCAGCTAGGTTGGGTCGACGATAAACGTGGAGTGCTTGAGGCGATGAAGGAACGCGGAAACGAGACGATGCTTCTCGATGAAATAGTTTCCATGCTGACGGGCCATATAGATGGAACTAGAGTGGAGGGACTTTTCAACCCGACACTTCATACCATCACTGGCATCGACTGTCACCTCTCCATGCTTCCTGTTGAAATGAGCGACAAGCTCAATCCGGGACTGAAAATCTTTGTCACTCGCATTAACTCAAAAACCGCAGGCTAGTACCCGCGGCTTTTTTTATTTAAGAACTGAGAACTGGTTCTACATTCCTCCACCTTCGTCCGCCTCAAGAGGACTTCGGCAGGATTCCGCTCGCTATCGCTCGCTTCACATCCCCATTCCCATTCCGCCCATTCCGGACATGTCAGGAGCTGAATCTTTTTTCTCAGGCTTATCAACGACTACCGCTTCGGTTGTCAAAAACGTAGCGGCAATAGACGACGCATTCTCCAAAGCGGTTCGAACAACTTTCAAAGGATCAACGATTCCCGCGGAAACCATGTCAGTAACTTTCATCTCTTTAAAATCATAGCCGGTATTTCCGTCTGCTTCCATAAGGTCTCGCATAATGTCCGATACGTCAGTTTTGCCGGCGTTAGCAGCGATTTGTCTAAATGGCGCTTCAATCGCGCGTTTTATAATATGAACACCAATTTTTTCAGCATCAGTCACAGACAAACTATCAAGCGCTGTTCTTGACCGCAGTAATGCCGATCCACCACCAGGAACAATCCCCTCTTCAACCGCCGCCTTGGTCGCGTTTAGCGCGTCTTCGATTTTAAATTTGTGCTCTTTCATTTCTGTTTCAGTCGCCGCCCCTACTTTAACCACCGCGACCCCACCAGAAAGTTTAGCAAGTCGTTCTTGTAATTTTTCTTTATCAAAATCAGAAGTCGAAATCTTCAGCTCTTTTCGAATTTGGGAGATACGAGCTTCAATTTTCTCCTTATCACCCAAACCATCAACAATGGTAGTGTTTTCCTTGTCAGCCAATACCCTACGAGCTTTACCTAAATGTTCAATTTGAGCGTTTTCCAATTTCAATCCCAATTCTTCAGAAATAACTTGGGCGCCGGTCAAAGTCGCGATATCACCTAACATCTCTTTTCGGCGATCACCAAAACCCGGGGCTTTAACCGCCAAAACGGTAAAGGTTCCCCGAAGCTTATTAACAATAAATGTCGCCAAGGCTTCACCTTCAATCTCGTCTGCAATAATCACAACTTCTTTTTTACCAGACTGCACCACTTTTTCCAAAAGTGGCAACACGTCTTGGATAGAAGAAATCTTTTGGTCAGTTACCAAAATATATGGATCGTTTAGCTCCGCTTCCATTCGTTCAGCGTTGGTCACCATATACGGGCTGACATATCCTTTATCAAATCGCATTCCTTTGACCACTTCTTTTTCCAAACCAATGGTCTGACCTTCTTCCACAGTAACCACACCATCTTTACCGACTTCTTCCATTACTTCCGAAATTAGCTTTCCAACTTCCGGGTCCAGGGAAGAAATAGTCGCGACTTGCGCGATCTCTTCTTTACTGGCAACGGGTTTGGACATCCTTTTCAATTCCTCGACTACCACTTTCACCGCTTTTTCAATACCGGAACGGATCGCAATCGGGTCAGAACCGGCTACTATATTTTTTATTCCCTCTTCAGTAATACTTTGAGCCAGCACAGTTGCGGTGGTGGTGCCATCACCGGCGATATCGTTGGTTTTGCTGGCAACTTCTTTGAGAAGTGAAGCCCCAACATTTTCAAATTTATCTTCCAACTCAATATCTTTTGCCACGGTCACTCCATCATTGGTAATAATTGGACTGCCAAAACCTCTATCCAAAATAACCGATCGGCCTTTTGGACCCATGGTTACTTTTACGGCTTCTGCTAGTTTATCCATCCCGGCTTTAATAGAAGACCGGGCCTGTTCCGTAAAACGAATCAATTTTGCCATTGTTTTAAATTAATTTAATTAAAATTTAATTGTTCGAGCCTGTCGAGAACCTACTCTGTAACACTTCTCGACTTCGCTCGAAGGATATTTATTATTCAATTATTGCTAAAACCTCCGATTTATCTTCAACGGTTCCAACATATAAAATTTTCAGCCCTTCTTTTTCTTTCCCAACATCTTCCCCGGAATATTTTCCAAAAACAACAGTGTCGCCAACCTTCAGTCCCAATTCCGCAATAGCGGGACCATTACCTAGAACCATAATCTTTCCTTGGGCCTTCTTTTCTTTTTCTGCGGTTTCCGGCAAGACTATCCCAGACGCAGTCACTTCTTCTTCGGTGGACTGCTTCACCAAAATCCTATTACCTAGTGGTTTGATATTCATAATTTTTTTCACTATTCCCTTCCCTTTTAAGAGAGGGAGGAGGGAAAGCGGTTAATTATTATTCTTTGAGGCTAAAAAAAGCCCGACCGGCTTTTTATTTTCGCTGTCTAATCATTTTATAATAGATCTACCTTATCTGTCAAGTGATTAATTTCCCGGCGATTCTAACTAAAATGGAACAAAGAGTAGAATGGTATTGGAGAATATCATTAACCTTCGTTCCAATGTCCACTCTACACCACCTGCCCTCGGAAGGGCAAATAGCCAAGCAAATAAGGCAAATTTTCTTTCCCCTAGGCATCCACTGTCCGAAGTGCCGCAGAAGATATGATTACAAAATCCAAGGTCGATATTTCTGTAAAAAATGCCGTTTGAAATTTTCAAAGAAACGCTGCACCCCCTTTGCTCACTCAAAGCTTTCAGAAAAGCAGTTGTGGTTCCTGCTTTCCGCTTGGCTTGCCCAACTCTCGCCGCAGGATACGCGCGGGATAACCGGACTCTCCTACCCGACGATTCATCGCTGGTTTGTGAGGTTTTCCAAGCTCTTGCCGGACTTCAGCCCTGTCTTGGGCGGTACCGTGGAGGTGGACGAAGCCTTCATCGGCAAGAAGAAGTACGACAACCAAACGGTCGTGCTGGGAGCGATTGCAAGAGATAGCGGACAGATCACGGTCAGAGCCGTTTTGAGCCGTGAACAAGGCGATTCCGGCCGCCTCATCCTTGACCATGTCAGGCCCGCCAGTCTGATCTGCACCGATGCCAACCCCAATTACGATCATCTGCCTGAATTTTTCGGCTACGGCCACGAAGTCTGCAACCACGGCATGGGCCCACTTTGGACCGACCAACCGGGTTGAGAACATCTGGATGCGCTTGCGCCGGTTCATCCGCAAGGTTTACCATCACGTCTGAAAAGAGCATCTACCAAGGCTACTAAGAGAGTTTCAAGCCAGAGTTAACCAACCTGAAGTCTTTGCCACCCCAAT
>PCYI01000005.1 GCA_002774795.1 Candidatus Vogelbacteria bacterium CG10_big_fil_rev_8_21_14_0_10_51_16 | reverse complement strand
GCGACCCCGTCTCGCGGTCGCACGCGCACGCGCGACATCGCTCCGACCGGCATAAGTGTACAAAAGAGCCATGCAGATGGCTCTTTTGTCCTTATGCCCCCGGTTGGAATCGAACCAACATTAGCGGCTTAGAAGTCCGCAGTTCTATCCATTGAACTACAGGGGCATTGGTAAGGGAGGGCAACCTCCCGGCATCTCTCACTCTATTGTTATATCACTCTTTCGTATCTTAAAACATCTCTAATCTGTTGCTTCAGTAACCGCTTACCTTCCGTTGTCTTCAAAAACCGTTCCCGTCTTTCTGTATCGCTCCTTAGGTGATAGGCCTCGTACAACAAGAGTCTTGCGGGAAGGCGGAATTTTGTAGATGCCACATTATCCCTCTCGTGTTCAGATCGTCGCCGTCTTAAGTCTGAAGTACTGCCGGTATAAAGCTTTTTGTCATCAAGTTTTAGAACGTACACGTAGTGCACATTCATCGGTTGGAATCGAACCAACATTAGCGGCTTATCCCGCCTTCGGACGGGACCCCGCCAGAGGCGGTGGGAAGTCCGCAGTTCTATCCATTGAACTACAGGGGCATTGGTAAGGGAGGGCTTAGTCATCGAAGCTCCTCCCAAGGAGTGGAGCGGAAGCTTTGTAAGCCCAAAATGCATCGAACAAACACTCTTTAAACCACACGAACAGTCGAGGTTACTATGCCAGTTTTAGGATATCTTTTCAATGGCTCACCGCGCCGGGTCAGATACAAACTCTTTACTCTTGCTAACCCCATCGAAATGGCGCTCCTTCTCTTGGTAAACAGAGAGAGCCCTGTCGAGCGCTTGTCTATCAAGTAAAAGGGGGGTGATATCGTATTCGGAAACCAGCAAAGGCCTTGTGATTGTTTTATATAAACGATAATGAAAGACTGTCCCTAATATTATGACCACAAAGCCCAGGGCGAGCATCCGCAACCACAAGCGCGCGCCAGACTCGTCTATTAATTCCGGGTCATGATCACCAAAAGCACGGAGGCGTATGGCAATATGCTGTTTTAAAATCCGCAATCTTTCTTTCATGTTATTTATTCTTCCTCTTTAGGAATGAAGCCAAATATGCGCATGTCGACGGTGGCCGACCACGGCCCTTCTACGTCACCCCCTCCACCTCGCGGAAGAGGCAAGCCGACACGATTCGAGCTCACCCCTTCATTTCGATATGAGAGAGTTACTGTACGGATCTCTGTTCGCAAGGGTAACGCTTCCAGCATCTGGATAAAATGGGTAACGTTTGCAAAACTCCCGACAAGCGCTAGTTTTATATTTAGAGATGGGTCCTTACCGCCACCATCTGCAAGTAATGAGACTATGCGCATGCTGGCACCAGCAACCAGCCGAATAGTCTCTAGTCTCTCGATAAACTCAGGTACATTCTCCTCGGCTAAGACATACCGGTCTAGGCTGGCGATCTTGTCGGCGTGGATTCTGATTGAACGCTCGATGTCGAGAGCGTGATTCTGTTCTTTGTTTAGCCTAATCTGTGCCGCGATGGCCGCCCACACAGCCTTTCTGCCGGTATACACGCGACCAAGAAGAGTTCCGTAAGCCACTAGTACAACAAGGGCAAAAACTCCAGCCGAGACCAAATAAATCTTTTCTTTTTGGATGCGATTACTCATAAGGCTTTAAGGGTGACGGTTATCAAAAAAGGGGCCTCTTTGTCGAGCAAGAAATTTTCTACCGGACTGTCTACCGTGGCCGTTGCCGGGTCTGCCTCAAGGGTGGCCACAAAAGCACGCAACGCGTCGCGGGTTCCAGCCACGCCTCGCACCACAAGAGCGACCGGGGTCTTCTTAGCCACCCCTTTCAAGCCCTGTTTCCATTCATACGCAAAAGAGTGGACGGAAATAGAACCAAGACGACCGTCAACGGTCGCATCTTTCGCCACAAGAACTACCGCAATCGCGTCTGTTGGAGGCAGAGGCACGTTTACCTGCTTTTCTTGTCCGGACATCAGTGCGCTAATCTTCTCATTGGCCACTCGCACCTGCTCTTGTTTCTCGGCAAACGCGCTGAGCGTTGGCGTTTGTCCGAGCGCATCTTGGGGCACACCATAGGTGGTGGCGAAGTAGCTCGGGAGCGCCATGAGCATAAGGACAAACAAAATAGCCCCCGCGAGTAAAAACGCCACGGTTGTTCGCCTTAAGCGGTAGCGGACGCGAATAACTCTTTTCTCGGTGGTCGGTAGAAGATTTATCATAGTGTGGTTAGGGCGTATGCTCTGGCGAACTAACATAATCCCCACTAAACAGAGTTACTGCCACGCAAAGCAAGACCGATCGCGGTTGCGTAGCGCAAAGATTCATGCGCCGGCAATGATGGTACCGTCTCTTTTGTGCCAGCCACCCGCACCCATGGATCACCGTGGCGCACCGGCACCCCTACCGCTCTTTCTAGTACACTCACAATGTTTGCTATATTAGAACTACCCCCACAGAGAATTACTTGATCAATTGGCGCGCGAACCTCGCCAGATTCATCGCGGTGGTCAGACCAAAAAATCTTGTACTTGTTTATCTCATCCGAAAGAATGGCGAGAGAGGAGTTTACCAGGCTAGAAAACTCTTTTTCTTTTTCGGCAGGCACAAGGCTGAAGTCACGCTTCATACTCTCTGCTTCAACCTCTCCCACCTCTAAATCTTGCATAATTTCCTTATTCAGGCTGGAACCACCATAGTCGACCGTTGCTCCAAACTGCATTATGCCTTGCTCAACGAGGGCAATACCGGTGCGAGCCTTACCAAAGTCTACTAGCAGGGTGCTCTGTGGAGTAAGTCCGAGTGGGACAAGCGCCCGAGCAAGCGCCTGACCCTCAATCTCAAAAGCGAGCGGAGTGAGTCCCGCCTCTGCAAACACCTCCAGATAAGAAGCGACACTTTTCTTGGGAAGGACGGAGACACTCACGTCAAAGTGCGCTTCGCGCACAGAAGGCTCCCGCACCACTTCATAGGCAAAATCGACTTCTCCTATTTTTAGAGGCACGAGCTCCTCTAGTTGAAGCTCTATCCCACCCCTTAACTCTCTTCGTCTTAAGGGCGGCAAACGTACCTTTACGACATAGGCCTGCTCCTCAGGAAGAGACGCGACAACGTGAGTAAGCTCATACTTTTTTTGCATCCGCGCCAGGGATTGCGTAAGTTCGCGAGGCCTCTGTATCTGCCCGCCCACAATGACCCCAGCAGGAATGCGCTCCTCACCATAACGAGCAAGAATAAGTCCGTGTGAAGAGTCGGCCAACTCCACAAACTTGATAGACTCGTCCGAAAGGTCGAGACCGGCACCACAAATAGTGAAGTAGTGTGGTGGAGGAAAGGCACGAAGGATGGTTTGTGTGAACCCTTGCATTCTTACAGTATACCCCCACACTCAACTTTTGACCTATGGAAAACGCCCGGCGTCCGAACAATGGGCCTGCATAGCAAATAGCGGTAAATGATTAACAAGCAACGTTGAGTGTGGGGGTGTACCCCCTCCGAACAACGTTTTTGACCTATGAAAAAAACTCTTCGTGTCGCGTCACGAAGAGTGAGTAACGAGACATGAGTTATGAGTCAAGGGTAACGAATTAAATCATACCCTATGCCTAATAATTCTTAACTCATGTCTCGTATCTCGTGACTCATGTCTCTTGCCCCCTGCCTCCTGACTCGCGTCTCTTCTCTCTACCCGTCACTCCTCCGCCGCGAACGCTCAAGATAGCTCCGTAAAATAATGGCGGCGGCGGCGGCATCGTGCATGCTGTTCTTCCCCTGCAAACGTTCCGCTTCAGCAGAAGTAAGAGTTTCGTTTTCTAACTCCAGAGGAATACCCGTCTTTTCTTCTAAAAGCTTAGCAAACTGACGAATCTCCACCATCACCTTGTTCTCTTTTCCTTTGTAATCAAGAGACTCTCCGACCACAATGAGACCCACCTCTTCTTCGCGACAAATCTTGGCCACCAGCTCAACCGCTCGCGCAATCCCTTTGTTCTCAAGAACTAAGTGGGGATAGCTAAACATGGCCGCGTGGTCTGAAAGCGCGAGACCTATTCTATGAGAGCCATAATCAATGCCGAGAAACCTCATACAGTTTTTAGTTATTAGTTATTAGTTTTTAGTAAGTGGTCTTGTTGAAACAAACTGGGCCTGTTGCCGACTTTGATTACTGTACGCTTAAGTACGCCAATCGCCAAGACTAGGCAAGAATAAGAATGAGCCCGATACTGAAGTGTACCGGGCCCATTCTGTAAACTACCAACTAAAAACTGTAAACTTTTCCCTACTCCGCCTTACAGGTCTTGCACTTGCATCCCCAGAGAAGAAGCAAAGCAGAAATACCTACAAGGAGGTAGACAAGTGCCTCAAGCCACAACCATTGACCAAAGATCATGTGGACAACGTTCCACTCCCACATCTTTCCGAAAAAGTAGCCTAGACCCAAAATACCCCAGTTAAGTCCGCCGATAAGCAAAAGCCACCAGCCGACCTTGGAACCGGAACACGATTTTCCTGACATCATGTATTTTGTGTAACTGCGTTAATAATAAAAACTCTCGACCATTTGTTTGTTTCCTCCTAAATGCTATCAAGTCAACCAAAGCTCTGCAATGCCCTGTGTGGAGAACTATAGATGTTCGCCGGAGGGGCCGTAGATTTTAGTGGTCATTTTTGCTAGTATGCAACTCTTGGATCGTGAGTTGTGATAGTGATTAAGAGTGTGTTGAGTTTCGTAACTTAAAGTATGGGAGGGGTCGCATAGTTGGTCTAGTGCGCCGCACTTGAAATGCGGTAGGCCGCAAGGTCTCGAGGGTTCGAATCCCTCCCCCTCCGCCTGAAATCGTTTCGCGAAAATTCGGTCGGAAATTCAGCATCCCGCCGTGATGCAATTCCGGATTGGGCCAGGATACGCCAGGGCATTTTGAAATCGAGGGTGAGGGTGCGGTTGGCCAGCGTGGGGTTCGAGCCGACTTTTTTGATCCAATTTTTCTGAGCGGAAAAATTCTCGGGCAAAGCCGAAACCGTGGCCTCACTGCTCTCTCGAATAAAGTTCCGGCAAAGTTCGAACCAAAGAGAGCCGTTCCGCTCAATCTCTTTTAATTTTGCCTGCAAATCAAGCTTCTGGTTGAGGAGTTGGTTCTTTTTGGCGACATACTCCTCGTTGCTCAAGATATTCTCAAGCCGGGCATCGAGAAGCTGGTCAACCTTCTCCTCAACCTGCTTGATTTGCAGATTTAGAGATTGAACGGCGGCTCTCCCTGCCTCCGCAGAGTCATGCTCCTCCTTCTCTAATTCCCCGAGCATCCACTCGGCGGAGGCAGGTGACAATGCAACTTGCTTGAGCAGTGCTGCTGCTTGTGCGGCAAGTTCCTCTTCACGCACATACCTTTGCGAACAAGTACCGAGCTTTTTCGTGCAGCGATAATAGTTGTGACCTTTCTGACGCTCGGAGGTAATCGCACCACCACACTCACCGCAATACATGAGACCACGAAAAGCGAACTCTTGCTTACCACGTTCCATCGGGTGCGCCTTGCCGCGCATGACAATCTGGCACTGATCATAGAGTTGCTTTGACACGGCTCGCTCGTGCTTTCCCTCATACAATTCACCTTTGAACTTAAAGACACCGTAATAGTAGGTATTGCGCAGGATCTTTTGGATAATAGAAAGGGAAAGCACTTTGCCGGTGCGACTCACGAGGCCGAGGGCAGTAATCAAGTCACGGCAATCTTTCAGAGAATGTTCCCCTGTTGCGTAGAGCTCGAAGAGCTTTTTGACGAGGCGAAACCGCTCGGGGTCAGGAACATGTACATGTTTGAGTTGGTCATTTAAATATCCGCTGGGCGCAGGACCGGGGCATTCGCCTCTCCGCACTTTCTGACGCAACCCTCTTTTAACATTCTCTGATAGGTTGTCTACATAGTACTTGCTTTGCCCGAACGCGATATTCAACATGAACTTTCCTTGCGGAGTACTCTCCGCCCAGAAGGTCGGGAATTTCAGTTGGACGAGCTTGCCAGTATCCATAAGGTAAATGACACGACCGCCATCAACCGAGTTACGCGCTAATCTGTCGGGGTGCCAACTGACAATTCCCGACGCTTCTCCCTTTTCAATCCGCGAGAGCATATCATTAAATATGGGACGACCAGGCTCTTTTGCTGTTTGGGACTCCATAAAGCTCTCTACAATCTCGAGATGCTCTCGCTCTGCAAATTCTTTCACTTCAGCAAGCTGTGCTTCAATACTCAAAATTTGACGATCTGGCTCATCGGTTGACTTACGCGCGTACAAAAAGAATTTGCTCATATGATTGAAAAAATTAATTAAGTAAGTCCATGTTGATATTGCGTTTTCAAAAAGTCGGAATGCACTTTAGTGCACAATGCGGAGATCACCGACGCATTTCGAACCCCACGCTGGCCAACCGCACCCTCACCCTCGATTTCAAAATGCCCTGGCGTATCCTGGCCCAATCCGGAATTGCATCACGGCGGGATGCTGA
>PCYI01000002.1 GCA_002774795.1 Candidatus Vogelbacteria bacterium CG10_big_fil_rev_8_21_14_0_10_51_16 | reverse complement strand
GGCGGTGGCGGGACTGATTCATTCGTCCAGTTTCCGCTCGAAAAAAGTTCGCGCAAAGTGTATAATTACAGCATACGACAGCAGAAGCAAACTGCTTTGCTTCTGCATGTACGTGTGCAAGTCGGAGCGATGCCGAGCCAGCAGGTGAGGCCGCGAGACGGGGTCGAGGAATTTTCCGAGCGACGGCGAGGAAAATATCCGTGACCACACGAAGAAAGGAAGAATCAAGCGGTTTTGGTTCGCCAAGGCGGCAGAGCCGCACTGCTCAAAACCGCAAAAGAACCCGAAGAAAAACATCGGTTCAAACCATATTTTAATTTTGGGGGAAGAAAATTTATTTACATCATTATGGAAACAGAAACATCTAAATCAAAAATCAATAAAGGTCTTATTGTTTTGATTATTGCTGTTATCGCTATCGGTGGATATTTCTTTTCCCAAAAAAGTGATGGTGGTGGGGCTAGCTTGAAAGTCCCATTCCCCCATACCTTTAGTGTTGCAGGTAATACTTCTTTCGCATGCGAATCCTTGTTGTCTGCATATATCATCGGGAGTCCGGAAGAATATCTTACTAACGGAATCGAAGGTGATGTAGCTAAGGGAACAGACAAGGTTGCAATGAATATCAAGGACTCTCAAACCCTCAATTTTCTTACCGGTGCTTCAGTTGGAATTGGAACAAGCGAGGGCGATAATTTTGCAATCGTTGAAAACAGTGCCACAAAACTCATGGCCGTTTGGTTCAACGAAAATGTTGTTAGCACTGTTGTCCTTAACAAAACAAGAGGCCTTGCTGTTTGGCTGAAAGGTTATCCTGATTTTCCGATTTACGGAGCACCAAACGGGCAGATTGTCTACATGGTTTGTAGGTAATACTTTCATAGATTTTGTACTCGTTTTGCTGCCGCCAAAGAAAAACTTGAAATTGTCAGCGGTGCGGCGGAGTCACACCGCTCAAAACTGTAAAAAAGCAGACGGAAGAACACTGGCCGCACGCAGGAGATTTTGTTTTTCCCATCACGAAAGAGTTTTTTACTTTCCACTTTCTGCGAGCACCACAAGCAGGTATACTTGAAGCATGATAAGCACGGACCTTATAGACTATATCGCTCGGCAGTTTTCGCGGGGAGTCTCCCAAGAAAAGATTTCGCAGGATTTGATGGCGGAGGGGGGATGGACGGCCGACGACCTCGCGGAGGCTTTTCGAGTGACGGGGCACACCACACCACCTCAAGGTGCGGTAGCGCCCGCAAGCAGGCCTTCATCTAGCCAGAGTGCCGCCGGTCCTGCTGGCGGTCTTGCGCCAAAAGGCGTAGCCGGCCCCACAAGCGGCTCTATGCCAGCAGGAGCACCGGAAAGTGGTGTAGCCACCACAAGCGAATCTTTGTCACAGCCGATGAATGCTCGAGGTGAGACCGTGCGGGAAACCCGTCCTCCGCAGGACCTTGAAAATATGCTGGCCGAGGTTGTCCATCCTGAGGCGAGTGCTGAAGCGTCACCCGCTGACCACCCTTCCGTCGTGCCGCAAAACCCTCCGGGCGCCACGCCATCCGCTCCACCTGCCTCACAGATTGCGCTCACAGAAATACTTCATCCGCTCGCCACGCAGGGCCCAAGCGTGCTCGCGCCCACGCAGACCTCCACGGAGGTTTCTAAAGGACAAGCTGGAGTAGCAATAGACGACAACAAAAGTCAGCCGGTAGAGGGCTCTGTCCTTAATGCGACACAGAGCGCGGGCGGGGCCACCGGCAAGAGTCGTTGGGTGTGGGCGACGACACTTCTTGTCCTCACCATCATTGCCGTTGCCGGCGGTGCTTATGGCTACTTTGTCTATACCAGAGAGACACCGGAGATGGTTTTAGGGCAGATGCTCGCTAATCTGGCCGACCTTGACCGTTTTACCTACACGGGCACTGTTGATATCGCAAGTGATCTGTCCCTAGATCCGACGAGCGCGCTAATGGGCGGGGGAGTGCAGGCTCTGGCAGGGGGAGTTGGAGAAAGGCCCGGCGATCATTCACCATCGGAGAGCGGCTCCGGCCACGCAAGCGAACAGAAGCGCCTCACTACGCTCGTAAAAGGAGTGGTTGATATCACCGACCTCGAGCGCCCGCTTTCATCGACCGAACTCGACCTCATTGGCGAAATGAGCCCGAGTGGACGGGAAGATGTTATTCCGTTTCGTTTTGGCCTTGATTTGCGCAACTTCAACACAAAAGTGTATGTACGGGTACGCAACTTGCCGAAGATAGAGTACCTAGACTTATCGGCCTTCAACGGACGCTGGATCGTTATTGTCCCCGAAGAGGTGAGAGAGTCACTTGGATTTACAGACCTACAAAAGGAGCTTGAGGCTATTATGGCCTCCTCGACTGATGAGGAAACGGAAGCAAATAGCGAGAGTGTCGCGCAAAAGCTCGCCCAAGTGCAAGAAGCTTTCGTAAGGGCGGAACTGGTCGAAGTGCGCGAAGTTTTGGACTCAGAGGCGGTCAATGGAGTTACGAGCTACCATTATCGCCTCGGTATTAATATGGCGGGCGCGACTATGTTTGCTGATGAACTTGCGCGTATTTTCGATGAAGAGCCTCTTGTGGGTGAAGAGCGCCTCGAGCTTGAAAAAGGGCTTGCTCGCTTAGTAGAGACGGAGATTGATGTCTGGATAGGTAAAAGCGATAAACAGCTTCGGAAGTTTTCATTCGCGAGCACCCTTGAAGAGGTGAACCCTACTTTTGAAGGGCATACGTCGTTAGCGCTTGAGCTTACTATTGGCGACCACAATCAACCGGTGGTGATAGAAGAGCCCGAGGGGGCGATGAGCTTCGAGGAGGTGTTTAATGAGTTTTTAGGAGAGTACAGCTCCATATTTAGCGGTGGTTCAAGTGTGGACGACTCCGAAGGCAAGGAGTTTTCAACTGGAGGGTTATTCTGATATACTCCCGATGGCGGTTTTAGAGTGCGAGAGCGTGAATAGGCTCTAAATAAAGCGGGTGTAGTTTAATGGTAGAACGGCTGGTTGCCAATCAGTCAGCGGGAGTTCGATTCTCCCCACCCGCACAAAAACAACGAGAAAACCGCGAGGCGGTTTGCGACTGTGTTTTTGAGCAGGGTGGGGAGAATCGAAGGCCGCAGGCCGCGAAGCCGTCGCCTTGTACCTCAAGGCGACGCAGGCCGAGGTGGGGTCGAAAGTACTTAGATTTTTGTGAGCCCCGACGCTTTGGTCGGGACAGGCGAAGCGAAACAAAAAGCTTAGTAACTTGTGACCGATTCTCCCCACCCGCACACTAAGTGTGTCATTGTTCCCACGCGATGGTGGCCTATTTTTGTATCATTTCTGATGATCGCCGGCATTTTTCACCCAAAAGACGTCCTTACTCTGTCCGAGAAGTGGGAAAATAAGGGCATTTGTACAAAAAACTGTGGATAAGTCTGGGGACAGTGTTGATAAAGGACGCATATTGGCCAAAAAACTGTCTTTTTGATTGATTTTTGCTGGCAACCAGGGAGTTTTGTGTCATAGGCCGTCACAATCAGTATAAAGCGAAAATGTGTAATCGCTTAAGCTTGAAAAAGAAAGATGAAGACAGAAAAACAGAAAGTGGGTGATTTGGGGGAGGAGATGGCTACTCTTTGGCTCAAGAGGAAGGGCTTTAAGATTATCGCTCGCAACTACCGGCGCAAGTGGGGCGAGCTCGACGTGGTGGCGCGCCTAAAGGACACGATTCACTTTGTGGAAGTGAAATCAGTGAGACGTTATATAGGACAATCCGGAAGCGAAGATGAGTACGAGGCGGAGGAGAATATCCACCCATGGAAACTAAGACGCCTTCACCGCATCATTAGCATCTTTCTTGAGAATGAAAATCTGGAAGACCTCGACTGGCAACTTGATGTGATAGTGGTAGAGCTAGACGACGAAAAACAGGCGGGCCGGGTGAGATATCTGGAGGATGTGGGGTAGGCACAGGGCGTAGGGCGTAGGACATAGTGAACTATACGCTACGCCCTGAGTCCTACGCCCTAGTTTGATGCCTATGCCCTACGCCCTGTGGCCTGTGCTCTAATTCCTGTTCCCATCGTCCACAACGCCGCCGCGCGAATTGACGTATACTGTTTAGATGAGAAACTTGGCGACCACAACCGCAATACAAGAGGGTAGCGAGCAGTTGCCATCTGGCACCGCCTTTCTGGGAGCCGAACAAAGAGATGGGCGAGAGAGCCGATCAGACGAAGAGCTTGTGGAGCGAAGGCAAAAACTGCTCGAGCAGTTGACTAGTCTTGGGATTTGGCGACAGCGAGATGGTATTGCCGTCGTAGACATTGAGCGTCTTCAGAAACTTAAGTTTGGCAACCGTTCTTTGAGCAAAGAAAAAGAGGTAGAGAACATTGGATTTAGCAAAAGTGAGTTTTTACATCTGCTCCAGGATGAGTATGTCGTTTCTCTAGGTGAGTATGAGTCTGCCAGAGAAGGTTATAATGTTTCTGGCGATAGTTATCCTCTAAGTGGTCTTGGAAAGAAGCAAGGCTCTCCGAAAAACTTTTTGACACCGAAACGTCTGTTTTATCTGCCCGACAGCGAAGAGCATGCCTTTGATGCGGAATACATAACAGAACAGCAAGATAAACACTACTTAAACTTTTGGGATTTTGGATTTAACAAAAAATGGGACGACCGATTCGCTCTTGCAGACGGAAGCAGTATCCGTCTCGATGAACTCTATTTGTCGAAGATGATTTTCGGCGAGCTTGGTTATCGTGATGGCGAGACTGGTAAGATTGTGGTTTTTGATAATGATGGCAACGAGCGGCCATTTTCGGCAAACTGGTTCGCCAACACCTACGGCGACGTCGGCGGGTCGGAAGACAATGTGCACACTTTTAGAAACTCGCCCCTCGACTACCTCCGTCGCTCCTGCCCGCGCTTGCTCTCTGCCGGTTTGTTTCGCTCGGAAGACTTCCGAGCTGACACCGAGAGCGTGGCCGGACGTACGTTTCGCCGAGAGGTGCAAGTGAGCGAGAAGGGAACTTTTTATTTGGCTGGGGCGCGCTACTCGCTCGGTAAACAGTTTGCCGGTATGACGGTCAGCCCACTTGCTGAAGGCAAGGCCGCTCTTTTGAAGGATTCCGACGACCCCGCAAAAAGTTACGTTCTCTTTTTGGCTACCGTAGATGAGATGGAGGAGAAGCTGGGGGAAGTCGGCGACAAATCTCGAGTCTCTTTTCCACGTAGGTTGGGTGAACACATCTTTCCATACATGGACAAAATGAAGGATGAGTCGGCGGGTGAGTACCGGGCAAGACAGGATGGTTTTGTCGGCTTTCGTTTTATCCACGAGCTCTCAAACGAGATCGCCCTGTCTTCGGGGGTTGGAATGCACGGCGCCCTCACTTGGCCCGAGCAAGTGTGGGTGGGGAAGACCGTAGTGAGGGCACCAGAGCAGAAGGAGGCGATCATTGCTGGGACAGAACGCTATGGGACAAACTTTCTGCGCACGTTTTTTGCCTCCGCCCATGGTGAGGATGTGAGTGGAGACATTTTGGCTCTTACAGATAAAAAGCAGGGTGTGCCACAGACCCTTGGTGTGGCTGTTTTCGCCAAGTACGCGGAGCTTGTAGACGCGGCCGAGGAGGTGGCGCGCGCGACCGCTCTCTTGGCAGAGAAAAGTGACAAGAGGCCACTTGGGTTGCAAGGTGACAAGGTGGGAGAAGTGGCTACCTTATCAGAAGAAGTGAAAGAAAAAGTGTGGGTTTTGTTACAGGAGCGAGCCAAGCGCGTGCTCGTAGATGCGGCCCGTGAGTGCGCGGCTACCCATGACGCCAGTGAGCGATTTCACAAAGCGCGGGGGCTGATAGACAATCTGCGAGCAATTAAAAAAGACCTCGTCGTTCTTGCCGCCGTAGTAAAAGTGCGGAGTGCCGAGCCCGACTTTGATGTGTCCGAAGTGGAAGGGGTGGAGGTACGCACGGTCCGGGGAGGCTCGGCAGAAGCGGCTACTCATCGAGAAGCCATGGAGCGCATTTTTCGAGCCAACTGGGCACATAAGGAAAAAGAGACTGTTGATGAGATTAGCGCCACTTTCAGAGAGGCTATAGCAGATCCCTCTCAACGCTTCCATCTTCTTGTCTGCAAAAACAAAAACACCGGGGCCGAACAATTGGCGGCTTTTGTGCGCTTTACCAAGCTTCCGAACGGCTCCATGTATGCTGGTTCTTACAACGTCGATCCCGCTGTGCGAGGCTACAAGCTTGGGCCGGCCCTTTTCGACTCGCTTCTCGAACGCGAAGCAAAGCACGGCATCGTGGAGGCTGTATCCATGCCCGACCAACCCATGCTTCCGACTTATGTAAATAAGAACGGATTTTTAATAGATGGCGTGAGCGAGGGAGAGTCTCATTGGCAGTTTCATTTGCGACGTGATGATAAGCGGCGCGAGCGTTTGCACGGGCCGAATCTTACTGGCGCGGACATTTTGCGCGTGGCCCTTTTGGAAAATGCCCACGAGGGTGATTTACGAGATTACTCCTCCCCCTGGCCAGGGGGAGGTTGGGAGGGGGTAGGTTTCAGAAATACAAATACGTCTCAGAGTCTATCCCGCCTCTCCCACCCCACCCCAGCCCTCCCCTCAGGCAGGGGAGGGAAGAAATCCGAACTTCATAATTCAGAGTCTCATGAGGGCGACTATCGCGTCGTTGCCTTCAACCCCAAACTTCCGCACTCGAAGCCACCTACCGATCTGTTTGCCGGAGGCGAAGTGGTTTCGCGCATTCATCGTGCTGAAAATGGAGTGCTCTATTTTGTGATGGAGCGAGTTTGAGGAGAGGGTATTACTTGTTTATTCAAGGTAAGCACGAAGCAATAAATCTGAAGCACGAAACAAATTCTAAGCACCAAAGAAACAATGTCTAAACAAATCCTGTTTCATATTTAGAGCTTCCTGTTTGGTGCTTGTTTCGTGCTTCAGATTTAAGATTTCGTGCTTCTGTAACTGTGAATTACGAAATGGCTCCTCCCCCTGGCCAGGGGGAGGGAAAAACTCGCATTTCGTAACTCAAAGTCAGTGGAGGTGAAGTTCTACCGCCTTGACGCATCCTGTGAGAGGATCTCGGACACGAAGGTGTCCGAGGTTTGGGGCCCGGACCAGCTCCGGGTGCTCAAGGCCGTGAGGCCTTGGTGGCACCCCAACGTGAGCGAAGTGATCGAAGATTGAATTCTGGGGGCGGGTCCCGTAATACGGACCCGCCCCTCTGGTCAGACGCACGTCTGGCCGCACTCGAAGTCCTATCTTGCACAGATAGGCACTACGAATAAGCTTGCGAACACGGTTTCGTTGGCTTTGAGTGGTAGCGGTGGGTGAGGCCCATGTCTCGCCTGCTCACACAAGGGAAGGAAAAATTTACCCCGACCGACTTGCTCGCGTCGGGGCTCTCTCCTCACGCCGACCCCGCCTCTAGCGGGGTCGACGCTCCTTCCCTGCTGTGAGCGGGCCGACTGAGCACAAAACGCCCTCTAAACTTTGCAATCAGGGCGCGGAATCAAGACGAGGATAATGCGCATCAGGAACGAGACAAAATCGACAACAAGATCCGACAGTACACATTCCAACATTCTTGAGACTTTGAATTACGAAACTCGTCATTGCGAGGAATTTAGTCCGAAGCAATCCATGAATCACAGCCGTATTTTCTGGATTGCTTCGCGCTTTGCGCTCGCAATGACGTCAGTATTGCGAGTTTCGTAATTCAAACTCTTGAGAATGTCAGAATGTCAGTGCAGTCTGTGATTACTGCGAACACTCATCCCCCAACCCACCGAAAAGCCCGTTTCCGCCTCGACATGAGATTGAGGCGCGAACAAGAAGCGGTCTTCTCGGTGTGTTCTACCCCGACAGGTGTCGGGAGGAGGATACACCACGGCATCTCACAGCCGCGCCCATGTTGGGCGAAAGATGGGAGAGAGGTGAGAAATGAAGAGAATACACGGAGACGGGCTATCGTGCACGTGCGGAACGTGCACGGTACCCAGCAATGACTGTCGCGCTTGTGTATTTTGCGAGCGCGAAGCACTGCTCGGCGACATGGGATCGCGGGGCGCCGGCTTGCCCGGCGGGCCAATGAACCCTTCTCAGATAGTGAAGGGCTTCGGCTGGACGCCGGTGTTTGGAAGGCCGTACGCGTACGGCTCCAACAAGGGCGCTCAGCCGATCGTTGGCTGGAGGAAGTCCTTGCTCCGTAACGGGTGCTACGTCCCCGTTACAGTGTATCGGAACGTAGAGCAGATGGCGACAATCCTCGTAACGAGGATTGTCGACAAGGAGATGTCAGACGAAGTCCGACAGGAGGCAGAAAAATGAAGTACGTTGAAATAACCGAGAGGCCAGAAACAAACTGGCCGCGGCCCGTGAAATCCCTTCGCAACCAGGCGAAGGGATTCCTGTACTCGCAAGAGTACGGAGGATTCGATAACCGCAAAAGTGGGAAGTTTCTCGTGCCGGCAAAGGACGGGAAACAACCCAAGGAGCGGGAGACTTGGGTCTGCGATCTCGTTCGCGAGACAGATCGCGCCCAGATCGTCCGCCTTCTCGATAGAGCGGAAGATATGGAGTGGGGATGGAGTTTTGTCCCCGCGAACACCAAGGGGAGCAACTTTCCCAGACTCGGGCAACTGAAGCCGGTGGCAACACCGGTTAAGTACCCGTGGCTCCGGAGCTGCGATGCCATGGCGGACGCACTAGTCGTGCCCGACGCTGTCGCAGTGGAGCTGGAGCGTCTCCTGGAAATGCTCAAGTTTCGGCATGCACAGGCGCTCGACGAGCGTCTGTTCGAAAGCCTGGAGCCTGTGCGTGCACTGGTGCTTGGCCAGCCCACCCGGATCGTAGATAAAGGGGGGAAATTCTGGGATATCCACTATCCCCCCACCACTTCGCCTGGTGGCGAGTACGCCCCGATCTTTGGGTTTCGGGGCGTGTACGATCCGGCGCAAAACTTCCGCGTCGTCCCAGGGTCGGCAGTTCGTGACGGCGAAACCGTCACTGTCGAGATCTTCGCCACCTATGGCGAACTGGTCTCGGATGAGCCGCACCGCGTCACGGCCGTGGAGCGCGGCGCGCTCCGCAACGGCTTCGGCCAAGGGGCCGGCGTGGAAGAAGAGGTTCGCCAATCCTTGATGTTGCGAGTGACTATGGGTGTTTGGGTGGCGAGAGCGGTTGCCGCGATGGCGGCATCGGGAAACTTTATTTTGTGAACCGAGCGAATGTTGGCAGCTATGCGGGCGAGAGTGCGATCAAAAGAAACCGACAAAAAGTTTTCTTCAAGAAAGAGCTCAACATCTCGTCGGTCTTCCGGGCTGTAGGCTGAATAGGAGAGTAGCTCTGTTTCAACTACCGTGGACAGAATGAGGGTAGCCCCGGCTCGTCTCCAGGAGCGGATACTGTCTATCACTCCTTTATCTCCATCGAGATAGGCGACGAGAATATTGGTGTCGATTGTCATTTTGAGCCTTTCCTCCGACCCCATTCTTTCCGTACCTTCTCGGTGTGACTACGAAGTCCTGCGCTTTTGCCACGCAGTAAACCAGCGGCCTTGGTCAGACTTTTCGGAAGCGAGGTTGTTAGTCGGAGCTTATTGAGTGATAGGCCGCGAACATTTTGTACTGGCCGTTCTTTTGTGTGTGCTGTGGTCATGCCCGCATATTAGCAAAAAAGTGTTGGGCTCACAATCAAAAACGCGTGCTTTCGGTTTCGCCTAAATCGGCACTACGAATAAGCTTGCGAACACGGTTCGTGAGCTTTGAGTGGTAGCGGTGGGTGAGGCATCGGCTTCGCCCGCTCACACAAGGGAAGGAAAAATTTACCCCGACCGACTTGCTCGCGTCGGGGCTCTCTCCTCACACCGACCTCGCCTCTAGCGGGGTCGATGTTCCTTCCCTGCTGTGAGCATTATCCTAGGGCGATGTATTTGTGCTACTATGGCACGACACGGGCCGTAGTATACCGGTAGTACGTCTGCTTTGTCCCGCCTTCGGACGGGATCCCGCTAAAAGCGGGAGGAGCAGTCACATAATGCAATATAGTACTTATATCTTACAGAGTGAGAAATCAAGTAGGTATTATATAGGGTCGTGCGAGAACCTTGAAAAACGTTTGAAAGTTCACAATGCTGGTAGGGTAGGAGTTACTAAATCCGGAATTCCTTGGATGGTTGTCTATAGGGAAGAGTATAAGACTCGCAGGAAGCCTTTCGTCGAGAATTCCAAATAAAAAAGTACAAAGGAAGCGAAGCATTTAAGAAACTGATTAAAGAAATAAGTTGAGCCCTTTGTCGGGGCGTAATATACCGGTAGTATATCTGCTTTGGGAGCAGACTGACCGAGTTCGATTCTCGGCGCCCCGACAAAGTATTCAACGTTAATACTGCTTTGCCACCGCCATCTGGCGGGGTCCCGTCCAAAGGCGGGAGGAGCAGACTGACCGAGTTCGATTCTCGGCGCCCCGACAAAGTGCTTCACATGAATATGAATTACTACCAAGTCCTCATAAGTGCCGAAAACGAAGAGTAGGCGCAGAAGTTGCTTGACGCGTTGCTTGAAAAGAAACTCATTCTCGGCGGGCCAATTCTCAAAGGTCCAGCTAAATTTTGGTGGAAGGGGGAGATCGTAGCGATGGAGTATGCGTACATAGTCACCTATACGCTTGAAGCGCTGAAAGAAAGACTCATTGCGGCGGCAGAAGAAGTAAGCGAAGAAGAGGTACCCATGATTTCATTCTTACTAATGGAGGGTAATAAGAGACTTCTGCAGTTTTTAGGTGAAACACTCGAAAAATGAAACGAGTACTTGTTATGGGTAATAGTGGGAGTGGTAAGTCTACCCTGGCACGGAAAATTGCTGAGAAGTTGCATTTACCCCTGCTCCATATCGATCAATTGTATTGGCAGCCTAATTGGGTCGCCACTCCCAAGGATGTTTTCATAGCAAGGCTTGAACAGGCAGTTGATGGCGAAGAGTGGGTAATAGACGGCAACTATTTAAGTTATAAAGAAATCCTCCGAAAGAGATTTGAACGAGCAGATATCATTGTGTTTCTGCATTTTTCTAGGACGAGATGCTTTTGGAATGTGTTCATGCGCTTATGGAAGCACCGCGGCGTGGTGCGCCCCGACATTGCCCTTGGCTTGAAAGAAAGGATTGATTTCGAATTTCTCAAATACATCTGGAACTTTCCGCGCTATAGCCATCCACGTATTGAGACGGCGATTGCACAATATGGAGCCGAGAAAAAAGTGGTTCGTCTTCATAACCAGACCGAGGTGAAAGACTTTCTCACTAACTTATGAAACTCCTCGCTACACTTCGCGAGCACGACATTTTTCCAGACCGGAAGCCGGTAGCAGATTCATCATACCCTTTTCAGCGTGACGCAGTGCGCATGGTGCTCATGGACGGCGATGGAAAAGTAGCAGCCATTGGTGGCAACATCCCAAATCACTACGGCCTCCCGGGAGGAGGCGTGATAGCTCCAGAAACTATTCTCGATGCTCTTGCCCGAGAAGCGAAGCAAGAGACAGGATGCGAAATAGAAAACATTGAAGAACTAGGTTATGTGTTTGAGTACGGTGTCGGCAAAGAAGGAAAGAAACATATCCAAGAAGAACATCTTTTCCGAGCACAGGTAAAAGGCATAAAGGGGGAGAGGCGACTTACGAAAAAAGAGAAGGACTGGAAAGCAGAAGTATTTTGGTTGCCACTAGAAGAACTGAAAGTATCTATCGAAGCACAAGCACCATCATTTGCGTGCTCGGTGGCGCTCATAGCACTCAAATGAAAGTTTTAGAATCTATAACAAAGTGGAAGAGCGATGGTGTGCGCGTCATCGGCATCGAAGGATATTCAGGATCAGGCAAGACTACTCTTGCTCATTCTGTCGCACGACAGATGGATGGCGTGAAGGTATTTAGTGTAGACGATTTCACGCCTGCAGTTGAGCTGGAGAAGTTTGTTGTGCTTGAAGATCCTGTAGCCATCCTTGATCAGTATGTGGAGAACCAAGGTGTTGCCGAGCTCTTGCAACAAGCCGAGCTGGCGAGTGCTGCTGCGCCCATTATCATCGAAGGTCCGTTTCTCTTGTATGAAAAGAGCCTCGTTCACATGATTGAAAAATTGGTTTATGTTGATGCTGATTTTGCTGTGGCCGATGTGCGACGATTTGGTCGTGAAGGTCTTTTCGAACCAACAGAAGAATCAAGAAAGTTCTCAGACTATTTCAAAAAGGCCTATGCATTCTATCTAGAAAACTACAGAGTTAAAGAAATGGCCGACCTTGTTGTCGGGATGGATTCTTTCAACAAAGACGGACAATAACATTTCATGCTCCAACTCAAGAACGTCACATTACTTGGTCTCGATTGTGTCGAGCTGAACCGACTTAAAATTGCTCGGGATATTTGCGTGAAGGATATAGAGTTTGGGGCTGTGAAGCTACTTACCTCGATTGAGTCTGACGATAAAGATGTAGTGAAGATAGACAAAGTAGGCTCGATCGAAGCGTATTCTGAGTTTTTGATTAAAAAGTTAAATGAGCATGTTGAGACCGAATTTGTTTTAATCTTTCAATATGACGGTTTTGTCTTGAGTGCCGCCAACTGGCGAGACGAGTTCCTGTCCTACGATTATATCGGTGCTCCCTGGATTGGGTATTATAAAGAAAATGCAGAGCAGAACATTGGCAACGGAGGATTCAGTCTTAGAAGTAAAAAACTTTTAGAGATCTTAGCTCACGACGAAACAATCAAGGTGGGCCGATCTGAAGACGGTCTCATTTGTCGTCAGTATCGGGACTATCTGGAAAAGAAGGCTATAAAATACGCGCCACAAGAGATTGCGGGCACATTTGCTGTTCCAGATATTATGAAGCAAAATGATGTGGCATGTACCGACCAGCAGTATCGTACGTATCTCAAAAAACAAGGTATCGAGATTGATTCTTTAGAGGACGAACTGGCATATCAGATACCGGAAGCATATGAAAAAGGTGATTTGCGGTGGACAAACCAATTTGGTTTTCATTGAACGGAAGCTAGAGCCCGAGAAGAGTTTTTTTGGACAAAGAGGATACGATGTCATCGTCGCAGATTTAAAGGAAGACCCAGAAATACTGAAAGAAAAGTTGCAGAGCGTTGATATTATCGATGTTGGTGGTGGCGACGTAAATTATTTACTCGATTGGGCCAAGAAGGCAAACCTAGGATCCTATTTAAAGGATTTGCTTGCGCGAGGAGTCGTGTATGTGGGGGGAAGCGCGGGCTCCATGTTGCCACAGCCAGATATCGGCTTCACCTGGTGGGAGGCGAATGACCCCACAGATCATGTGGGATTAGGGGTCGTAGATTTCATTACCACAGGTGGGCCTGTTGAAACCGTTGTTGCACGTAAGAAACACTTACAAGAGGTGATGGATTTCCCTTGGAAGATATACGTGTTACAAGACGGCCAAGCGATTAAAGTTGATGGTGATACGATTGAGCACCTCGGGCCTGGAGCAAAAGAATCGGTGTAAGTTCTCGTCGTCTTTCTAAGATGTACTACCAAGTCTTCATCGGTGCAGAGAATGAAGAGCAGGCTCACAAGCTCCTCGACACGTCACTCAGAGTTGTGAGGTGTTACATGGGTTAGGATTGCCGAAAGAAACAAGGTATGATAGTGTCATATTATAGTATCGTACTTATAATCAACCAAAACTTATGTCTACATTATCTGTACCCTTGACCCCACAACTAGAAGCATTCATTGAACGCATGATTGACCATGGTTATGCAGAGAACAAAGCGCAAGTGGTGCGTCATGCCTTGCGAGAGCTGGAAGAGGATCAAGCGGTAGCTTCACTTTTGAAAGCACAGAAAGAAGCCAAGGAGGGCAAGGTACTCTACGGTAAACTCGACGAACTCGCTAAAAAGATCAAGTAGCATGACATTGCTCACCGTTGGTTACACACCATCTTTCCTCAAGCGGTATAAAAAACTAGAGCCGGCATTCAAAGAAGCGG
Source organism: Candidatus Vogelbacteria bacterium CG10_big_fil_rev_8_21_14_0_10_51_16 (assembly GCA_002774795.1). Classification (GTDB taxonomy): domain Bacteria; phylum Patescibacteriota; class Minisyncoccia; order Phycocordibacterales; family JACRKE01; genus 1-14-0-10-51-16. The sequence continues at coordinate 7,917 of PCYI01000002.1, read as the reverse complement.
TGAAAAAAAAGATTGAGGAGTTCAGAGATCGAGAAAACCACAAGAAACTTGATGTCCACAAACTACACGGCAAATACAAAGATTGCCATGCATTCTCAATAGACTACCGAAATCGTGTTGCTTTTACTTATATAGATAAGAATAAAGTCGCCCTCCTCGGCGTGAGCGACCACGACATCTACAAGTAAACAATGAAGGCTTCTGACCCCTTGATTTGTACTACTCCGACTCGACAATACGAAGAAAATCTTCTAAACTTTGTTCCGGAGTTTGTTGTTTGATAGTGAGATAACCGTGCTGTCGAGCCTGATCTTTAATGTGCTTAGTGAAAAGAATGGTCTGCTCAATCATTTCCTTCTCCTCCTCAAAGGTCCCACAAAATTTTGGTGGACGGGGGAGATTGTCTTGATTGACGAGTTTATTGGTATAAAAAGACAACTACTTATATGAGCGAAAACGACCCAAAAAAGAATATAGGTGCGGCCATAAGCCTCGTGGATGGAATATTGGATAAGTTGCTCGACATTACGACCCATCTCGACAGCCAAACGAATATTCTTGTCGGCATTAGCTCCGGTGTTTTCGCGCTTTCACTCGGCCAGCTTTTGAAAATTGGGAGTGAGCAGAATCTACCGCTTGTCGTCTTGGCCGTCTTTAGTGCCGCCGCGGCCCTTGTCGGCCTTTTCGCCATTCATCCTCCCAAGGCCATGCGCAAGCGCGGTCAAAAGGAGAGCCTGCTTTATCAAAAGCATATCGCGAGCTACGCGAGCGCGTAGCGGTTGCACGATGACCTCGAGCTGTTGGTGGGAGACATTCCCGCCATTACGAAAGAGTACGCCAAAGAGATCTACAACATGTCACGTTACTATTACAAGCCGAAGCGTCTGCTTTTTAAGGTGACGAGGAATATTTTTGTCGCGGGTGTCCTCGCGAGTCTGCTCACGTTCTTGCTTCTCTAGTCGCATGGTGTTTCTCAACATCATTCCCCCCTGTTATCTTAAAAAGTGGCGTATCGAGTTAACCATTTGCACGGAAAACTCAAGAATGAGTACGCTTTTTCAGTAAATTATAAGATTCACGTTCGCTATGTGACTTTGAGTTACGAAATTGCCCCTCCCCCCTGCCTACCGCAGGCAGGCTGGCCAGGGGGAGGGAGTAAATCCGAATTTCGTAACTCACAGTATGTGAAGAAATTAGGCAGTGAATACTGGTTTCTCCGCGTGAGGCCTCATCCTATTTACGAAGATTAAATAAAGGCATCCAGTACCTTTATTTATAGGACCTACACAAAGCCCTCTTTTCGTCTTTGCGAGCGCTCTGCGCGAAGCAACCTAGACTTATTTGTAGGCATCAAGAATTCTGGATTGCCTGCCTGCGGTAGGCAGGCTTCGGTTTACATCACAAAGACAGCAGTTTGGGTAGGTCCTAGACTCTAGCTTCGATAGGGAAGGAAAGCCTCTGGGTGATTCCAGCCCGCCTCATTCGGATGGAGAGCGAGAAAATCTCCCGTTAGAAAACTGTGCAGGGTCCATGGGGGCATCCATATCACATCGTTTTTTCTTAGGTTTACTGTTCCGGATGGCAAGACCACTTTGGAAGATTTGGAGAGAGCCACAATGAGTCTTCCTCCATTGTGGACATGCAAACCCTCGACAATCTCGGGGTCGCCCTCGCTAATCTTTATCTTCGCCAGTGAAAACCCTCCAATGGTTTCGAAGTACACATCGGTGGGCATACTTTCGTAGATCACCTGCTTGACCGGCTGGCCGACGGGTAGCTCACTGCCATCTGCAGCTACCACCACTATTCCCGCCCCGATAGATTCGGAGAGTTTTTTATCTAAAATCATCGAACCCGCGATACTCTCCAGCTTGGGTAAGCCGGAGATGAGGTTTAAGATCCCGGCCACGTCGCTCTTTTTCGTCTCCTTGTTGGGCACAAAGGGAGTGAACAGGGAAACGAAGCCACTGTCTTTTGTGAGAGACAACACCGTTTCTTTCTCCTCCGCAGTCAGGTCGGGTGCATAGCGCCAAGTTAAGTCCTCGGTGCTCAAAGATTCCGGAATCCAGGACTGTGACGAGTGAAAACCATGGGCCTCTTTTTCGTTTACATTTTCGATTGTATTTATTGTATTCATGCTTTTTGTAAGCTTCTACTAATCCCACTTCTCAACACGGGCCGCTTGTTCCGTGCTCGGAAGTGTGGCCCACGAAATAACACCGTGGGCCAGATGGAGGGTTCACCCCCCCCTTTTTTTCTTTAAGGTCCTACTCGTCCTCACCGCTCTCACGGAGGAGGGCGGTGATCCTACCAGCCCGCACCTCCTCCCAAAACTTCGTCCGTCTCATAACCCGCAGCACCTCAAGCTGACGATACTCATCCTCTACACTTTTGCACAAGCCGGAGTGGTTGAGAATCATCTTTTTTCTCGTTTGGGCGGGGAGGTGGGTGACCCAACCCAAACCCGAATTCCCGTAGTTTCCCATCACAACCAAGTCATAATCCTCTGACTTGATCTTAGAGAGGGCACTGATATCTGCCCTCTCTGGGCCGCCGTGAAAGGACGCGGTGCTCCACATCCTCACCTGATGTTGCCCTCTGATGAGTTTATCGAACTCATCTTTGTACTCTGGCCACATGCCAGAGTACAGGTCCATCCACAAGATTTTCACGGATACTCCCTTCGACTCCCGAGAGCCATAACGTTACCAATCCACAAGATACAGTGTAAGTCAAATATACTTATCAAGCTACAGATACAACCTAAAAAAAGGCCTGACACCCTATATACATGCATAAGGCCACATACATCCTGCACTCCTTGAAACCAAAAAGGCGTGAGAATCTTCAACAAGTTTAGGGGAACCAAGGGCTTCATATCTACTTGGGAGCGCTTTGGGTGCAACAAGCTTGAGGCTACTGTTTACCTCAATCTCCTCGAGAGCGGGGGAGCGACGGTGCAGGAAGTGGCCAAACAGGTGCGTAAAAACCGCGTGACGGTACACAGTGCCATTGAGCGCCTGATAGAGAAGGGATTTCTCTTCGAAACTCGGAAGAATAAGAGGCGCACCATTGTGGCCGAGTCGCCCGATGTCCTGCGCCGCTTGATTCAAAAGAGTGAGAATGAGCTCAAACTGCTCAAGTCCCAAGTAGGCCAGGCAGAAGAGCTCCTCGCGCAGTTTGTGCAACGTTCGGAGAGTAGACCTACGGTAAAGTTTTATGAAGGAGTGGAGGGCTTCAAGCGCATGCTTGAAGAAAGTTTGACCGCGAGAAGGGAGGTGCTCGTCTTCATCTATGTGGACACCTTTTCACAAGTGCTAGGACCCGACTATCTGGAAGATTATTTTGCGCGGCGGGCAAAGCTTGGCATTCACACCAGACTTATCTTTCCCCCATGCCCTTTTGTACACAAAGTTGCTAAGAAATCACAGGAATACAACATCGAAGCACGACTGCTCCCGCCCGAACTCGTCTGGCAGTCTGGCGTCTTCTCGTGGAATGATGTCATGGCCATCATGTCCCTCACCTCGGGCAAATTTACTTGCACCATCATCCAAAACGAAGACATCGCCTCCTTTTATCAAAATATTATCTTTGAATTGTGCTGGGGCAGAGCAGAGCGGATCAGTTCGTAGTGCAAAGATTGGTCATCTTTTATGTAATGAGAGAATCTGGGAATCGTCTACGTAATAGCTAGTTCGTATTTGCGCGGTGTGGAGTACCAGAGTACACTAAAGAAAAATCTAGAATTACTTATGACAAACTTACACCAAAAAGAGATCTCTGATGTTGCCGAGAAGGGTGCTGAAATATATGATGCCGTGAAGGCTACCTACGAACCTCAAGAAAAGGGAAAATTTTTAGCTATCGATGTTGTGTCCAAATCAGCCTATCTCGGCATCTCAAGCGCAGAGGCTTTGACCAAGGCGCGCAAAGAGCATCCTGATAGAATTTTCTACGTGGTGAAGATTGGCTATGACGTAGCCGAAACAATGGCGCACATGCTTTTTCAGACTAAAATTGCAGCATGATTAGTGGGCTCTTCCTTGAGGACACTCCCTTCATGCAGGTTTTCGTGGCGTGGGGACAAGCGGTGCAAGCAACCTATGCCGTGCTTGATACAGGATTCTCCGGAGATCTGCAGGTAACTCCGCAAATGGCTGAGGAGCTTGGCCTTGAAGTTATCGGGGTTACCGAAGTAAAGATTGCAAGTGGCGAGGTTGTGCAAGTACCCGTAGCACTTGCAATGGCTTCCATGGAGCGAGAAATCCAGACTATTGAAGTGCTCATTGCTGAAAGCATGCCACTCATGGGCATAAGTTTTCTCACGAAATTTTCATATAAAGCACTCGTCGATTGTAAGCACCGAACCGTGACTCTTGAGAAATAGTCGGTACAAGATAAAGCCGGTCGTCCGTCTTGTCCCGCCGCACCCGTCCGATCGGCGTGGCCGCCGGCGCCACCTCGCGGAGGTGACTGTTTGTTTTGATGATAAATGTTGTTTACATATACCAAAGTATATATATCAGTTAAGTAGTAACGTAGGCGATAGTTGGCCCCCTAGATCCCAGATTAGATCGACTTTTTTCGTGTAATGAAATTCCAGTAGTCAACGTCTTAATATTGACAAGCAGTATGAGTTGTATATACTACCCATATGGAGTCCTTTGTTTTTCCAGATAAACCCTTGAGTTGGAGTGATGCGAAGAACGAGCTGCTCAAACGCACAAGAAATATTTCCTTTGAAGCGATACTTCTCGCGATGCAGGGGGGGCGTATCCTCGATGTCATCCCGCATGCAAACAAGAAAAAGTACGCTCATCAGCATGTCTATGTAGTAGAAATTGATAGAGAAGAAATTGATAGATATGTATATCTTGTTCCGTTCGTAGAAGATGAGGAAAAGATATTTCTAAAAACCATTATTCCGAGTCGAAAGGCGACGAGGAAACGCTTACAAGGATAATAAGCCCACAATAGTATGAAAAAATATACATTAGACAAAGAAGAACGAGAATTGCTCACGGCTTACGAGTCCGGAAAACTCAAATCGGTACCGAAACTAAAGGAGGAAGTCGCCCGAGCCAGAGCAAACGCCCACTACACCCTCACCCGCAACAAGGCCATCAACATACGTCTTACTCCCCAAGATCTATTGCGCTTGAAGCAGCGGGCCGCGGAGAAAGGTCTGCCGTATCAAACGCTCGTCGCCTCGATCATTCACCAGTACAACAACGGCCTCTTAAAAGAGTCGGTGTAGGTAGTTTCCGATCAAAACGCTAATGTTGTTGGCATCGGTTTTATGAATAGAGTGATCAAAGATGGCAAAGGAGAAGTCTTGCCGCAGTAAATCTTCACTTCAAATACCGAAACAACAGGCGGAAAATCTTTTCTTGGAAGCGGGCAATGGTGGCGTTTTCAATGGTGATGGTGGTCTCGGAGTTGAAATCCATGATTGCCACCTTATTGCCATAAATGACCTGTGTCACATTGTCTTCGAAGAGATCAAAATCTTTTGGCACGACGCGAATATCGCGACCAAGCAGATTGCGTTTACGCTTTTTCTCCTCTTCGTTGGTAATCACCAGCCTCTCAAGCTGTTTCTTGTCGCGCACCTGAACAAAATCACGAGGGGAGTCCTTCTCCGCGCGGCGCCGGGCATCTTTTGAGCTGTAGCGGAAATAGATGCCGCCTCGAGGAAGTGAGTGCATCACGTCCGCATATGCTCGGCGAATACCAGCGAGACCTTCGGCGTAGGTTACTAAAGGCCGCGTGGCTATGCCGTGTGAAAGCTCGCTAAACTCTTGCAACTGTTCCTCTACGCTAGCACGCGCCTCCTCGTAGAGATGCAAAAGCTGCTTGGGATCGCAGGCCGTATAGGCACGGCGCTTACTACGTTTCACCTGCACAACAACCCCACTCCCGAGCAGGGAGGGAAGCGCGCGGTACAACTCTTGTCGATGAAGCTTGGCGCGATGGGCAAGCTCTGTGGCTGTGGCGGGGCCAAGAGCGAGCAGGACCGTGTAGATCTGCTCGTCTCTTGTAGTCATGCCCAAGAGCGGGAAGAGACCTTTTTTGTGTTTCATGTAACAATTTGTGACAACTATCTTATGCTTACATTGTAATACAGGTAAGGCCTAATTGCCATATACACAGTATTGTGTGACACATACGTAACATTCTTAAGACAAGAGTGAGAAACCCATATAGGATCAAGGTAGAACAGGAACGGACATTGTCAGTCCAAAGAAAGGAGAGACCTCGTGCACAGAATGTTGCTACTGGTAGATATGGACGGCGTCCTCGCCGACTTCACCCAAGGGGTGCTCGACCTGATGGTCGTGCACCACCCGGAGATCGCGCCACTGCCTTACGAGGCACACACGAAGTTCGAAGTGCAGGACAACTACCCGGAAGACCTGCGCGCTTCCATCCGCCATCTCTGCGAACAACCCGGCTTCTTTAAGGCCTTGAAGCCGATGGTGGGCGCCATCGAAGGCATGCGCTGGCTCGTCGCCGCAGGCCATGACGTGCGCATCTGCACTGCCCCCTTGAAGCAGTGGCAACACTGCGTCGCGGAAAAGTACGCTTGGGTGGCGGAACATCTGGGTGAGGAGTTTGTGCGAAAGATGATCCTTACCCGCGATAAGAGTCTGGTCTCCGGCGCGATCTTGATCGACGATCGGCCAAACCCGGCCGAGCATGGCGCTCAAGAACCGCCGTGGCTGCACTTCCTCTACGACCAGCCATACAACCGGCACGTGAACGCCCGACGGGTAACATGGGAGAGCATGATGCGGGAAGGGATGTTCCCCACGATCGATATGCGGAAGTAGTTCGAGTCTGCCTGTGACATCGTCTTTGCGAGCATGGCAGATGCGAAGCAATCTAGGTATGGATTGCCTGCCTGCGGTAGTCAGGCTTCGCGCTTTGCCTTGCCATAACTCCACAGAGCGACGGCAGGCGGAGCGCTCGCAAAGACGGAAAGGAACTGAAAATGATCAAAGAAAACGCTGGCTATCTCATCCTCGGCAGGCACGCCGAGTCGGAACGCAACGACACCAAGCGCAACCATGGCTTCTTCGTCTCACGAAAGGAGAGGGACAGGCTGAAGGGTGTCCCGGATCACTTGATCCCGCTCACGTCGCTCGGCAAGGTGCAGTCACCGCAGATGGGTGACCGGTTGCACGAACGGTTTCCGGTGCCGACTCAGATCACCCACTCCGGCTACCGTCGCACCGTTGAAACGACGTACGGCATACTCACGGCATACAGCAGTGAGGAGCGCAAATAGATAAGGATCGCATGGTCGCACCTGATCCGCAAGCGACACGCTGGCTACGGCTACGAACTGCTCGACGTCGAAGCCGACACCCACTTCCCATGGCTTCATCGGTACTGGCAGACTTGGAAACAGCTGTTCGCAACCCCGCCCGGCGGCGAGAGCATCATTACCGTGGCAGACAGGGAGGTGTACTTTCTCCGAGAGCTGGAGGCACGCTTCCAGGCGGACCCGACGCGAACCGAGTTCGTCATCGCCCATGGCATCAGCATCCACGCCCTTCGATTTCTGATCGAAGGATGGACCTATGCAGAAGCGGACGAGCGCTACAAGCAAGGTCTCCTCGACAACTGCGGCTTCGTCGCCTACCGGTACCTCCCGCGTCAAGGTTTCCAACCTTTCGAACAGTAAGTCGGTGGCATCTACCACCGCGAGCGGACTTGTACCCCAAGCCCGCTCCTTCTTGTGGAAGTAAGTCGCCACACCGGCGTCTACTCGACTGTTTAACGGGCCTGTTTTTTACCAGATACAGGTGGTGCAGTTTTACTTAATAGCTCAAATTAAAACATCAGTGTAGTAGCTCTGCTCCTCCGGTGCGTCGGTTAGTTTCTAAGATATCATATTTCAGAGCCACA
>PCYI01000030.1:51982-52124 GCA_002774795.1 Candidatus Vogelbacteria bacterium CG10_big_fil_rev_8_21_14_0_10_51_16 | reverse complement strand
ACGAAAACCCTTCCGAACGGCGCACAGTAAGGACTCCCGAGTAGCCGTAGCCGGTGCCGTCACCGCGCATGTGCTGGAGGTTGAAGGAGACTGTGAGCTCCTCAACCGCCGTGTCGTCCGCCTCGAGCCACCCGAAGATTTC
>PCYI01000030.1:39881-51962 GCA_002774795.1 Candidatus Vogelbacteria bacterium CG10_big_fil_rev_8_21_14_0_10_51_16 | reverse complement strand
ACGTCTCGAAGGTGTCCACGAACCGAACCGCACCCGTTGGCACGGGGGTCGGGACGGGAAGCGCCGGGCCGCTCGGCTCAGGCGTCGGCGGCGTGGAACCACCGCCTCCACCACCGCCCGCGGTCGGCGCGACGAGCGCCGTGCCGGGGCCGGTGAAGCCCGCCTTGGCGAAGACCGAGTCGTCGACCTCCACTGAACACCCCATGGCCGTGATGGCCAACCAAACCCCGAGAACCACTGCAAACATCTTCTTCACAAAACCACCCATCCTTTCTTCCCAACCCGCTATGAGCAGGTTTAGGTTCGTCCCCCCATCTTGAAGGGACATGTAAATGGCAGGCCGCCCGAGCAGGTAAGCTCGCGTAACCGGACTTGAAACCGTCACTTGAACACCCAAAATCGGCTGGGTGGCTCAAACGACGGCTCCAAGCCTTTTTTTCTTAAGTCCGCATCTACTTGCATCTACTTACTGATTCACTCCAATTGTCAAAGACCAATGCTTAAAAAACGAAGCCCAACAGTATCATTTTAAAATAAAAAAGTCAAGTATTCACAAAACGACATCACTTGCCTAATGTCAATATCTAGTATATAATGAAAAAAGGTCTGGAACTTGTCAACCGACAACCGAAATGGCCCTAGCCCACTAGCTAAGGCCCAAAAACCACCCAGGAGGTGGCCCATGTTCCGATTTTGCGTTCTGTTTCAGGTTATCTGTCTCGTCTGTCTCGTCCTCATCACCACCGCCTGCTCGGGTGGCGGTCCCGGCAGTGGTGCCCCCAAGGCACCGCCAGCCCCTCCGCCTCCGTTTGGAGCACCCGCGCCCACCCCGGGCACGGGGTCGTCGGCCAGTAACCCCGTTTTCGCCATCTCGGTGGGAGCGGGTGGGGCCACGGAGTACGCCCCCGGCACCGTCGGGGCCGGCCTGGCCAGCTTCACGTTGGACGCGAGCGGGGCGATGGAGGCAATCCGCGTGAGCGGGCTTCCGCTCGTCATCTTCGTCAGTAACGGCGGGCAGGTGTCGCACCTGACCGGTCTACAGGTGCTCGTCAGTGGCGTCACCCCGGCCAACACCGGGTCTGGCGTCGGGAACCCCTCGGGAGCAACCGCGCTCCTCGCTTACGACAACCCGGTGGAGGTGCCGACGGGCGCGAGCAGACAGCTATTGCTCATCGGCAACATTTCGGCGGCGGCGCCAGTCGGAGCCGTCTTTCAGGTTGGCATCGACATCGACAACCTGGCTGGCCTCGGAGCGGTGGGAGCCGTAAGTGGTCGTGAGGCCTTCGTGGCCCAGACCACCTCCTCTCCTCTCGCCCCGGCCATATCGCTTCGGAGTAGCGCTCTCGCCATCGCGCGGGACGCTACCAACCCGAGCGAGTACATGGCCACGCCCGGGAGCGGGCGGATAGTAGTCGTGCCGAGCTTTCTCGCCTCGGGTGGGAATGTCCTGCTCGAGACGGTCATCGTCGAACTCCGCGCCGGGCAAGCGCAGGCGGTGGAACGGGTGGAGATTTTCGCGGGGAGCAACCGGGTTGCCTCAGGCATTTTCGGAGGAAGCAATCGATTGGAGCTCCGGCTCACCAAAAACCTGTTCGTGCAAAGCGGCGTCCCCACCCCCCTGCCCGTAACGCTCGTGCTTTCGAGCATTGGGCCGGGTGAGGCCATGCAGACATCAGGCGGCTTTATCGCCGTCGACGTCATCGGGGCCGTCGGAGTGGGGGTGGAGACAGGGGCGACAGTGCTCGCCACCGGCTCGGCCCGCTCAAATGGGCTTCGCCTTTATCAAGCCATCATGCAGGCCGGGCACGACACCACCTCGCTTCCCCAAAGCGGAGTGGAGGACCGCAAGATTCTGCGCTTCGCCATGCGAGGCGAGGGTGGAGCGGTCGGCGTAGGGCGTCTGCCCTTCCGGGTAGTCACTCAAAACGCGACAATCTCGACGGTGGAGCTGTTTGCGTTTACGGACGCCAACTACTCCCTCCCCTACCTGCAGGCGCGGGGCGACGGTTCTCTTACGGTGAACCCAGTCCCCGTCGGAGCAGACGGAGTGGCGGTGGTGCGTCCCGAGGACTTCTCGGGCAACCGCTCAGCCGCCCAAGCCCCACCCTCGAGCCTCTTCTTTGAGCTCCGGGCCACGGCCATTACGGGCACCACCACTGGGAGCACGGCCGTGGTGCAGACCACCCTCGAGGGCGACAGCGCCCGCGTGCCCCAAGACGGCACGGCCACATTCGCCACGGTAGAGGGAAGCGGTGGCCGGATCATCTGGTCGCCGAACAGCCTGGGGCGCACGACGGCCAGTAGCCCCGACTGGCTAAACAGCCATGGGGTGCTGGTAATCCCCCCCGAGGGGTTCACCACCATCCGGACCACCACTGTGGGCAATCCGCAACACGGCTCCTGACCAAAAAAAGAAGAACCGGGTAGCCACTTCCCGTCGAAAGTGGCACGGCTCACGGAAGTGCAAGGAAAGCTCGCGGAACGAGCAGCCCTTTCACCTCGTGAGCTTTTCTTGTCTCCAAAACCAATAGTTGTTACGATACTCATCAGACAGGACCGTCGCGATACGTAAATAAGGAAAGGCAGGTAGGTGTGGCAAAAAAGATCATTAGCCTGCTTCCGAAGATCACGCAGGCGCTTATAATGGACACAGAGGAGCGAGAGAGGCCGGCAACAGTTTCTTCGGTCTTGATACGCAGATCGCTCGGCACGGAAAATCTGGCCCCGCCAAACTCGGCAATGGGTTACAGCGTCATCCGTGCTCGGCCGAGCCTGCTTGACCTCACGCGACTCTACAACCAAAGTCGCGTGAGACTAACAGAACTGGTGAAAGAACTCCGGGCTGCCGATGTTCGCATCCAACTCGCTAGAAAAAAGGGCCGCGTTCCAAGATCGGCCCGCGAGAAGAGGAGAAGATTGCTCTCTCGCACGTTGATTCAGCAAGAGGAGTGCGCTCGCCTGCTTGCCGAGATTACCGCCATTGTCGGCGAAGCAAAAACGTTCGCCGACGAGGAACAGGTGGCAAACGCCACCAATGAACCATAACGGTCTGTGTCGAAATGAGTACGGATATTCGAGACAAACTCTCTCAAGCCCGTGTGTAAGCACCAAACCGAGAAAAGCCCATCGGCAGGTGATACCCGGGCTTTTCTTATGCCCGCCTGTGGATAACTCACATACGCTAGTCCTAATGCGAGTTATGCTTTGGAGGCGTAGTGAGTGCGCAAATAGTCCACAATATTGTCCGACTCGTACATGCGCATATTATGCTCGGTGTCATCTAGGTATGGCACCTGTCGCTCCCCGCCCTTTTCCATAAGCTCTTTGAGATTATCCTCCTCGGCTATATTGCGCACATCGAGCTCAATATCTTCCGCTTGCGCGTAGCTAAGCACCTTCGCACAAAACGGGCACCCTGTTTTTACATATAAAATTAGCATTGGACAATTATAGCACGCCAAGCAAAGAAGAGGGCTCGTGTCCGCAACCCCCACACTCCTTCCTAGAATTCTCTAGGAAAAACAACCACGCTCTGCATTACAATAACTCCCACGGTCGTGGGAGTTATTGTAATTGATCGAAACAGTTTGACTTAGACAAAACTCAATCTATATGGGATTGTGTATTACGAAACTTGTCTTTGTGGTCCTGTCGTTGCGAGGGCTTTAGCCCATGGCAATCTAGGCGGAGTGGCGATCCAGAGAAAACCTGGATTGCTTCGTCGCCAAAGCTCCTCGCAAAGACGAAAACAGGAGTTTCGTAATTCACAGTATGGAACATCAAAGCCCCCGACGCGCGTGCGCCGGGGGCTCTTCTCCTTTCAGATCATGTTTGTACTAGTAGGCAAGTCAAGTGGGCATCGGTACGTCTCGCCCTCTTCGACGAAGATAGCCGGATCGAGAACGAGCTCGATGTCGGCATGACTAGCCACTTCGAGCCGCCTCTTCTCCTCTTCCTTCTTTGCCCTCTTGGCCGCCTTCCACTCCGCGCGGGTGACGGGGGTGATGCCCCCATTATCGCGCAGGGTCTGCTTGGCCACCGTGAGCCCCGGCGTGTTAGGGCCGTCGAACACGTCCCCGAACACCTCACCAAGGACTCCTCGAAAGACGCGCTTCCAAAGCGCCTCGACAATGGCTCCGGCGATGGGGTTACCTCCGCCGATAAGCCAGCGTCGCCCTGCTCGGGCGGCCACATGCTCGGCAACCGACGCAAGCGGTCCCGACGGTGGCTCGGTGCCGGCGAAAATTGTGCTGAACACAAATCCCCGGCCGACTCCCTCGAGAAAGAAGTCGAGGTTATCGAGGCGCACCTTGGCCATCAAACCCCAGGGAGTTTTCACCACGAATCCGAGTCGGCCGTCCGCAAACGACGGCTCGGCATCGATGCCCCACTTGTCATTCTGAAAGAGGCGCAGGGTGAGACCGAAATCCGGCTCGCCCTTGGTAAGCCAGGTGTGCCAGAGGCGCACCCGGCCACGAACGAACCAGGGCAGGTTCACCCGCACCCCGGCATCATCGAGGTCGTAGGTGTAGCCGAAAAACACCACATCGATCTCCCTCGACGACCAGCCCGCGACGTAGCCGTCGTTGTACCAGTCGTGCAGGTCGAACCAGTCGAGCTGGTATCGGTCCTCGGGAGCCGCCGGCTCCAGCAAAACCAGGTCCGCCGAGAAGCCACGTCCGTTGCCACGCCGGCCGTCGCCATCCTATCCGTAGGTAAGCCCCGGCAGGGCGGCGAGAGCCACCAACAGCAAAACCATCAGTCTCGTCATCTTCCCCCATCTCCTTTCGTGCGGCTCGCTTCAAGAGCCGCATCGATTAGTTTTTCGAGCGCATCTCGTAGCTCGTCCGCTCCCAACACAAGGGCGGCGAGTGCCTTGTCTGCCGGATCGATTACCGGATGTTTTATCAAGGCGAGAATCCGCTCTTCGCCATCTGTTGCCTCGTCGAAATGTCTTCTCGCTTCTTCGATGCTGTCGAGCCCAACGAAGTGAGCGGTTAGGCTTCCGTCCCGATGTTCATCGAGGACGAAATTGAGCGTCTCTCCCTCCGGCTCCCGATCTTCCGCTCGCGCGACTTCAATGAGCGAAACATGCACGTCTAGCGCGACATGAGTCGCCTGCTCACCAAAGCCACGGGTGCCGACCATGAAAGAGATCTTCAGGCCGGGCTCAAGGAGCGAGGTGTCGGTTCTTGATGAAACCTCCACCTTCTCTCCGTTGAGCGGGTGCCCCGGTTCATCTATCCTGACTACCCATCTCTCCTTGTCGCCAGCACCTTTCGACCCGACGACGAATCCACTTACACGCTGTTGTGCCACATCTAGAGATCCTTTCCTTGCGCTTACCAATCCGGCTTGCGCGAAGCTGACCCCGGTCTGGGATCGGTTGAAGTAAGGCCGCGGTCCGCGACCAGAGATAGCCAAAAAACATGATCTTACTATGAGAATTTCAAGGTTCGGGCCGGTGAAATCTTAGCGCGTATCAAAGGTAACTGCTCACAACCCTGAGTAAGTGTCTTTGCCACCGCCTTTGGCGGGGTCCCGCCTTCGGACGGGCCCCCGCCAAAGGCGGTGGCAAAGACGGAGCGAGATATGTTGTGCTAGTTAGCCGCCACTCGTTTTTGTGAGCAGTTACTATCAAAGTATTTGACAAGGGGTATGACTACATGATACTATATAAAAGGAAGTAGAACGCCCGAAAGGGCTTTGGAAATAAGGACTGGGAGGTCCAGCAATGATTCGGAAACTGTTCGGTTTTGGGGCAATGGCCCTACGATTCGTGGCGCTCGTGCTCATCGGAGTCGCTGGCCTCGGCATGATGCTCGAGGCCCAGCGGGCCCGTGTGCCCGCGCTTCCCGAGGCGGCCTCGGCGCGGGTGCTCGAAGGGTGTGGGAACCAATACCGGGTTCTCCCGAACCCGCAACCGGTCCCCATTGTCCGCGACACCCCGGAGACGATGAAAGTCTCGTCCCAAGGCAAGGGGAACTGCGAGATGGTGCCCGAGAAGGAGTTCGTTCCTGTTCAATGCGCCGATGATCGGCGATGCGCCGACGGCATACACTCACTCGAGAATGGCTGCAAGTTCGCCGACACCTTCGAGATCGCCGTTCGTAACGGCTACCTCGAGTTCGACGACATCGGTGAGGCGGGACTCAACTTCAGAAACATGGCGTGGTGGCGCGAGAACTACCGCGCCCGCAATGGCAGAGGTGGCCCCTCCGAAATGCAACTCGCCATTCATCGGCGATTCGGGCACTACTGCCTCCCCTACTGCGAGATGTACGGCTGGCCTCAGGAGGAGCCTGCGGACAAGAACGTGGCCGAGAGCAAGGTTGTCAGTGCTTCAGCGACGGATATCACCCCGGGGAGTCTCGCCCAGCATCCAGACCAGGAGGAGTGGCTGGGGCGCAGTAAGTCGTTCTGGGGGTTCATGGGCTTCTGCGGACTCATGATTCTCTATGTAATCTCAGTGGCCGCCTACTGGTGGCCGGGACTGCCGAAGGAAACGGTCTTCAGTGCGTGGTGGAAGACGGTCACGAGTGAAAAGGAGGTGTCGGAGTGAGGACGCTCTACCGAAACATCCTTAGGGCCGCCGTCGTCGCCACCGTGGTGGCAGTGGCAGCCAAGTATCTCGTCACCATCCCCCTCGGCCTCGAGCCGGAGACCATCCGAGTTCTCTGGCTCGTCTACGGAGCCAGCCTCTGGCTCTCGGGGTTTCTCTGGATCGCCTTCGCGGTCGACTATCGCCACGCCACCGCATCGATAATCGACTGGCGTGAACGCCAGATTGACTGAAGCCAGGCAGACCGATCCCAGCCGATCACAACTAGCCCTTTGCCGGCACGGCCGGGTCGCAACGACAGCTCGCGAGCAATCGCCAGTACTGTCCGCGCGACCCGGCCTTTTCTATTGCCTTCATGGGCCTGTTGCCAAATATCCATTTCGCCTATTTTTCCCAAAATGCGACTGCGACTCACTCTCTTCAAATCAAAAAACACAACTACTACACACCGCTATCCACCACTTTGTGAGCAGTTTCCACAAGCTATCAATCAATTTTACCCATTGTTTCCACACTATTATCCCCAGAATTTCTGCCACTTATCCACATCTTATCCCATAAATCTTGCCCATCCAGACGCTTATTTGCTGTCAAGCGAACATTTCAAACTACTGAGACGTCTCGTGGATATTCGCTCTTTTGTTATCATCTATATCATCCGGATTGTAGACATTGTTTAGGTAGGTATTGAGGGCCACGTAAACACCAAGCATAATGACGATGACCGAAAGAAAGCGGGCGGTCATGCTCCAAAAAGTGTTGTCGAAGTATTGCTTTTGCATAGTTATTTTTTAGCGTCATTCGTGCTTCTATAGAACTTACGCAGGGTGGCGTCTTTGCTACCGCCTTTGGCGGGGCCCCGCTATAAGCGGTGGCGAGGTAAGCCGAAGCAATCCAGCGTGGATGAGGTCCCAAAATGAGCCTGGATTGCTTCTCCGCCTTGGGCGGATCGCAATGACAAAAACAGTGTTTTGCGTAGGTCCTATTCTATTCAAACAAACGAGCTAAGAAGCTTTTAACTCCCGCAAAAAAACCCGGTGATTTCTGAGGCGTCACCACCCGCCTGCTTGCGAGCGTTGGCCCATCCCCAACTACTATTGTATCATCTTCTCTTCCGACAGAGGCAAGCGCTTGTGGATTGAAAAAAGGTTCAGGCGCGGGAGCGGGGGCCGAAACCCCGTCAGTTACGGAATGCGTATTTTCTCCTCCCACAGCCAGGTTGTATGCTCCCTCCCCTGCCAGAGGGGAGGGCTGGGGTGGGGTGGGAGCAGAGAGCTCTTGCTTCTCTTTTGCACTCTGTGCCAACGCGAGAACACCGGTCGCGAGTAAAAGTCTTCCGGCTTCTACGCGCATAGTGGCGAGTTGTGACTCAAGCGAAAGCCCGACTGTTGTGTTCAGCGTCGTCGCGAGCTCTCTGTTTCGGGTTTGGATTTGGGTTCGGTCCTCTTTCGATGCCACAGCATCACTTATAAACATTACACCGTTCTCTGGTGGCGAAATAATACTCGTCGACACCGGACTCACTGACGGGGCAGAGCTTGCTTCAGCATCTAAGACTGGCGGAGTGAAGGCGCTCCCCGATACCTCCACGCCGTCCGGGTATGCGAGCGCGAGGCGTTCTCGACCAATAGCAAGACTGGTATTAGCGTAGGGAAACTTCAGCCTCTTGCCCGCACCGATGATAGTGTTCCCCGGCAGAGCAAACTTGTGTCGTCCAGAGCGAAGTTCCCATCCGGCCAGGTTAAGCTCTTGCTTGCCCTCGTTTAGCAGTTCGATAAAACTCCCCTGTATACCGATCTCTGCCGCAACTACGCGCACACGAGGCAGTGTGACCGTTACCGTTGTACGTGCCACCGCTTCAAGCTCACCCGCTCGCACTTGGAGCACAACATTATACTCACCCGGAAAGCGGTAGCTGTGTGCCGACTCTTTTCCATGCGCCTTAGCCCCATCCCCGAAAGACCATAGGTATTCCACGGAACCTTGTAGGGGCTTATTGGCGCCATCATAAGCTGCGGCGGTAAAGCGAACCGGCGAACGAGGCGAAGCAATCCGCGCCCGTCCGGCACTGGCGCGAATGACGGGAACACTGGCCGACACCACCGAAAGTGACACAGGGCTATCATGAGCAGAAACAGCGCCCCCACCGAATGAACTACCGGAAGATGTCGAACCAGTTGTCTCGGCTCCGGTGCCGGCGATTTCATCGCCCGTATCAACACCTTCTGCTTCCTCATTATCGCCACCCAAAAAAAGGTTATCACTATCTACTTCAGCGCCACCGGAAGAGGGTGGAGCCACATTTACCGCCCGCGGTGTCCCCGGAGCTGTCACCCAGCCACCATCAAACTTCTGGGCGGTCTCTTTGGTGGTGTTGTCCCCTTTCGTGGGCTCACTGTTAATCTTCCAACCGTCCAGGCCATCCACTCTGTCCACCTCTTCTCCATTGGCGTTTTTAAGGACGAGCAACTCCCCTCCGTTACCCAAAGCGCCGACGTAGATTAGGTCGGCGCTCACCCCCGGAACACTCTCATCGTCGGTCCGCTCCAAGAGGTAGTGACCTTCGGCTACCACACTACCGGAGAGTTCCACAACCTTGGGACTACTCGCCGTGGTAGCCCACGAGAGCTCCCATCCATTCAGCTCCACCGCCTCCGACCCTGTATTGTGAAGCTCTATCCACTCATCATTCACGCTCGCGGCCGTCCCCATCCAAGCAATCTCACTAATCTCCACGGCCGCCACGGCAACATTAGGTAAAGCAAAAAATAAACCGACAACAAAGCAGATGACAGTAACCTCTCTTGTCATATTCATGCAAAACAGTCTATCAACCCAATCAACACAAAAATTCATACCCTGTGGATAACTCACCAAAGTCTCCCTTCCTGGGATTAATCTTGGCAGGGTTTGGTTTCGGAATTCATTTCAGTTTCTTATCTTCCTTCTTTGACTTGAAATAATTTTCACCCGTAACTACCTTTTTGCCCGTTTGTTGCTCTAATGCCCTACGCGCCTTGCCAGAGATCTTACCGCCTTTATGGGCGGCCATTTCATTGCTCGGTAAACCTTCTGCTTTTTCTGATTCAGAAATATGTCTTGTGGAAAGTTCAGCAAGGGCAGTGAAGATAAGCTCGGCTTCTCCCATGTGGTCACGCAGGTTCTGGCGTTTGAGACCTTTGGGGCTTTTATGGTCGCGGACTGAAAGTCCGCTCCACTCTTCATGAATAATGTTGGTCAGTATGGCGTACTCTTCTTTCTTGCTAATGCCGTGGTCGGCCCAGTAGTCGGTCAGCTTGTTACGTGTCTCAACGCCCAGCATTCGCTGTTCAATCCACTTTTTACTCCTGCCCATCTTCTGCCAGGTGGTGCGTCCACGCTTTATTGAAAGCTCCGGGTCTGTCGTTTCCCGCAGTCGCTCATAGCCGACTTTGGCGAGCCACTGTTTAACCGGTTCGGCCTTAGGGGAGGGAACGGATTGGATGATACGAAGTAATATCTCCACGTTTGCTACATCAGTAACGCGCATCTTCCCATCCGGGGCTAACATTTTCAAACCGTTACATTTTGTAACGGTTTCACCGGAGCCTTCATCAATAAGCCTCTTTTTGAAAACACGCCAATAAACCTGTGGATTCTCGCTCCCTGTCAAAACCGCAATTATATCCACCACGCTAAAGTACCACTGCTCCTCTGTTTCGTTCCACGAACGCCGCACGGGCTTGTCTTCAAATAAAGCGACTAATTTTTTGCCGGACATAAGTACATGATATATCAACCAACTAATGACCTCAAGCTATCTCAGTATTGTGGCACTTCTCGCAATAGGCAATCTCCGACCTTTCAGACTGTAGGAGGTTTAAAGTATCGTGCCACATTGTCGGCAAAGTGGATAACTCACCAAAGTCTCCCTTCCGCGGAAGGGAGACTTTGGTGAGTTAAGCTGTTTGGTTTAGTCTACTTTGTCATCTCTGCCAATCTTCGGTAATGAGATAAAGTAATGAGATAACTTATAGCCGACCGCAAAAGGAAACGACACCAACGCGGCTGTAATTAGCCCAAAAGTAGTCGTTTGGACTAATGCACCGAATCCTCCCACAGCTAAAGCGTATTGCAGTAAAGGGGTAAGGAAAACGAAAATGCTGACGGTAAGCCATTTCCAGAAGGCAAAAAACGGTCTACTTGTGGAATCTTCTGTTTCAGATGATGTTACTAAAAATCGGTACTTTTTCCGAGCTCCGGCAGAAATCATAAATGGTATGTAACCAAGATATATCACAAAGCCGACTACGCCTAAAATAAAGCCAATAATAATAAAAAGCACAACAAGAGGTGTCGGAGCTTGCGAGGGAAGTATTTCATTGCCTATGGAATCCGCACCATCAACTAGCCATGGCAAAACAATCACAAACAGTGACCAAATAATTATTTTGAGATTAAGTCTCGTATTCATTTAATTACAATTAATTACAATGCCAACATAGCACCGAGGACTATCCTATGTGAGCTATACACAGGAGGACTAGAGGGTGGAGAGGTCTTTTTCGAGGGAGGCCTGGAGCTTGGTGTCGCCGTCTCTTTTGGCTATGGTCAAAGCTTTTTCGTAGTATGTGCGCGCGTTCGTTTTCTCGCCTTCGTCGCGGTAGTAGGCAGCTAAAGTCACCATGAGGTAGAGGTTCTCCGGCTCCAGCACAAGGCCTTCAATCAACACGTCGTCCGCAAGGGCGGCCTTTTCCTTGTAGGAGTAGCGATAGAGCTCATGGAGGCCGAGATAGGCTTCAGAGACGGGGTTTGGGGCGGTATTCGCAATTACGCGCCTGAAGGCGTTTTCTGATTCCGGATATTGCTTAAGGTAGAAGTGGCGGACATTGCCGACATTCAAGAGCGAGACCGGGTCTACCGGCACCAGTTTGGCCGTGTACTCCCAGATTAGAATTGCCCCCTCGTAATCTTCGATGCTCTTGCGAAACTGGGCGAGCCCGAACCATTTGCTCATATTGAGCGAGTCTGTCTTTAGCTCGGCACTCAATTTTTCGATATTTGCTTTGGTGCTGTCACTTGCGGTACTAAAGTTTATTCTCCGCGAGAGATCCGGTACAGGAATGTTTTTACTCGCAGTCTCATCGCCATCCCTTGTCGCTGGTATCAATTCGGCATCAATGGATGTGGTGTTGCCCTCGCTATCAATAAGGTCAACTCCGTTCACGGTGTCCGGGCCAGCATCTAGCAAAAAGCTGTCCAACTCATTAGACTCATCTCCTGTTGGAGCGAGGGCGCGATCACTGCCGTAGAAATAAGCCCCAACGATAATGGCTAAAATAATAACCCCAAGAATATAGTGATTTCGTGTCATGTTACTGCCATGATAGCCGAAAGTATAAATAGAATCAAGCGGAACAGGACAGTGGGAAAAGACTTTGAGTTACCAAACTCGCATTTGTCCCCTCCCCTAGCCCCCAGCACCAGAGCTTCGCTCGACGCGAGGCACAGCCGGGGAGGAGTTCCTCCCTCTCCTGCCT
>PCYI01000030.1:34973-39795 GCA_002774795.1 Candidatus Vogelbacteria bacterium CG10_big_fil_rev_8_21_14_0_10_51_16 | reverse complement strand
GAAGTGGGGCCCTACCCACTTCTCACCCCCTGGCTAGGGGGAGGGGCAATTTCGTAACTCACAGACACTAAGCTCCTCGTAACGATGTGGATAACTCACCAAAGTCTCCCTTTGGTTGTGTAAAAGGGAGGGACGCAAAAACCCCCTGCCGCTTTCGCGGAGGGGGTTTTTGCTGCTTTCGCCTATGTCACAAGCAAAGGGTCAAGCGAGATAACAATCATCCTGCTAATCCTACTGGGGACGAGTGAACGATTGGGTTGGCAAGTTCTGACCATCAGCCAGGAGAAGTCCGCTCGCATTATAGAACGGAAGCCCGTAGCCGTTGGTCCAGTCGAGATTTGACTCGGTTGCAGAGTTTGCTTGACCGGGTGTGGTCGAGGAGAACGGCGTCCAAATGATGTTGTCCGTATTTCCAGAACCGGCATTTACAGAGGTCACCGTACCCATCAATTCAGCGAGTGAAGGGTAGGAAGTGTCGGACATAAGGGCAACGTTCAAGGTCTCGCCGACGCTCGAACCATCTGCGATGGTGGAGGCCTTTAGAGCAAACGTCTTCGTGGTGCCCTTCTGTACCAACTTGGCATTACTGGTCGGATCGAATAAGATTTCGACAACCTGCGAACCGGTGGCACCCGAAGCATCGGTCGAAGCCGCCTTAGCGAGCACGCCATCACCCTCAAGCGTAAATCCAGTCACCGCGCCACCTGTAGTGGACACCAAGAATGAAAGTTGCTTTAGGGCTAAGTCGTGGGTGGTAGACGGGTTCGTCACCGTGAACTTGTAGAGTTCAGAGCTCGGTGTCAGCGCAACCGAGTTCGTCAACAGCCGGAATTCAGGGACCGCGCTGAAGATGCGAACACCGTTTGTTGTAACATCCGAGGTTGTACCGCTACTGATGTTCGAGCCGGAATCAACACCACTTGCGTAGTTACCATTGAGGCCAACGTTGTCACCATCATAGGTAATGGCCAAGAATGAACCTGGCTCTATAGAAGCAGAGTTGATGGAGTTAATCACCTCTAGGTCACCCTTGACGGTTACCCTCTTTGATGTCCCTCGTGGGATGCTCAAGGAGATAGCCGATGAGGTGGCGTGGTTGGTTGCTTCTACGAAACGTGCCGTACCGAGTTTCGTGGAGCCGTCCCAGAAGGAGACTTCGTCTCCCACAAGGTTTGAAGGCGAGTTTGAGGCAGTATTGCCAAGCTGAAGGGCAATCTGCTTCAAGACGACATTCTCAGCTGTTCCTGCGGTGAAGTTAAAGGCGGCCAAGATAACCTCGGTACCCGCTCGCACCGCGCGGTAGTTCACATCTGAAGAAGAGTCTGCTGTAACGGTGTACGAACCACCGGCAGACAGGGTCATCGCGTTACCGTTACCAGAGGTGGCACTCTCGGCTACTGTCTGACCAGAGTCAAGACCGGAAGCAGAGGTGATGTTAAAGGCGCTTTTAACACCCCAGGCAATCGTGCCACTGGCGGCCGCATCCGAAGAAACGTCACAACGAACCGAAAGGTCCATCGAGGTCCCCTTAGGAATGGTCACCCCCGTACCATCAAAGGTAAAGGTGTGGTCCGCCGCAGCGGTGAAACTAGTAACTTTGTTTGTGCCCGTTGTAAGCACGGAGCCGGCACTATTGCGAAGTTCACAGCTAGTTAGGTCACCAACAAGAGCCGTCGGTGTTCCGGCCAAGGTAAGCAGAAGCGGAATGGAGGTAAGGCGCACGTCTTCGCCAGACTGAGTGGCGTCAAGAATAATGCGTGAAAACTCGAAACCATCAGCCCCAGCAATGACGGTACGCGCTGAAGGCTGTGAGGAGACGCTTACCGAAAGTGCCCCGGCTCTCACCGTCATGAGAGAAGCGGTAATAGCCGTGGACGGAGTAGGAGTAATGGTATTACCCGAGGTCTGACCCCGGACGGTAGTCCAATCGGTGGACGGTGTTGTCGAAGCCCGGACTGTGTCGTTGGTGACAAAATCAGTACCAAGCTTGCCTTTCAAGGACAGCGTCGTAACTCCAACAGGGAATGTAATCGAGTCAGAGAAGGTAATGGTTCCACCGGAAGCGGCACCAGAACCATCAACCGGCCCACCAAGAACGGCACCGTTGGCATCAACCAAAGTAACGTTGGTAAGGTCGTTGACTTGACCGGTACCAACTGCCGTCACATTGAAGACCATGCTCGACACTGAGACTGGCTCGCCACGAACATCAACCTTGAACCCACCCAAGGGCTGGTTTGAGAGGTTCACCGCAACATTCTGCGAGGCAACGGCAGTGTCGGAGCTTACAGTAATGGTACCAGCCGAGATGGTTACAGTGATGGCATAGTACCATGGGTCCTCGCTTGAGCTGAAGGCCGATGTAGTACCTGTCGGGACCGTAGAACCAGTCGCTGGCGGCTTGATGCCGTAACCAAAGAGGTTACCCATAAGATCAAGGTCCGCACGCTTAGCAATGTTAAACTTGATGGTGCGAGCGGAGCCACCAACAATGTCACCCTTGATTGAGATGTCTTTTGAGAAGCCCTTTTCAATCTTGATGCCATCACCAAAGACGGCGGTGTAGTAGTCACCGTCCGCCGACACCATAGTGTCATAGGAGGTACCGTCTACCCAGGTCGTCACGTTTGCAAGGTCGCTTGAACCGGCAGAACCAACTTGATTCCAACGAATTGAGCGAAGGGTCAAGTCTTCAGCCGAACCAGCAGTGGCCCGCACAGAGGCAAAGGTGAAGCCCGCTGTCCCAAGCTCTTTTGTAACATTCGAGCCCGGGTCAATGCCACCACGTTGCATGGTAACACTACCGATGGTCAAGCTTGCGTTGATTGTGTGCTGGGCACCTTCAATGGGAAGGGAGCCAGAGAGAGCGGCCGAGGTGTTTACCCCCACCACCTTCAAGATAGCCACCTGACCAGCCTGGCTGGTGAGAGAGGAGGCCATGTTTCCGGCAATGGTCATCGTGCGGGAGGTGCCGGCCGCCACAGTGAAGGGCTCGCCCACCACCGCCTGATGGTTTGAGTTCAACGTCTTTTCAACGCCGAGCTGGATGCCGTTCTCGTCTAAGAGCAAGAGACCGGAGAAAGCGGCATCTACAGCGAGACCGGCGCGCTCTACAGTGACGCCGTTCACGACCACATCAGAGCCGCCGGCCGTAAAGGTCACGCGGGTGAAGGGAAGGCGAGTGGCGTTCTTAGGAGCAAGGGAGTTCGCGGGCTGGGGACCGGCGGCCACCATCAAGGTGCCGGCGGCCACGGTGCCGGTATCTGTACCGGTACCAGTTCCTGTGCCGGTACCTGTACCGGTACCAGTTCCTGTGCCGGTACCTGTACCGGTGTCAGTCCCTGTGCCAGTACCAGTACCTGTGCCCGTGCCTGTCCCGGCTGAAGCCGCGGCGCAGGAAGCGATGGCGGCACTCAAAACCGAGTTCATTTTGACACGAGAGGAAGGACCGAAGAAGCCAGTGCCCGCGGACAAGCCGAGAGGGAACAGTACTTCAGCGGCGTACAAGTTTTGGAACTTTACAACAGCTGAACGTGTGGCCGGGCCGAAGAACGAAGTCTCGTTCCCCGGAGAACCGGCACCTGATAATGCAACTTGCGTTGCTGAGTTGAGGTTCAACGCCTTTTGGAGGTGAAGAACTGCGTCGCCACGCGCACCGGCGCTCAAGCTTGAGCTAAAGGTGAACGGAGCGGGGCAAGACGAAGGAGCGGCAGACGCACCTCCTCCAAGCTGGGCCTGGAGCATGGCGATCTGCGCTAAGAGGTTCTGAATCTGGGCCTGAAGGTCTGCAGCCGTCTGCGCGGAAGCGGGCAATACTGCCACGCCACCGAGCATCATGACCGCAGTCATCAAACCGACAAATCCGGCAACCAGTTTCGTCGCTCGTGATTTCTTTGCGATTTTTATCATAATTTTTTTCTCTAATAAATGAACACTGTCTCATGGCTACTTCCATTTACACTTTATTAATGTGAAAACAGAAAAGCTATGTTGCGCGTCGAGGAGTTGCAGCTTCGACATTGCTACCCTCAAGACGCGCACCTTCATCCGTGCCCAGACATCTGGTTCTCATTTTAGGACTTACGCAAAACGTGCTTTTTGTCTTTGCGAACGCGAAGCGTAAAGCAACCCAGGTTTGTTGTTAGAGTCGCGTACACACTGGATTGCTTCGGAGTACCTCGCAAAGACGCCCCGTTGCGGAAGTCCTACAATATTGAACATGATGTCGGGAACGGCGAATGAGTAAAATAGAATAGAGGCAATCATTATCGGCAATCATTATCTGGGAGACGGGCGCGAGGAGGGAGACTACTATATATGTTGTCTACACTCCTCGAGGTGTCCTTTTTGCAGTTGGGCGGAGTGGGGCGGAAACGGAAGAAGCATAACTGCCTCCGTGGAAAAACATTGGGCCGTGTCTAAAACGACCGTTCGTAATCATTAATCTGACTAACCTATTTTATTGTCAAAGAACCAGAGTTAGAGACGAACCAGAAACGCAATCGTTACAGAAAAACCTTACCGCCAAACTCTTCGCCAACAACGAACACCGATGACGAAAAAATGGCAGTATAGATTCTGCGGATAAGTATATTACCTTCCACAGAAACCTGCAAAATGGCTATGTGGATAAAGAGGGGATTTATACTAATCCAGCTCTTCGTTTTTACCCCAAAATTTGTCCACAATACCCACCTATAATGCCTTGTTAGAATACACCTAAATGGGCAAACGCGCAAGGCATCAGAACGTAGTTGCTCACACCTCTCGTGCGTCTCGAGTGTCATCCCGTTGCAGAACGGGATGACATACTGGGTCTGTC
>PCYI01000030.1:12606-34943 GCA_002774795.1 Candidatus Vogelbacteria bacterium CG10_big_fil_rev_8_21_14_0_10_51_16 | reverse complement strand
CAGGGCTACCATGAGTATTTTTCACCGAGTCGCAGTAGCACTTTGGGAAAAGTAGCCGAAATGGATATTCGACGACAGGCCAATACTTAGGGGTGAGCAGTTAACCAGACGCTCGCCTCAAGCGAGGTCGGGGCCCCTGCCTGCCGGCAGGCAGGCCAAAGCGTCGGGGCTGCCTACTGCCTGCTCGCCTACCATCCTACTGCCCTACTGCCCACTCGCCTATCTAAAGTAGCGCGACCACCGGCGCTCTCCCTTGCGGCGCAAAAGACCGGCGCTCACCAGGGCTTGCAGGTCTCGCTGAATGGTCTTTTCACTCACACCCGGAACATGAAGAACGATGTCCTTTATAGTGTACTCTCTACCTCCGGTAATATATGAAAGAATAACTTCGCTTCTAGATATACCACCACCTAAGTCTAAGGTGTGTCGGGCTTGGGTTATGTCCTTTACGCCGCCGCTTATGCTGTTCTCATGTCCCATATGTCCTTTGGATTGCTCCTTGCTGTTTTGTCTCTTACTATGAACGCGTTCTACTTCTTTATAGGACTTCCTTGCCGAGAGTGCGCTCTCGGAGAGAGTACTCGACTGCGCTAATTTGTCTTTTATGTCATCCTGTTTATCTTGTGGATTTGCCGTCGTTAATACCGAAAGAGTTGGCGTGGCTGGACCAAGAAGCGCTTCACGACCACTATTGAGATGCAAGGCTTCGGGTAGCTGCTCTTTAAGGAAGCGCACAAACTCATCGAGCTCGCGCTCCAGAAGAGTGTAGTTCATTTCTGAAACATACTCGGCTGTCTTTGAAAGCTGGAGAGCAACCTTCAAAGACAAGAGGTCGACACAGAGCTTACGACGACCTTGTTCATGGACAATACCAGAGGGACCAATAAGAGTGCCCGCCGTATCAATGAGCTCCAAACCGAGAGTTCGCAGGCGCCACTTCAGGGGCTCTCGGTCATCAAAAAATCCCGAAAGCATGTAGGTAACGGCTGAGAGCTTCTCTGTCTTTTTTATCAAAAAAAGCCTGTGTTGGTCTAACCTTTCACGCATACTGTGTGTCTCTTAAATCTGTCTTTTATGTATTCATCTTTTATTGAATGTCGATTCCCGCACCGTACTGTCCTTTTGATTTTCACTCTGTCTCTTTGTGATTTTGTCTCTTATGTTTTCTTTCTCCAGTATAGGAGTCGGCGCAAAAAAAGCAACTTGTTTTTTAGGGACAGCCGTGGGCTTTTGTCTTATATTGAACTGACGTAGGATACCGTCTTTGTCTTTGCGAAGCCTGCCTGCGCTAGACAGGCAGGCTAGAAAGTCCTACTGCATTCTAGAGTATTCTACCTAGATTGCTTCGAATTACCTTGCCACCGCCCATAGCGGGGCCCCGCTATGGGCGGTGGCAAAGACGCCTTTGTGCTTTGATTCTATTACACTGTGGCTCTGGGTAAATGAAGCCGGTTTCTGCACTTCGTGTTTTTCCTCTTTGTTGCTAAAATGTCCTTGTTCCGGAATGAAGACAGGAATTTACAGTACCAATAATTTTTTGCGTGAATACCGAAACAGACACAATCATTTTCTAAACAATTTCTATCAATGGCTCGAATAATGAAAAAGAAGACCGGACGACGCTCAAAAAAAGAGGCTACCGAGAACACGCGAGACAGCACTGGCCGCCGGAGCTCGCGGAGCAGTGCTGGTGATGGCGTCAGTCTGCGCGAAAAGTTGAGTGAAAGTTTGCAAGAGCACACCAAACACGGCATCCTCGCGCTCATCATGCTCGTGCTTGCGATATTTCTTATCGCGGCATCTTTAAGTCTGGCTGGCGTCGCCGGAAGTTTTACTTTCCACTACTTGGGTCTTCTTTTTGGAAGTGGCTACTATCTCCTCCCTCTCGCCTCGCTGGTGCTAGCGTGGATATTTGCCACCTCCGGCCGGCCACATTTGGTGACCACCTCACTTGTGGGAAGCGCACTTTTTTTGGTGTCAGGCCTGGCGCTCACAGACATCGCCTTCCGCCTTCCCTCCTCGGGCGCCATCACGGGCGGTAAGGTGGGTGAGCTTGTAAGTCTGCCCTTTTTGAAGCTATTCGACCCGGCTCTCGGAGGCATCATCTTGGGAGCGATAGTGGTGGCCGCTGTCCTCGTCACCTTCGACACTCATCTCACGCTCGAGCCAAAGCTGTTTGGTCGTCGTCTTTGGGGAAGCGACCCGGCAGAGGATGATGTGGAGAGCGAGGACGAACTTTCTCTTGACGAAGACGCGGAGAAAGCACAAGAGCTCGCTACCATTACCGCCTCCGCTCCCGGTTTAAACAAAAATGTGGAGGCCGACACCGGCCCCACCACAGGGCCGACGGAAAAAACCGGCCTGGTGGCTAAAATGTTTGGCAAAGGAAAGGAGGAGGCGCTTGAGGAGGAGGCGGGGCTGGTCACGGATTTTGGCCGGCACTTCGTGCGCTTCACTCCCCCGCCACTTTCTCTCCTCGAGCGCGATTCCGGTAAACCCGGAGTGGGCGACATCAAAGCGAACGCGAACATCATCAAGCGCACCCTCCAAAACTTCGGCATTGAGGTGGAGATGGACGAGATTTCTATCGGTCCATCCATCACGCGCTATGCCCTCAAGCCCGCCGAAGGAGTGAAGCTCTCGCGTATCGTCGGCCTTCAAAACGACCTCTCGCTTTCTCTGGCCGCTCACCCGCTTCGCATCGAAGCCCCCATCCCGGGCAAGTCGCTCGTGGGTATCGAGATTCCCAACACCACTAAGACTGTCGTGCGCTTGGGATCCCTGCTTGGCGAGAAGGGCTTTGGAGAGTCGGTGCACCCCCTCATGCTCGCCCTGGGGCGAAGTATCTCCGGCCACTCACACTTCACCAATCT
This sequence comes from Candidatus Vogelbacteria bacterium CG10_big_fil_rev_8_21_14_0_10_51_16, assembly GCA_002774795.1. Lineage (GTDB taxonomy): Bacteria > Patescibacteriota > Minisyncoccia > Phycocordibacterales > JACRKE01 > 1-14-0-10-51-16. Next base: position 32,070 of record PCYI01000030.1, on the reverse strand, counting down.
GGCCAAGGCACCCCACCTGCTCATCGCCGGCGCCACCGGGAGCGGCAAGTCGGTGGTCATCCACACCCTCATTACCTCCCTCCTCTATCGCAACCCGCCGGAAGCGCTCCGCTTTCTCATGATAGACCCCAAGCGCGTCGAGCTTACTCTCTATAACAAGATTCCTCATCTGCTCACGCCCGTTATAACAGACGCCAAAAAGACCATACTTACTTTGCGTTGGGCGGCTAAAGAAATGGACCGGCGCTACGACATTCTCGAAAAGCATGCCGCCCGCGACATCCAGTCTTACCATACCAACATCTACGAACCGGCCCGGAAAGGAGTCGAGACGGAAAATGAAGCTGATCTCGTCGACGAGCTCCCGCCAGCCATGCCTTACATTGTGATAGTAATAGACGAGCTCGCGGACATTATGAGCATGTACCCGCGAGAGCTAGAGGCCGCCATCGTGCGCCTGGCCCAGATGTCGCGCGCGGTCGGTATTCATCTTATCCTTTCTACCCAGCGCCCTTCGACAGAGGTCATTACCGGCCTCATTAAGGCCAACATCCCCTCTCGTATTGCTCTCCAGGTGCCCTCGCAGATTGATTCACGCACTATTATAGACATGCCGGGGGCGGAAAAACTGCTCGGCTCGGGCGACATGCTCTATCTAGGAGGAGACACGTCTAAACCGATTCGTATCCAGGGTAGTTTCCTCTCGGAAACAGAGGTGAAGGAGGTGGCAAACTACCTAAAGAAACACTACGAGGATGTCCTTCCCGCGGAGCTTAATCTTCAGGAGGTGCAGGCGGGCGAAAGCTTTGCCTCCGGCTCGATTAACGGAAACGCCTTCGGCGACGAGACAGGTGGGAACGATGATGAGCTCTATGAGTCGGCGCGAGATGCTGTTGTTCAGGCCGGCAAAGCATCTTCTTCTTACTTACAACGTAAGCTTAAAATCGGCTATGCTCGCGCCGCGCGCCTGCTTGACCTTCTCGAGGAGAGGGGTGTAGTGGGCCCGGGCGAGGGGGCCAAGCCAAGAGAGGTGCATGGCGGTACCGGCCCCCAGGAGGGCTTTGGCGAGGATGCCACCCTCTCCGAGCTTGACTACCCGGAATCTGCTACAATAAATACAACCCTGGAGGACGATAAGACAACGCCTTGATTAGTATCACCACTATGACCATACTCTCTCCGCGTCTTTTAAAAATGGCCTCTTTTGGAGCGATGGGCGCACTATTGCTTTTGTATGGCTACTTTCAACTTCGAGACGTATTCTATGGACCACGCTTGACAATGAGCGGTCTTTCCACAAGTGATACCGGAGCGGAAACCATCACCCTAACAGGAGTGAGCACCGACATTGCCTCTCTCACTGTAAATGGTCGGCGAATTTTTACAGATACAGATGGTAATTTTTCCGAAAAGATCATTCTTTTGGATGGCTATAACGTGCTCGAAGTACGCGCCACCGACAAACTGGCTCGTACCCGCACTGAGCGGATTGAAGTAGTGCGACGAGAGTTGCCAAGGGAAACGGTGGCCGTGGGAGGAGAGAGATAATGCAAATAAAAATAACTCACCAATTAAGCAATGGGCTGTATTTTAAAACTAAAACCATGGCAAACAAAAAGAACTCAGTGGAAAAGATAAAAGTAGAAACTGGAGCAACTAGGGATGCGAAGATCGCAAACACCTTAAAGGCCCTTCAGAGTAAGTTCGGAGAGGGCTCTATTATGAAGCTGGGTGAGAAACCCAGGGTGGATGTCGACGCCATTCCCACCGGTTCCATCGGTCTCGACATCGCGCTCGGGGTAGGTGGTATGCCACGGGGCCGTATAATTGAGATCTATGGGCCGGAGTCATCCGGAAAAACCACCCTTGCTCTGCATGTGGTGGCCGAAGCACAGAAAAAGAATGGCATCTGCGCCTTTATTGATGCCGAGCACGCCATGGACCCAGACTACGCAAAAAAACTTGGAGTGCGCATTGATGAGCTTCTGATCTCACAGCCGGACCACGGTGAGCAAGCGCTCGAAATAGCGGACAGTTTGGTGCGCGCGGGTGAGATTGACGTGATAGTGATAGACTCCGTGGCCGCTCTTACTCCCAAAGATGAGATCGAGGGAGACATGGGCGCTTTTCATGTCGGCAAACAAGCCAGGCTGATGTCGCAGGCTCTCCGCAAGATGACGGCCATCGTGGCCAAGTCGAAGACGGTCGTCATATTTATCAACCAGATTCGCATGCAGATCGGGGTAATGTTCGGAAATCCGGAGACCACTCCTGGAGGCAAGGCGCTCAAGTTTTACTCCTCGGTGCGCATCGACATTCGTCGCATTGCTCAAATCAAAAAGGCGGAAGAGGTGGTGGGCTCACGTACGCGGGCCAAGGTGGTCAAAAACAAGGTGGCCGCCCCGTTCCGTATCGCCGAGTTTGATATCATCTACAATGAAGGGATCTCTCCGGAAGGCGAAGTAATAGCTCTCGGAGAAAAACTGGGTATCATCACCAAGAGTGGCGCCTCATACAGCTACGGCGAAGAAAAGCTAGGGCGCGGCTACGACGCTACGCGCACTTTCCTCAAAGAAAACCCGAAGTTGCGAAATGATATCTTGGCCAAGATTAAAAAGGGAATGACGGAGCAAGCAGTGATGCCGGAGAAGCCGGAGGAAGAATAGGGATTAGTTTGTAGTTTGTAGTTTATAGTTTTGGTTCTTCCGAGTTTCTTGGGTGGTTTTTCTCCCCCTGGCCAGGGGGAGGTTGGGAGAGGGTAGAAAACTAGTTACTAGTAACTGGCAACTAGTTCCTTGTCCCACCCCACCTCAATCCTCCCCTCAGGCAGGGGAGGAGGCACACACCCCGAACCCAGCACCAGAGCAAAGCTCGGTGCTGGGGCAGGCAGGGGAGGGGGTAACCACACTCAATCCCCCAAGAAACTTTGGTTAGCCTTAGTTTTTAGTGATTATACCGCCCATGGTGAATGCGAGAGGAGTGGGCGGATGTTGCGGTAGGCGTCCAAAGCGAGCCACCCACCAAAAATGACAATGGCAAGAATAATGGTTTGCACCGCGAGGTTAGTGGCAATGAAAGCCTTCGCCATATAGCTAGCCTGATGCACCAACCCCGCTCCCCCATGCTGGGCATTCGAGACAACAGCCGCCACAAAAACGAGGGCGGCAAACTGCCAAAGCAAGATACCCATCAAGGCAAGCTTTGCGGTAAAACGATTCATAATAAAACGCCCGGCCCAGATAAAGTAAACGCGCCGCATCACGGCTCTTTGTAAGCTGGTAGTGTTCATATAGTCTGTAACTGTTCTTGAGGGCTATCAGGTTGCAAACTTGCTTCGACTTTTTGAAACTCCCGCTTGGCGCGATGGACCTTTGCTTTGACGGCGGCGGCGCTGATACCAAGCTCACCGGCTACTTCCTGCTGGGACTTATCTTCGAGGAAGTGTAGACGTAACACTTTTGCAAGGGCGGCTGGCATGCGCACCAATATAGAAATAATATACTCATGCCGCGCCAAACGCTCTTCTGCGTCCTCACGCACCTGTGGCAGTATTTCTAAAATCTCCTCGTCGAGCGCAATCTGGGTAGCGCCACGACGCTTTAGTTTTTGGTACTGAGTAAAAGTAGTATTAACAAGGATGCGATACATCCAAGAGCTAGCAGTGGCTCCGGGCTGGGGAGTAAAGCGAGGCGATCCAAGGTAAATACGGGTGAAGGCTTCTTGAAGCACATCTTCCACTTCTTCCCTATTACCGATAATACCGCGCACCTTGCGCCGAAAGGCATCTTCATAACGCTCTACCAAAAGAGCAAATAGAGACGGACGACTCGCCACGAGCGCCAAAAGCTCCTCGTCGGAGAAATTCCGCGAGGACTCATCGGCAGAAAAAGTGGAGAGTAACGCCATGGTCGCATTCTAGCACATTCTCATGTTTTAATTACAACCTCGAAGCCGTCAATCGGGTTGCGCGAAGGTTGTTTTTCCGCTACCCTTAGGCGAATGTTCTTAATTCTTAATCTGGAATCTTGAATTTTGAATCTGGAATTCTGCTTCATTCTAGATTCAATATTCCAGCTTTAAGATTCATCTGTAATCATGCTCGAATACAACGAAATTAGCGTAAAAAAATGTATCATCTACGAAGGCGAGCCCTACGAAGTACTGTCCTCGCACGTCTTTCGCAAACAGCAACGCAAGCCGGTGAATGCCACCAAACTCCGTAATCTCGTCACCGGCCGGGTTGTCGAACACTCCTTTCATCAAAACGAGAAAGCGGAGGAGGCCGATATCGAAAAGCGTCAGGAAAAGTTCCTTTTTGCCAATAAGGGCGCGTACTGGTTTTGCGAGCCGAAAAACCCCGCTAACCGCTTCACTATCGAGGCCTCTTCTTTGGGTGATACTGCCCGCTTTCTCCAACAAAACATGCTCGTGGATGTAAAGCTTTTTGAAGACAAATATATCGGAGTGGCTCTGCCCATTAAGATGGACTTAAAAGTGACAGAGGCCGCTCCCGGCATAAGGGGTGACACCGCCCAAGGTGGCACCAAGACGGTCACTCTCGAGACCGGCGCCACCTTAAACGTGCCTCTATTCGTGCAAGAGGGTGACATTATTACCGTGAACACCGAAACGGGCGACTATGTGAGTCGAGGCGGCAAGTAGTCGCGTATTAAAATTAAACATCATGGAAATGCAATCTTTTGTTAGTGAAACCCTACAAAAAGCAGGTGCGGCCGTGTTGCCTTATTTCAAAAACTCAAACGTTACCAGAAAGGGGGCTGGGAGCAATGACATTCTCACCGAGGCAGACATCGCCTCACAACAGATTATAGTAGAGGCAATTCACCAGAACTTCCCGAATGATGGCATTGTGGCGGAAGAAGAGGGCTTGCAAGAGAGAACGGACGCGGAGTGTGTGTGGTATGTCGACCCCATCGACGGCACCAGAAACTTTGCCACCGGTATCCCTATTTATGGCATTATGATGGCCCGCGCTCGTGGTGAGATTGTAGAGGCAGGAGGAAGTTACCTGCCATCTCTTGAAACTCTCGCCTACGCGGAGCGCGGAAAGGGTTGTCTGATAAATGACAAGCCGGCCCGGCCGTCAAAGGAGACTGACTGGTCTATGAGCTATGGTATCGGCCCAGTCAAAATAGGCACCGAAAAGTTCCAACTCACAAACTCCGCTCTTATGGCCATCACCGACGGCAAAGGACAGTGGGCGAACGGTATCGGCTGTCCGGCGGCCGCCTGCGTCTGGCTTGCTTCCGGCAGTCGGGACTGGTTTATATCTTCGGGCTCAAAAGTCTGGGACTATGCCGCCTCTGCGCTCATAATGCAGGAGGCGGGATGCGTGACCCTCAATCGCAAAGGCGAGCCCTGGGGCCTTAAAGACCTTGAGGTTTTCGCCTGCGCTCCGGGACTGGAAACAAAGTTAAGAGAGTTTCTCAAGATAAGATAGCCCTAAAAGAACCCGGTAAGCAAGGGGAGGCTCCTTCAAAAGTAAGGTTCAACCTTGCGTAAGGTTGAACCTTACTGAACCTTACTGAACATGGACGAGCCAAGGGTGCGGAGCGGGCGACGAGTTTGCCCCGATTACTTGCTCTTTCATCACAAATAAAGTAGTTTAACGGAGGAAACAAGGACCCCACAACTCATACACTACAGATAGAGCAGGGCCACTGGCCCGGGAGGTATTTTGGTGGACAAGGAAACATGCAACAAAACATGGGCCGGGGAGGTTTTCGGCCCGAATGGCTCGCTCGCCCGCACGCGGGCCAACTATGAGGCGGCTTTTTCTCCCACGGAGGTAAGAGATGCCACTGTGGGTCTGGTAAGCCAGCTCTACACAGCGGCCAAGCAGTGTCTCACGCGCTGGCGCGAGTACCGCTGGCGGCTCGACCTCGCCCTCTGGTCGGCTCGCTATATTCTTGAAGCCCGCCGGCTGGCGCACTGGGTGTACTTCAAGCACTTCGGTGAGCTCACCCACAACCAGCTTGATGTGCTGGGAGCGCTCTTTTTTCGCTTGGGTGACATGGAGAAAGCCCACGAATGTTACGAAGCCGCCCTCTACACTATCTATGACATAGAGCGCGAAGAGGAGGGTGGCAAGTTCAAGCCCCACGAGAAGGGGCTAGTGCTGTGCGGTGTCGCCAAGTGTCGGTTTGCTTTGGGTCTGAACCCTGGCACTGTCGGCTTCTTTTTTCAGGATGCCAAGGAGATCGCCCTCGGCCCCGCGTGTGACCACAACCAGAGCGTCCGCATCCTGCGGGCCGTTGGTGAATACGAGGCGACCAAGGGCTGGCGAGCCCGCGCCTACGACTCGCTCGAGGAAGCTCTCAAGCGGGCCAAGGAGGCCAGTCTCCCCGACCAAACCTTGCAGTGCGAGCAGGCGCTCGCGGAAGCGCGCGCCAAGCTCGACTGCCACAGCCGCCATCACTAACAGAGTAGCCGTCTAGTCCTTAGCGACCAGGTCGCTAAGGACTGACCACCTCGGACCACCACTTGTCGGTGGTCCTTTTGTTTTTAACATCACATTTTCCAGTTTCTAGTTTCCTGTATCGAGCTTCTCGTGCCTAATGATTTATGTCTTGCGCTTGACCCTTGGCGAAGTTTCTTTCTGTATGAGGCGACGGAGCTTGAAGACGGTGGCTTTTTTGCCGGAGACCAGGATCGGATAGGTGGCCACAATGGCAAATTGACCGGCCAACTGCTTGCATGCGCCTCTAAAAACTTCCGGAGCACCGGAAAGAACAACGGCAATACCTCCCCCCACAAGCACCCGCGAGAAAGAGTGGAGGGCCTTACCATAAAGTGCGTCTAATTTATCGATGGACCCTGCGTAAAGACCCCACGGTGGGTCGGTGATAATCTTCGTAATGGAATGATCCGGTACTGTGGCAAGACTAGTGGCATCATCCGCCCGAGCGGTGAAGCGCGTAAGGTGAAGACGGCCGGCCTCGCGCTTTATCGTCTGCACCAGACCTGCGTCCGCCTCAAGGGCAACACAAGAAGAGTATGGAAAGTGGCCAGCTCGCTCGAGGATGATACCCCCGTGGCCCGCAAACGGGTCGAGTACGGAGTCCCGAGGATGTGGGCCAGAGAGCAGGCAAAGCAAATGTGCGAGGGCCGGTCGCAACTTGCCGGCCACTTTTTTTGACTTCTGTGGGTAGGTGATGCGGGTCCCAAAAAAACCAATCCCCTCTCTGCGTACATAAAGCCAAAATTCAAGCTCCGGATTTTTAACCCGATGCCGGATGGGCAACTTAGTGAGAAGTGTCTGCACCAAACGATGCCCGGCGTCGGGCGGCAAAGGCACCATGGCATTTTCAAGCGAAGTAATTACGGAAAAGGTGTATCGGTGCGGAGGCAAGCTCTTCGCAAGGTGATGTAAGAGAAGGCCGTTGCGTTCTATTTTATCGAGCAGACACGCGAGCTCTGCCTCACTTGGCGTAACCTTCTCAAAAACTTCGTGCACTCGAAACGTGTTTGTAAAATAGCGAAGGTCACGAAGAATCCGCTCGGAGTAGGTTGTCTCATAAATCACGAGCCCATCTAAAAGATGTAAAATATGAAACTTGCCCCGCTTCTTTAAAAGCGTCTCCCGCACCACCTCCTGCAAACCGGCCGGAAAGGTAGAGGCGAAAGAACCGCCAAAGTGGCGGTCTTTTTTGAGCGAAGATGTTTTTTTCATGATCTAGTGACCGCCTTACTAACGCGCCACAAATGGCACTAAAGCCATGAAGCGGGCGCGCTTGATCGCCATGGCGAGTTTGCGCTGATGCAAGGAACAAACAGAAGTTTTCCGTTTGCCGAGCATGCGGGCATAGGGATTCATAAACTTCTTTAGAGCATCGACGTCTTTATAGTCGACATGCTTCACGTTATTGTTGCAAAAGTAGCATTGTTTGGTGGTATTCATAATTTTCGATTTAGGATTTACGACTTACGATTTACGAATGAGTTACATTATTCCTAAGTCGTAAGTCGATATTCGTAAGTCGTGTAGTTAAAACGGGATATCGTCTGGATTACTCTGCTCTTCCGGGTACTCGATAGTGTCGAGGGGCGGAGCGGACTCTTGGCTCGGCGACGACTGAGAAGCGCCGAAGCCTGCCCCGCCGGCCGCGGTACCACTCGCACCCTGGCTCGCCCCTCCCATGGCCTTGGGGCCAAACTGCACTCTATCGGCCACCACTTCGGTGCGGTACTTTTTCTGCCCGGATGTCTGGTCATCCCAACTGCGGGTCTGCATGCGTCCTTCAACGAGCACGCTTTGCCCCTTCTTAAGGTACTGGGCGCAGTTTTCGGCTGGTCGCCCAAAGACAACGATATTGTGAAACTCGGTCGCCTCCTTTTTCATGCCGTCTTTATCTTTCCAGACACTGTTTGTGGCCACCGAAAATGAAGTGACGGCGTTGCCCGAAGGCATAGCACGCTTCTCGGGGTCGCGCGTAAGATTTCCGATAATGATGGCCTTGTTTAAATACATGGGGGAGAGTTTTTAGTTTGTAGTTTGTAGTGATACGTGCCGACTATGAGTTCTCTGTCCCACTTTCACAAAATACTTACACCGTAGTTGCGATGAGGTCTTCCACCTCTTTGTCTATTTCTTCGACACTCATTACGGGGGCAGGCGTGGGTGCCTTGGATGCTATCTGGGTATCAGAATCCACTGAATCGCGCTCGCCGACAGAAGCGGCTACGGGAAGACGACGGGTGGGAGTCTCGTAAGGAAAGCTCTCTGTAATCATACCGCGAAGAATAGTTTCTACTTTATCCAATCCAACCTTAATCTCCGGTACCGCCATCGCGGGAACGCGGAAGACAAGAACACCGAAATGGCCGTGGGTAAACTCTTGCCACACGTTCGCGATTTTTTTACGAATAACATAGGCGAGCGGGCGCATCTTGGGGAGTTCAGCCGATTCAACTACTCCGCCCACGCCCTCAATCAGCCCCTTAAGGGAGTTCACTTCAGTCTGAAGCGCTTCCACGGCCACTACCGGCAAGAGGTGATAGGCAAACTCGTAAAGCTTTGTATCTTTAATATCTTCTGACATGTGGGGATATAGTAGCAAATTAGCCCCCACAGCGCAACTGCGCGTCAACCGCAGGATACCAGCAATCTATACCAGACCGTCCGAAAACAGCCAGGAAGCAAGGCTTCTTAGTTGGTACAACAACCCACGTGGCTAAAAGTAAGGAGTCTTTGCTACAGCAGAAGCCTTGCTTCTTGTTTTCGGACGGTCTGGTATAGATTTAAGGGAGCCTCCAAACGCGACGAGCGTTGTGGAGGAGGGCAAGACGACTCTCTTCAAGATGCAGGCCCTTGATTTCCGCTATTCTCTTCACAATCTCCGTCACATAAGCCGGCTCATTCCGTTTTCCGCGGTGAGGCATGGGGGCAACGTAAGGGCTGTCGGTCTCCGCTTGGAGCATGTCGAGGGGAATAAATCTTATCACCTCATCGTAATCGTGGGTAAAGGTGATGACACCGGTAAAAGAAATCGTAAAGCCGAGGTCGAGAAACTGCTTGGCAATTTCTGTCGTCCCCGCGAAAAAATGCACGTTGCCAGCCACCTTGGCTGTGCGCTTAAGAGTGGCAAGGGCATCACGATAAGCCTCCCCGGTGGACTCCTTCGAAGTCTTGCCGTCGCGAATGTGGAGCATCAATGGCTTACCTACTTCGTTTGCAAGCGCGATCTGCGCCTCAAACGCCTCCATCTGTCGCTCCCGCTCCTCTCGCCAAGCGCTATCCATACCTATCCGCGTCCTATTATCCGCGCTAATCGTCGTCTGTCGGTAGTAGTCGAGGCCACATTCGCCGATGCCCACCACTTTCGGATCAAGAGCGAGCGCTTTGTAGTACGCGTAGTCAAACACCTCCCCACGCGAAGCAAAGGCCTTGGCCGCCTCTCCCCCGCCAAGCTCGGCTGTGTCATGGTGCGAGCATGCGGTATGGATGGGGTGCAGGCCGATCGTGGCCCATGTGTCCGAATAAGCATTCGCGAGCGCAACAGCCGCTTGTGAGGTGTCCTTCTGCGTCCCCACCACAATCTGTCCCACTTCGGCCTCTTCCGCTCGCCTCATTACAACTTCTCTGTCCTCATCAAAAGCCACGAACTGCGAATGAGTATGTATGTCTATGAATTTAGGCATTGGTTTTTGAATTTATTTCCCCGGAAGCAATTTTGTAAGCGCGGAGGGGCGACAGTAAAAATACAGTTCCGAAAGCGCAAGTCCAGAGTAATATGTAATGCCCCACCACAGAAGAGCCCATGGCGCTTCTATAAACAATCCACCACAACCGCCACCACTACCACAAGATAATAAATTACTTGTCGGCTTGCCAAGTACATACCCCGCAATGATCGTAATAATAGACGTTGTCAACATGAAAAAAAGTAGCTGGTAGACAACCATTCTCTTGTTTTGATTTAAGTTGCCACCCATAATCTTGATAGACGAACTTAGGGTGAACCAGAGAATGAACACAGAATTCTTGAATATAAGCAGAAACGACAGGGCGAAGACAAGGTAGAATCCTAGTAGAAATAATCGCTTACCCAATCGGATGGCCGAAATTATTTTCGGCATCGCGGGGTGCAAGTGTTCAAATACTGCCGACGTACTATTGCGCTCCTCCGATCTATTGAGCCCTAAAGCTAATGCAGAAGCAAATATAGACAATACTTCAGCTATGAATATAAGTAGCCCAGTACTTGCAATGAAGTGTTTATACTCAGATTGATCAAGCATTAGCATGAGAAAAGTACCCGCAAGTATCAAGTTCCCGATAATGCCGGAGATTATTCGCGTAGATGACATGTCCGTATCTTATTTTCTCAAAGACAGTGGTTCGAGGGGTTTTTGTTATCTTTTATACACTGCTCTATTTCTTAAGCAACTTTAAAAACTCATCATCAGACAGACCAGACACCTGTCTCAATTCATGAGTAATGCCAGCTCTCAATTCTTTGTTGCCGTGCACCGCAATCACGAACACTGTCCCCGCGGAATTCTCGAAAATCTTATGGCTCCCTTTTTGGCGCTTTTCAGTGAATCCGAGTTTAGTCAGTATTTTTATAGCATGCTTCGGCTTCAGGGCGGGAAGTTTACTCATATATTCTTAAACGGCGACCGGAATATCAATTATAACCCTGCCACGATGCTCTATGGGAATTTGCTTTTTTGCGTCCTTCATATATTCTACATACAGCTCGATTGCCTCCCGTGCATTCATTTGGGCATCGTCTAAGTTGTCTCCCTGGGTCACGCACCCCGGCAATGCTGGCACCTTTACAACATAACCGCCACGTTCCATATCGGGTTCAAATATTGCCGTATAATTGTATATTTTCTGTTTTAATTTCATGCTTTAAGTAAATACTTTCTTGGTAAGCTCTTGGAGTCCAATAATATTTGCTTCGATGCATTCTTTCGCCATGGCCTGTGCTTCTTCTAGCGTTTCCCCTTGTGTGGCCGCCCCGAGTGTCGGAATACGCACCACATAGCCACCTTCTTCGGCGGGTTCATACATCACGGTATATTTTAGCATTTTTTCTTTCATGTGATTAGTATAGCAGACGCTCCCGTCTGCACAATCTGTCCGAAAGTTCAGTTGCGTTATCGTTTTTTGGGTATTCGGACTTTCTTGTGGTGGTTCCCCTCCCCCTGGCCAGGGGAGGGAATAAATACGAGTTTCGTAACTCACAATCGAAGGGTCTCATTTTTTGGCATAGATAAGTGCGTACTGCCAAGCTCCGTAGCGAAGGGTTTCGGCCATCTGTAGTATGGCGCGGGGATTCTTGGCGTGGATTGAGCTAATCAAACCCAGTCGGTTAAGAGCATTGGCAGCCGGGGCGGCATAGCGGCAAATCCGCTCCAGGCGGAAGATTGAAGGGGCTATGTGTTTGCTTATGTCGCGTACTTCGATATCACGAAATCCAACATCCTCCATGGCATCGATATACCCCCCCTCGTAAAGAAAGCGGGCATCGCCCAAGCATCTTGCCACTCGCGTATCTTTCTTTTAATTTCATCATCAAACGCTTCTCTCTCGGATATGTACTCCGCCATAATGAGCCGTCCACCGGGCCGCAAGAGTCGGTAGGCCTCAGCCACTACTTTGTCTTTGTCTGGAGCATGGACAACGCTCTCAATGGCCCAGAACACATCAAATGATTCGTCCGGAAACTCAGTGGCCGCAAAATCCTGTGTCATAAACTGCACCCGGTCATCAATTTTGCGTGCCTTGGCATTCTTACGAGCGCGCGCCGTATGAAAATCTACAATGGAGACACCAACACCGGAACATCCAACGTTATCAGCAAGCCACAACAGACTGCCACCATAGCCACAACCCGCATCAAGTACCCTGTCTTCTTTTTTGACGGTCGCCCGTTTCGCAAGCACCTCGTTTAGCTTCAGTAGTGACTGGTGTTGTGTTTGTATCGTCTCGTCCCAGTATCCGAAGTGGATACCGAGGTTCTTGCGGTTAAGCCAGAAGACCCAGTAGTCAAGCGCAGTTGAGTGATAATAATCATTAACCTTAGCGTGGTGCGTGGAGAGAGCGAGTGTATTCATTTGTTTTTTTACCAAAGAACGTAGTTTACGTTCGTACGGCCTGCTTACGATCCATAAAGCTGATGATGTGTGCCAATAGCGATAAACTCTATTGTCTCTTCGTCTATGTTTCGATAAACAGCACGATAATCTCCGGTAACATTGATGCCGAACAGTCCACCATACTCCCCGTGGAGCTTATGCTTATTGAGTATGGGGCTAAGCGGATCTTCAAGAAAGATGTCTCTACGCTCTTTGAACTTTAGACGGAGTGGTGCTGGTAACTTTTTGTACTGTTTATCAAACGCTCTCGCGTATATAACCCTTATCATAGCGAGTCCAAATGTTTATCCATCTCCTCGATGGAATCAAAAGGGCCGGAGTAGTCGCCTTTTTTGTACTCCTCCTCTGCTTGTGCCACCAACCTTTTTAGATACGGAGTTGCCCGACGACCGGAAGTAAAATGCGCCTCGCGCGTCCGCACCAGTTGCTTGAGTGAGGCGTTGATGTAGGTGGACAAGGACATACCGAGTTCTTCAACCGCCTTGCTTGCCTCACGCTTAACCTTCGGGTCAATCTTTACACTTATGGCGGTCGTTTTCATATTCCATAAGTATATACTTACGCGTTTTCTTGTCAAACACCCAGCGGAGGCCCAAAAAAAACGACAACGACACTACTCCTTACGCACAAATAATGTCTCCGGTTTTTTGTTCGCGGTGATGGCCTCGGTGATTTTAGTGGCTGTCTGCGGCATAAAAGGCGCGAGTAGCTCGGCCACCACCGCTAAATCCGCCACGAGCTCGCGTACGATTTCCCGCGCTTTCTCTTGGTCCTCCTTCCACACCTTAAATGGTTCTTTCTCTTGGATCTCGGCGTCGATTACTCCGATCAAATTCCAGACAACCTCCATCGCCTTCCCAAACTCAAACTGCTGTAAGTATTCCGCGGTCTTATTTTGAATTTCTGATTTCGTGTTTAGAGCTTGTTTCGTACTTCGTGCTTCGGATTTCGTGCTTTCCTCTAAGTAGCTCTCCGCCATCTTCAAAATGCGGCTGGTCAAGTTCCCCAACCCATTAGCTAAGTTCGCATTGTACGCCTCTTTAAAACGCTCCGGGGTAACATCCGAGTCGTCAAAAGGATTCACGTGCCGCAGGAGAAAGTACCGCACGGCGTCCGTACCATACTCGGCCACCAGCGCTTGCGGGTCGAGTACGTTCCCAAGGGTCTTACTCATTTTCTGCCCGCCGGAGTTGATAAAGCCGTGGTAGACAACCCTTTGCGTGTTCGGTAAATCAGCCGACATAAGCATTGCCTGCCAAATCAAGGACTGGAAGCGAATCTGGTCTTTGCCCGCGAACTGAGTGGTATGCCCATCCACCCAAAACTTTTGGAATAGGTCTTTGGAATCAGGGCCCTTTGGAGGCCTTGCTTCTAATTCCGAGCCAGAAGCAAGGCCTCCCATTGATCCATTAGGCCAACCGAGGGTGGAGATATAGTTAGTGAGCGCATCAAACCAGACATACATCACTTGTGTCTCGTCATTCGGCACGGGAATACCCCAGCTCATCTTCTCAATACTGCGCGAGATGCTGAAGTCTTCGAGGCCACCCTCGACAAACTTGACCGCCTCTTCGCACCGAAACTCCGGTAGGATCACGCCCGGCTCGCGAAGGTAGTCGAGGAGCTTGCCTTGGTATTTGGAGAATCGGAAAAAGTAGTTCTCCTCTTCGAGAGTCACCGGCTCTTTGCCGTGGTCGGCGCACTTGCCATCCACCAAATCTTTTTCAGTGACGAAACGCTCGCACCCCACACAGTAGAGACCGGAATATTTTTTCTTGTAAATGTCCCCCGCCACTTCACACCGCTTCCACATCTCTTGAGCGGCGAGAATGTGGTGCGGGGCCGTGGTGCGGATAAAGTTGTCGTAGGAAAGGTCGAGCCCTTGGCGGAGCAATTCGAAAGTGGCCGCATAGCGGTCCGCATACTCCTGCACCGGCTCCCCTGCTTTTGTGGCCGCTTCCAGTATCTTCTGACCATGCTCATCTGTGCCAAAGTTGAAAAACACTTCGTTCCCCCGCCCCCGCTCAAAGCGGGCGATAGCGTCGGCCTGAACGAGCTCAAGGGCGTGGCCCAAGTGCGGGCGGTCATTTACGTACGGGAGGGTGGTGGTGAGATAGATGTTCTGTGTCATAGTCAAATTTTGGAGTTTTGTGTCCTTTGTGTTTTGGGTTTTACACTGTCTCCGGTCGTTGGCGTTTCTTCCTTTCATAATCATTCATCACCTCCACAAAAACAGTGGCGAGAGGAACAGCGAGGATAAGCCCGAGGAAACCAAAAAGCTGAGCCCCGGCCACGAGAGCGAGGATGACAAGAAGTGGCGGGATGCCGGTAATCTTGCGCACCACCAATGGGTAAATGAGATGATTTTCAAACTGCTGAATGATAATGTAAAAAGCGAGCACAAAAAAGCCGGTTGTGATGCCGTAAGTAAAACCGACAGCTACTCCGGGGATGGCCGCCAGGATCGGACCGAAAACAGGAATGATCTCAAAGACAGCGGCAAGGATAGCGAGCAAGAGCGCGTACTTTATATTGAATATAGCAAGCCCAAGGTAAACAAAAACACCAATAAAGAGAGCGAGCAGAAGCTGGCCCTGCATCCAGAGACCAATCTTGCGACGCGCTCGCTCCCACAGATCAAGGACATACGACTCATGTTTCTGCGCAGTTACCAGACGAAGAAAGCTTTCCACTCCATCGCGTTGAACCGAAAGGTAAAAGGAGAGAACAATAGTGAGTACAAACTGAAAGAGGCCAAAGAAAAGAAACCCTGCTGTTGCCGCCACCCCTCCGCTAATTCCAGTGGCAAGCTCTGTCGCCCCCGGTAGCAAATCGACCACCTGAAATCCCCCTCGAAGAGCCTCGGGAATACCGGGAAAAGTGTTAAAGAACGGCTGGAGAATGCCGGGGTCGTCGGCAAGCTGTGGCAAAACGGCGGAAAGCTGAGAAAGGTCGGCAATGAGAGGCGGAAGAAACACAAAAAGAAGAACTCCCAGAAAGACAATCACCCCTGCATAAATAAAAAGAACAGCAATGGTGCGGTGAACTCTCCGGCGGGTGATCGAAGCCACCATCGGCTCAATGGCGGAGGCAATTACAACCGAGGTGAGGATAACAAGGATAAGGTCACGGAGCAGATAAGCGGCCACAAGAGTCACGATAACCAAAGCGGCCCGCACCAAAGTGCCCGTAGTGATGATGGTAAGGTCCTTTTCCCTTTTGTATTCAAGCATAACAGCATTAAAGCACGAAAACCCAACGCTCCGCCATAGCTGGAAGTATGGGATTTTGTGTCTTTTTTACACGAGTTTGCTCTCCAAGATGTCCGTGAGCTCGTTGATGTTCACTCTCTCCTGCTTCCCGGTGTCTCGGTCGCGGAGAGTAACAGTGTCACGAGCTTCAGGCTTCTCGCCCAAAGTGTCGAAGTCTACAGTGACACACCACGGCGTCCCAATCTCGTCTTGCCTTCTGTACCGCTTACCCACATTGCCATTATCATCAAAGACAACCGCGCCAACTTGAGCCTGACGCAGAAGAGCATAAATCTCTCGCGCCCTTGCCACCAACTCCGTCTTATTTCTCAAAAGGGGAAAAACCGCAACGGTGACCGGAGCCAGTCGCGGGGATAATTTCAGAAAGACGCGACTGTCTTCATTCATTGAGTCTTCTGTGTAAGAAGCGCAAAGCAAAGCGAGGGCGGTCCGGTCTACCCCGAGCGAGGGCTCGATCACGTGTGGCAAAAATCGTTCACCGGTCGCTTCGTCAAAATAGGTAAGATCCACTCCCGAGGCCTGCGCGTGGCTGGCAAGGTCGAAGTCGGTACGATAGGCCATGCCATAAAGCTCGCTTCGACCAAAAGGATAGTCGAACTCGAAGTCTATTGTTCGCCTCGAGTAGTGCGCGAGGTCCTCTTTTGGTACCTCAAGCTCATGGACCATTGATACGGGTAGGCCAATGGCCTTTATCCAGCCATGCATCTCTTCGCGCCACTCTTCAAATGTCGTCTCCCATGTTTTGGGATTAATGAAATACTCTATCTCCATCTGCTCAAACTCACGCGCCCGAAAAAGAAAGTCGCGGGGAGCAATCTCGTTACGAAAGGCTTTGCCAATCTGGGCGATGCCGAATGGCAGTTTCGGGTGCATCGAGTCGAGTACGTTTTTGTAGTTTACAAAAATACCGCCGGCAGTCTCGGGGCGCAGGTAGGTCTTTATGGCGGACTCCTCGCCCGCTCCCACGCTTGTGGTAAACATCATATTAAAACTCTTGCTCTGTTTGTTGAGCTCCTCTTCCGTGCCCAATGCCGTCCGACACGACCCCAGTGGACAAAGGTAGTTTCCCTCCTCCACAAGCTGGCTTGCAATAACATGGTCCGTCCTCCAATACGCCCCGCATTTTTTACATTGCACCGCCGGGTCAGCAAAACCTTGAGCGTGCCCCGAAGCCACCCAGGCTGCCGGGTTCATGATGATAGCCGCGTCGAGGCCATAAACATCCTCACGACCAAGAACAAAACGCTCCCACCATAATTTCTTGATATTGTTTTTAAGCGCCACACCTAAAGGGCCATAATCCCACGTGCCGGCAAGGCCACCATAAATCTCGGAGCCTTGATAGACGAATCCTCGGCGTTTACAGAGGCCGACAATCTTTTCCATTTTAGTCATTTCTTGCATATGTATAAAAATTGGAAACTGGCTACTGGCTACTGGAAACTGGCATTATCAAGTGCATATAACCAGATTGACCGTATTTTTTCGAGCTTCTAGTTTCCATTTTCCAGTTTCCAATCCCTACTGTCTGACTCGATACTCTCCCTCTTGGGACTTGGCATCCGTTAGAAGCTCGGTGGTAAGTCCCGGCCGACTGCTTACTCGCCTTGCTTTAGTAAAATCATCGGTGCCGGAAAAGACCACGTCGCCAGTGAGAGGAATCACGAGGTTAGCCTGACTCACGCTCGGCGTGAAGCCAATCTGAAAAGCCACTTCGCGGACCGGCACAGTCAAACCGGCCCCAGCCTTCACGCTTTCCATATCCCAGACAACCTCGCCGGCCCGACTATCAAACTGCACTTTTTCATCAGCAGGTGAGGCGCCTCCAATAAAACGAATATAGCTTGGCAAAGTGGCCCGCACAGTGGGGAGCGTGACGTCGTTTGATGAGTTTACAAGAGACCAGATAATGGTGTAGGTGGTCTCTTCCCCAACCTTAGGAGGCAAGGGTCCCGTGTTTGCGATCGGGCCGACGTGATGCACGGCCCGCGCCCCAAGCTGGGTGACAGTATTGAATTTTACTTTTCTGCGCACAACCGTCTCCACTCTTCCTCCCGCGATAGTAGCATCGGCTACTCTCGTCCCCACGAAAACAAACTCAAGATCAAGCTCGGGATTACGAAAAGTGGTTCCCGAAAAAGCAAGAAGGGGCTGTGAAGCAAAACTAAAAGTGAGACTCCCTGAGGCTCCAGGTTCCATAATGGCCAATTCTGATGCCGTACTCTTGTTCCAAAGAAGAGTACTGTCTGAAGAGCGGTAGAAGCCCTGCGAAGCGGAAACAGATCGTGCGTCGAGTACGCTACCGCGAATGCGTACCAAGAGTTCGCCATCCATAACGCGCGTCGGTAAATTATTTTTCCAAGCGATACTGCCATTCACAATTTGAGCCCCTTCGACTGAGACCACTTCATCAATAGAGCCGGCCACAACCGTTTGCATGCTTACAAATGGGCGCTTGATGTTTACAGTGTGGCTCACGGTACTATACGGCACCACAACCTTCGCCGCCGTGTCTCCTGTATTTCCACCCGCGCCAGCTGTTACATGAAAGGTCTTAACCTCCTCTTCTTGGCCCTCCATAACTCCATAAACGGTCACCGTGCGCTCGGCGCCCGGTGACAAATTACCAAGACGCCAAACATTATTTGAGCCCGCCACAGGAACCGGCTCCGCGCGCTCAAATACAAAACCGGGAGGATACTGCACGTGCGCGAGCATATCCGAAAGTGTCTCCGTGCTTTGTGAAGACAGTTCGATACTCACCTTTAGGTTTTGGCCGGCATTAATATCCTTAGGAGCCATCACCAACAGGGCTACGGGTGCCTCTCCCACCAAGAAAGAAAATGTTTTCGATTTTACAAAAATGGCATTCGACCCTTTGGTACGATACTCAAATTCCACAACAATCTCCTGTTCGCTCCCTGTCTCTCCAAAGAAAATCCCCTTTACCGACTCGCGCACAACTTGGTTCTCCTTTACGGTGCCCACGTCGCGGCGGTGGCGCGTAAGGGGTCGCTCTACATGTGCCGGATCGCGCGTACCCGCCGGAAATTGCACCACCAGGCTCGCGAGCTCAATCTCGATAGCGTTTTGATTGGCAATCATAATCTCGAAAGTTGCCACCTCACCACCCTTTACCGCGATAGGGCCATTTACTGAAATACTAATCTTGTCACCGGAAACAACATTGGTCTTGCCCAAGAAAAGAAACGAGGAAAATGCAAGCGCCCCCAGAAAAAAGACGACCGCAACCAAAAACACCAAGCGCACTCCGGAAACTCTTTTTTGTTTCTTCATATTTTCTTCAGTGGGGGCCTCCCAGCCACTTGGCACATCGATACTATCTTCATGGAGGTGAGTACGCTTACGCCGAAAAATGCCCCCGTCCGGCCGATTTAGGGCTCGCTCTACTTTTCCCAGACTATTATCGTTCTCCATGTTGGTACCACTGATGACGCGTGAATTATGGCCCACACAGTATAGCAAATATGGCCACGGTTTGTCTTTAGATAGGAATTACACAAAACCCTACTTTTGTCTTTACGAGCGCCTTGCGCGAAAC
>PCYI01000030.1:0-12577 GCA_002774795.1 Candidatus Vogelbacteria bacterium CG10_big_fil_rev_8_21_14_0_10_51_16 | reverse complement strand
GCCCCGCCAAAGGCGGTGGCAAAGACGCCCATTTGGTAGGTCATATTTAAAGCTGACTTGCTTGAAGAGCAACCTCTATCACGCGGGCAAGATCTCGCTCATGCCCCCCAACAGAAGAAAGAACCTTTTTTGTTACTTTTAAGGCGCGTACGGCCGGGATGCTTGGAGCCGGAGCAATATACCCCAGATGGTCTAGGATACGAGCGGTGATAAGGAGCTCCAAACAACGAAGCTCGACAGACGAGAGCCCCTCCTCTTGCAACAACTCGTGGCACTCTTCGACCAGAGCAAACAAGCGCCTATCTTCCTCCTCTCCGTGCACCAAACGCTCAACAAGCGCGAGCACCCGGGCGAACAAAGCCCGAGTGGCAAAAGAAGAAAAAGGGGTCAGACCCCTTTGTTTTGGAAAATCTGTGGTGTAATTCTGCGATGCTTGGTCGCACGGTGAGACGCTTGTGAGTCGCCACACTTCCCGGCCGCGGACAAGGGAGAAGGCGCCGCGTGACAGCGACTGCAACCCGTAACGCAGTTTAGAAGCAAGCCCGCGCACCGCTTGGGCCCGGGCACGGACTACACCGAGGTCTTCAGTAAGCAAAGTAAGGGTGGCACTCGCTTCGCCATAAGGGCGACCGGAAACCACGAACCCGCGAGTGGTGTAGATGCGATACATGTATCAATCAAAGCACAAAACACAAATGACACAAAACTCCAAAAGAACAACGTGTAGAGCGACTATTCCGCACGCTCGCTCGGGAACAAAACTCTAAGAAAAAGGTGTAGCCAAAAATCAATGGTGAAAGCTGATAGTCGCTGGTTCTTTTTCGTGTATGGCCAAAAGTCTTTTAATCGCATCGAATACAACGGCAAACTGCCCGTCGTACTTTTTCTCCAATCTCTCTATCTTCTCGCGCAGGTCTTTGTTGGTGAGCTTTTTACTTTTCATGGATAAGTTCTAGGCTGGGTTCCGCTTGCTCGGCAAAGGTCACGCGCGCGGCCTTCACGCCTTTCTTTAATTCCGTTTCGTATTTTTGAGCAAGCTCTTTGTGTGCAACAGGCAAGGTGAGGACAATCTGTTCCTGCGCCTGTAATCCCTTTTCTTTGCGGAGGTCTTGGACGGCCCGCATGAGGTCGCGCAACTCCCCTTCTTGTTTGAGCTCAGGCGTTAAAGTAGTATCCAATTCTACTGGAGTGGCGAGATTCTCGTCATAGATGACCTCCCTCACGTTCACCTCGTCTTTGACGAGCTCTAGGAATTCAGTTGTTAGTTTGTAGTTTGTAGTTTGTAGACGAAGTGAAGCGAGAGGTTGGCGAACTTTTATAGCCGCCCGCGCTCTTTGCTCAAGAGCCAAGGAGACAATCTCCCGCGTCTTTTGCATCGCCCCAAGCAGATCTTCTTTTTTTGTACTTCTGATTTCGTGCTTTGAATTTGTTTCGTGCTTAGAATCTCGTGCTTCGTGCTTCTCCGGCTCCGGCCAAGAAGCGAGGTGCACACTCTCATCTTCCTCTCCCGTCCGAAGCCGGAGCCAAATATCCTCCGCCGCAAACGGCGCGAAAGGAGCCATGAGTTTGGCGAGCGTGAGCAGGACATACCGCAAGGTTGCCACCGCCTCCTCGTCCCCCTCTTTCAACCGTTCACGTGAACGCCGCAAGTACCATGTGGAGAGGTCGTCTATAAAGTCGCGCATGGCCCGCACCGGCTCGAGCAGTTTGTAGGCATCGAGCTTCTCGGTTGTAAGAGCCGTTAGCTCCTCGAGGCGCGCGACAATCCACTGGTCGAGAATGTTTAAAGAGCTTGTAGCTTGTAGTTTGTAGTTTGTAGTAAATGCAACATCTGTTTTTTGGAGTTTTGTGTCATTTGTGCTTTGTGCTTTTCCTTGAGCTCCATACAGCTCATAAAACGCGAGCACGTTGTAGAGCAGGTTAAAAAACTTGTTGCGCATCTCGGCCACCGTCTTTTCGTCGAAGCTTTTGGCATCTCCGGGTTGGTTTACCGCACACATCCACAAGCGCAAGGTGTCTACTCCATACTTTTCTATCATCTCCCACGGGTCGACAACATTCCCAATGGACTTCGACATCTTTTTGCCTTGAGCATCGTTCACAAGACCAAGACAAATCACGTTGCGAAAAGCCTTCCCGCGGCCCATGAGCACCCCTACAGCATGCAGGGTGTAAAACCAGCCACGCGTCTGGTCAATGGCCTCGGCGATAAAATCGGCTGGGTACGGTGTTCGTGCCCATAGTTTATCGAATGTTTCCCCACCGACTGCGTCTGACTCCATCCGCGTCTTGTCCGCATCTTGTCCGCGTACCTGTCCGCGACTATCCGCGTCTTGGGCGAAAGGCATCGCTCCCGAGTCAAACCACACGTCCATCACTTCGTGCGTGCGTGTCATCGGTTCTCCGCTTAAACTTACGATGTCCAACCCATCAATGTAGGGTCGGTGCAGATCAAGAAAGTAATCAGCGTCGTGTGGATATGGCACAAAATCAAGCGCTCGCCACTCGGCATTCTCGAGAAAATCATCACGAAATTGTCCTTCCGACATCTGTTCGACACTCTCCCCGCGGTATCCGCGACCCAAAGCCCACAACGGCCCCCCGTGACCGACAATCAGGATACCTGTGTCCTTATATTGATTCTCAAGCTTCTCGAGTCCGGCCACCATGCGAGCGCGCATCTCGGCGTAAGTTTCGCCACCTTCCGGAGCCATGGTAAAACGGTCACGGTCTGAGGTGAAAAAAGTGTGGTACTCCTCAACCGTTGCCCCCTCCATTACTCCAAAAAGCGCTTCGTGAAAACGCTCCTCAGCAACAACACGATCGGGAGCAAGGCCTATTTCTCGGGCGACCTCTTCGGCCGTCTCACGAGTCCGATGGTATCCAGAGTGAACAATCAGACCTATGTCCTTGTCGCGCAACTGGTGCGCCGCCGCTCGCACTTGCCTGTGTCCATCTTCCGTCAAATGCGCGAGGGCGGTGGGATCGCTCGTCATTCGTTTCTGCTCATTAGAGGTCGCCTCCCCGTGGCGCATGACAAAGTAGCGATTGCCGGATTTTTTAGTCCTCTCTCTCAACTCCTCCATACTTCCTATCACCTCCATTTTCCCCGAAGCTGTCGTCCACACTGGCAAAGGCGTCCCCCAGTAGCGCTCGCGCGAAATGGCCCAGTCTTTGATTTCCCGCAACCACTCACCAAAGCGCCCATCACGGATATAGGAGGGCTCCCAGTTTATCGATTCGTTTTCTTTGACAAGCTCACTCCGCAGGCTCGACATGCGGATATACCATGAGTCTCTCGCGTAATAGAGCAAAGGAGTCTGGCAACGCCAACAGTGGGGATAGGAGTGCTCGTACTTTTCTTTTTTAAACAGTAGCCCGCGATGAGCGAGGTCTTTGACAATGTCCACCGCCACCGATTCGTCTTTTACAAACCTGCCTTGGAGAAATCCAGTATCCGCTACAAAGTTGCCTTGGGGGTCTACGAGGTGGTGTTTTGGTAGGCCAATCTTTGTGCCCAATTCAAAGTCATCAGCCCCGTACATTACGGCTGTGTGCACCACGCCCGTGCCGTCTGTGGTCGTCACGAAATCAGCTCCATACACCCTGTACGCTTTCCTTAGGGCCTCTTTTTGTTCTCCGGCCACCTGCTCTGCGGTAAATGGGTAGAGGGGCTCGTACTCAAGGCCAAGCAAATCTTTTCCTTTCATCTCGGCAACAACCTCGTACTCTGTATCCTTCAAGACGGCCGCCACTCGCTCTTTGGCAATAATGTAGTATTCGCTGATATCTGATGTCTGATATCTGATGCCCGCTTTTATATACTCAATCTCCTCCCCCACCGCGAGCGCCACATTCCCCGGCAACGTCCACGGCGTCGTCGTCCACGCCAGAATGTGGGTATTCTTTCCTACTGCCCACTGCCCACTGCCCACTGCCTGTCCTTCTTTGATTTTAAACTTCACATAGACCGACAGATCCTTCACATCCTTATACGCATCGATCTGACCAAGCTCATGGCTTGAGAGCGCCGTTCCACAACGCGGACACCATGGCACCACCTTGTAATCTTTATAAAGTAGATCTTTTTTGTGAACAGTCTTTAGGACTTGCCAGAGAGCTTCTATGTATGAATTGTGATAGGTGACATAAGGATGATCCAGGTCCACCCAAAAACCAATCCGTTTTGTAAACCTTTTCCAATCCTCCAAATACTCCCAGACACTCTCCTTACACTGTTTGTTAAACTTTGCGATACCGTACTCCTCAATGGCCTTTTTTGAGTTTAGGCCAAGCTTTTTTTCTACCTGTAATTCAACGGGCAGGCCGTGCGTATCCCAGCCGCCCTTGCGACGCACATGGTAGCCCCGCATCGTTTTATAGCGTGGAATGACATCCTTAAAAGCGCGGGCTTCCAGATGATGAATGCCCGGTTTGCCGTTAGCGGTCGGCGGACCTTCGTAGAATACATAGTCGCCTTTTGGCGACTCCTTCTCAAGCGACTTTTTGAAAATCTCCCGATCCTCCCAAAAAAGCAAAATACGCTCCTCGCGCTCCGGAGCGGTTTCTGTTTTTTTTTCTTTAGCTTTATCATCAACCATATCGGAAAGATACACTAGACAATTCGCTCCCCGGTGGTTTTAATCTCGTGCACCATCGGGTCATTGTTGTTCTCAAAATCTTCAGGTGTCATGCCATATGGCTCTATACGACTATCGACATCGCGACGCAAGCGCCAAAGCTGGAACTGCTCGGCGCCAAGCACTTCGCCCAGAACAGGCGAAATCACCGCAACGTCAACGTCGCTCCATTCATGCGCCTGTCCCCTTGCACAAGACCCGTACAAATAAATAGCGTCAAATGGAAACCTCGCAGAACGAAGCTTTTCAGCGTATTTCTTTACAATTGTTTTTGCTTCAATTGTTGACATAATTTTTCGTATAGTGTCACTATGTTGTGATAATATGGCTCAGAAAATTCTCTGGTGCATTTTTTGTAAAAAGCGAGCTTAAAATCAGGATAACGAGCCCTAATGTTGAAGTGATTGACATCATCAGTAAGATTTTGTTCATCTTCTGACAACTCTATATCCGCTATCATGCGTCGCACTTGTCTCCCAATATTGTCTCCCAATATTCGACCAACTCTTTAATTTCACCTTCTATCATATCCACATACTACTACATTTAGGGGAATAGGTGAATGACTATCCCGCACAGGAATCAAGACATCCTATGTGGTACTGACATGAAGAATGACGGATCAAATGCGTTCGTAGGTTTTAAATGCTATGGGAATGTCTGCGGTCTCCTTGTCTTGCAGATACTCATTTGTGATGACTCGCCACTCGCTTGGTTCAAGTGCGGGAAAAGTGGCGTCGCCCGGAAACTCGGCTTCAATCTCCGTGGCGTAGACCCGTGTCGCGAGAGGTAGGGCCTGACGATAGAGCTCTCCCCCGCCTATCACCATAATCTCTCCTGTTCCTTGCTCTTTCGCCCAAACTTCGGCACGCGCAAGAGCAAACGCGAGCGAGGTAGCCACCTCGCACCCGTTAGTCGGACGATAGTCTACTTGGCGAGTGACCACAATATTCAAACGCTTGGGCAAGGCCCTACCGATAGACTCATGCGTCTTCCGCCCCATGATGACCGGCTTGCCCCGCGTCTTCTCACGAAAGTACTTCATATCGGCGGGAATATCCCAAGGCAAGCTACCACCGTGGCCGATGACGCGGTTTTTATCGTAGGCAACGATGAGAGAGAGGAGCATTGCGCTACTATACCACGGCTTCAAAGAGTGACAATGTAGCGAAAAGACTGGCATCCTTATATACTACCCACAACATGCAAGACCTCTACGCCTACAAATCGCTCAAGAGTCGCAAGCCGGATAGTCAGTATCAAGATGCACTGCGGAGAATCTTGAAGGAAGGCGAGTGGGTGGAGCCGATTCATAAGGTAATGCTCGGCGCTGACCGGGCCAAGATGCTTGTGGGCTTGCAGTTGCGCTACGAAATAGAAAACGGCTTCCCTCTCATTACCGAGCGCGACCTGTCGGGTAAGTTTATGGCCGGAGCCATCGGGGAGATTGCCGCTTTTATCAACGGCGAGCACACCCAAGCCGGACTCGAGAAATACGGTTGCAAGTGGTGGAAGAAGTGGGTCACGAAAGAGAAGTGTGCCATCTTTGGTCTGCCCGAAGGCGACCTCGGCCCTGGCTCATACGGCGCCGCCTTCCACGACTTCCCCAATCCTAATGATGACGGGGCGTTCAATCAATTCAAGGAGGTGATGGCTCAGATGAAAGAGAGGCCCTTTCTGCGCACGCATATTATTTCTCCTTGGATTCCGCCCTACACCATTCAACACAAGGGCTTACCCCCGCGAAAAGTAGTGGTCGCTCCTTGCCACGGCTGGCTCCACTTTATGCTCACACCGAACAAGAAGGAGTTGAGTCTACATCACTTCCAGCGCTCAGGCGACATGCCCGTGGGCGTACCATTTAATATTATGCAGTATGCATCGCTCGGCATGGCTGTCTCCCAGATTTTGGGCTACAAGTTCGTGCGCCTCATCCACACCATTTCAGACGCCCATATTTACGAGAGCCAGATTCCTTTCGTGAAAAAGCTTTTGGAGCGAGAACCACGAAGACTACCGACCGTCACCATGAACACCAAACTTAAAAACATCTTCGCCATAAGGCCGAAACATTTCGACGTCGCCGACTACAAACCACACGAGAAGATGCTGATTCCAACACCAGTTTAGAAGCGTAAGAAAAACACAAAGGACACAAAACTCCAAGAGGTACCCGTTTTAACTTTTTGGAGTTTTGTGCTTTGTGTTTTGTGTTTTCTCGATATTCAAATCTTCGGATAATCAATCACTATTATGGATAAAGAAAAAACGGCGAAGTATGTCGACCCCAACAACGCTCGTCCCGGCCATGCCTACGAGGGCGTCATCAAAGCGATCGCCGAGGAAAAAGTGTGCCCGTTTTGCCCCGAACAGTTAGCGAACTTCCATAAACAACCAGTTGAGATAGACGGCATTTATTGGCTCGCCACCAAAAATCAGTACCCCTACACCTGTGTGCGCCACCACTTGCTTTTGATTCATAAGGCGCATATCGAACACGTAGAAGAGCTATCTCCGGAGGCGTGGGTGGAGCTGAAGGAGATTATCACCAAGCTCAACCGAGGCCGCGAGATAGCGGGCGGCACCTTTATGCTCCGCTTCGGCGAGACCACCTACACAGGCGCTTCGGTGACTCACCTCCACGCCCACATCATCCAGTCCGACCCCGATCACGAGCGATACCGCGAACCCAAGAGCATGCCCGGCGTCATTGCCCGCGTCGGCTAACATCATTGGCTATAATCATTGACTACAATAACTCAGACGGTCGTCCAAATTATTGTAATTGTGGGTGTGGCAGGTGGAATTATTGCACGAGCACGATTTCGATGCCGGCATCCTTCAATATCTGTTCGCCTTCGAGCATGGAGTAGCCGCCGCCATAGTAGACGCTCTTCACTCCCGATTGCGAAATGAGACGGGCGCAGTTTGCACAGGGGAAGATGGAGACGAACATGTCTGCCCCTTCTGTCTTTATGCCGGCCCGGGCGGCCAGCACCAAAACGTGGGCTTCCGCGTGAATAGAGAGATACACCCCCGGCGCCTCCCCGTAGTCGTAATTCATGCGTGGGTCACCAAAGGCATCCTGATGGAGGAGATGCGGCAGATGCTTATTGTACCCTGAAGTGAGTATCTCTCCGCTTCGCACCAGGAGAGCTCCTATCTGACGCCACCAGTCGGGTGACTTCGCGCCCTCAAGGTGTGCGCGAACAATAAGTTCACGATGAGCCTCCTTGGTTGAAATGACGCGATCGGGGGCAATCTCGTGCTCCGTGTCGGAAATCTTGCGACTCCAACGCAGAAAAGCAGACTTGTACTCGACATGAAAATCTTTGAAGAATCTTTGCGCCACATCCTCGCTCAACTCTTCTTCCGAAGTAACTACATGTGTGTGTATTTTAGTGAAACCGGCAAGGTCTCGCCTCTCTAGGATACTCACCTTGCGCCGCAGGATGCGCGTCAACGCAACCGTCGCGAGCTTCGGGTCTATGGCGCGAATGTCCCGCTCTAGCCGAGGGTAACCTTTTATAAGCGACCTACCCATGACGAAAGCGTCGCCCTTGTGAGATTCAAAAAACTTCAAGTAGCCGGCGTGGATGACCGGGACAAAAAGAAGAATGGCGGCTTTATTTTTCATGCGGCTACGCTTTACGAATGCGCTCCAGGAAGGTGCTAGTGAGCCGCTCCACCTCCGTGGCAAGCTCCTCCGCGCCGTCAATGGCAAGCTGGCGCATCCGGTTCGTGCTCGAAGTGGTGGCCTGGGGCGGAAAGATAACCACCTTGCCACAGCAACGCTCGTATTCGAGCTGTTGCTCGCGACTAAAATCTTTTGTGCTCTCGGAGGCCACAAACACGTCTGGGCGCACCAATTCTATAAGGCCGCCGATGCCATGCTCCACTTCGCGCATAGTAACGACATCTACATGTCTCAAGTGCAGAAGCATCTCCACGCGCTCCTCTTGAGGGACAATGGGGCGGCGAGGACCCTTGCGCACACGGGTGAGCTCATCGGAGTCTAGGCCGACAATCAAAATGTCCCCCAAGAGCCGGGCTTTTGAAAGATAAAGCGCGTGGCCGACGTGGATTAGGTCGTACACTCCTTGTGTAAGTACGATGCGCTTTCCTATATTGCGGTACTGATGTATTAGCCTTTTCAGGTCGTCGTGGTTTGGCACGAAACAGCCAGGAGTAAGACAGATATTTAAGAGTGGCGACTGTTCGGCGGGCACCTTCGGAGTCTGCTTTCGGATCCTCACGGTAGTTTTTCCGCTGGCCATATAAGCATTATATGCCAAAGGGGAAGTTCGGCAAGCTCTCCGATTTTAGGACAGGCCCAAATAGCAAAACCGTACAAAAAATGCACAGGGCTGGAAAAAGAAAGCCGACCCCCCGGGGGGTCGGCGCGAGCGCACCAAAGTGATGTGGCCTTCAGTTGACCATACTGCCATACCTGGCCCTGAATTCGCTCTCCGAACATTCGTACCCTACCCCGAATTGGTTCTCCGAAAATTCGACCAGAGTCGGGAGAGCTACCGCAACGACCTCACTTCCACTCATCACCACGAAGACGGGGCAGGCACATTCATCTGGCAGATGCCCACACAAAGCGCAGAAAGTCACAAGAATCCCTCCAAGTTCCAAGTATCGGTCGGTCGACCTGAAAATTCTTGTATGAAATGCAACTCATATATCATGGAAATATATGAGAAATTCATTTGTGCATTTGGATTTTCGTGCGCGCGATCGCATTGAAGCGCTATGGAGAGCAGGACATGAGCAACAAGAGATAGCCGTCATTCTCGGAGTACACAAAAGCACCGTATCGAGAGAGATACAGCTAAGAAAGAAAGAGGGCGGAGAGTACAGGGCAGACGTGGCGGAACTCAAGGCTTCGGTGAAAAGAAGTAACTCAAAACACCAAGGCATGAAAATTGAGAGGAATCAGGAGCTTCGAAAGCACCTCGTCTCTGAACTGAAACAGTATCAGTCCTCGGAGTGCATTGCGGGCAATATGCAAGAAAAGGGCATGGTGCCAAGAGTTTCATCTGATGCCATATATCGGTGGCTTCGAAGTGCACATGGTCAGAGATATTGCAGATATCTGTGCACAAAACGATATCGCAAGAAACCACACAGGAATGCTCCGGAACGACACATGATCGCCAATATGAGCAGTATCCACAACATCCCAGCCAATCCGGGGTTAATCACAGAAGGTGATATCTTCCTCTCTCCAAGGAAAGTATCCAGGACATCTGCTGTGTTGGTTGTCTGGAGAGAGACAAAGCTTCTGAAAGGAGATCTCGTCAAAAGTCTGAGTCCGGTTCACACAACGCGAGTGATGAAAAAGATACATTTTGAAAACAAAAGTGATGTGATGATTCTGGATCAAGGTGGTGAAAACAGAGAACATGAGAAGTTCGGAGTGGGGACAGCTTTCTGTGATCCAGCTTCTCCACGACAGAAACCACTGGTCGAAAACAGTATCGGACAGCTTCGAAGGTGGTGGTGGCCCAAAGGCACAGACCTGTCGAAGATTACGAGAGAAGAGTTTCAAGAAAAGATTGAGATCATGAACAACAAATACAAAAAATCACTCCAGTACAGGAGTGCTAACGAAGTGTCGAGAATGCATGGTATACTCTCTGCAAATTAACAGTCGAGTTGCATTTGAGCCCAGAATTTACAACCAATCACCTCGTTATATAATAGCACATCAACAAAAAAAGTAAAGCTCGACCGGCTGTCGAGCTTTACTTTTTACTGATTTTCTTAATTTTTCGCCTTACTTGACCTCAATGCCCATAGAGCGGGCGGTGCCGGCCACCATGCGCATGGCGGCCGCCGGGTCGGTGGTGTTTAGATCGGGCATCTTTTCCTCGGCAATCTTCTTTACCTGTTCTTTCGAAACAGTACCTACTCGCTTGGTGCCGGTAGCACCAGAGCCTTTTTCCACGCCGGCGGCTTTCATTAGGGAGTTCGCCACGGGTGGAGTCTTTAAGATGAAGTCAAAAGAACGGTCGTCGTAGACACTGATGACGACCGGCACCACGGTGCCCGTCATCTGTGCTGTGGCGGCATTAAACTTGGTGATAAACTCACCGATGTTGATACCGGCCTGACCCAAAGCGGGACCAATAGGCGGGGTCGGAGTAGCCTTTCCTGCCGGAATCTGGAGCTTGAGTTGTTTGGTTAAAATAGCCATTTAAAATAGGGCGTAGTTAATTAGGTCGTAGGGCGTAGGTTACACTGAATCGGAAAAAAATCAATGGGTTGGATTCTGTGCCCTACGACCTATGCCCTGTGGCCTAAATCTTCGACACCTGGAGAAAATCGAGCTCCACGGGTGTTTCGCGGCCGAAGATGGAGACTAAAACCTTCACCTTGCCCCGCGCATTGTCTATCTCGTTTACCTTGCCTTCGAACTCTTTGAACGGACCATCGGACACGCGCACCGCCTCCCCTATTTCGAGCTCGATAGCATGCTTGGTGTCGGAGTTTTGCATGCGCCGGAAAAGCTCCTCGACCTCCTCCTTTTTTAGGGGGACAGGGTCGACTCCCGCGCCCACAAAACCGGTCACCCGGGGAGTGTTGCGCACCACATACCAAGAATCATGAGAGACTATCATATCTACCAGCACGTAGCCGGGGTAGATTTTATCTTCATACTCAACACGCTTCCCTCCGCGCACTTTAATCTTTTTTTCGGTGGGCACCAAGACGCTGAATATTTTGTCTTCCATGCCAAGAGAGTCGATGCGCTGACGAAGGTTGCGCACCACGGCATTCTCGTAGCCGGAGTAGGTGTGGATGGCATACCACTGCCGGCCGGCATTCGTGATGTTTTGCGGAGCTTGTTGGTCGTGGGCCATAGAGGTGCTAGAAAATGAATGTTTCCAGTATGGTAATAAAGAGGGCATCAAAGGCAAACAGCAGAAAAGCCACGATGGCTGAAATTAATATTACCAACAATGTAAAGTTTGTCGACTGGCGACGCGTTGGCCAGTTTACATATTTAAACTCCGCGCGTGTTTCTTTAATGTAGTTGGCGAAGGAAGACATAGATGGGCAGTAGGCAGTAGGCAGTAGGCAGTAGGAAATCCTAATTTCCTAATTCCTAGAGCCTAATTCCTTCTATTAAAAACCGCCTCGAAAGGCTGGTACTATTACATTGTATCATAGCTCTCACAAAAAGCAAGCTGGCGAGAGTCGCGCACAAGCGCGACTCTCGCACAATTGACAGTTGACAATTAACAATTGACCACATAATACCACCTACCACCCCCGACGCTCGCCTGGGCGAGGTCGGGGCCCAGACCAAAGCGTCGGGGCTGCCACCTGCTACCTGCTACCAATTCCAGCCATAGCCGCCATAGCCCGTGGAAGCACCGCCGTAGTTTTGCATACCATAGCTTTGCTCATAGTCATAAGGGGTCACATCCCACGGAAGATTGCCAGAGGCGCGCCAGTTCACAAAACCACTCATTTGGTTTCTAACAGAAGGGCGTGGGGAGCTTGGATACGAATAAGCGTTACCATTATAGGTGGGACCTATGTCCCAGGGGATGTTTCCGGACCCAACCCAATCAAAGACAGTGCGCTCGCGGCTAAACGAGTCGTAGCTATTTGGAGAGGCATAATTTGTAGCACCATAACCATAGCCACCATAGGGAGTTCCGTAGCCATAATTAGAACCATATGGTGAAGCGTAAGAGCCCTGACCATAGCCACCCATTCCATAGCTTGAGCCGTATGGTGAAGCATAGGAGGCGTATCCGTAACCACCACCATAACTTGGCATATCGTAACAGTAGTAGTCATAACCAGAACACATGGCAAGGGTGGGTGTGGCCCACACAATACCAAACCCAAAAGATAACACAAAGAATATGGTGGATGCTTTTTTCATAATCTTTCATTCCTAAAAGAACTGTGAG
>PCYI01000022.1 GCA_002774795.1 Candidatus Vogelbacteria bacterium CG10_big_fil_rev_8_21_14_0_10_51_16 | reverse complement strand
GTTATGAATGGCGGCTCCCGCTTCCGGCGCGGTCCAACCTTTCTTAATAGTCCATGCCCGCGTCTCGTCGGGGCCGGTGGTAAAGTAGGTATGCAAGCCCAGAAGCTCATAGCTCTGCTTGATAAGCTCGTTCACCCCATCTGACTTATCCACATACAGAGGGGAACCCTCTGTATGTGGATAAGTGGGCGTTGCGAGAAGTTCGTGGCGAAAAGCCTCCTTTTCCGCGCCCTCGAAGGCGGAGAGCTCAGCCTCAATACCCGCGTCCACCTCCACATAGCTGGCACCCGTGGCTTTAACGAGATTAATAAGGGTGCTCGGATCCACCTTCGCGGCTCCGGCTTTGCTATTGAGCACGTAGAGGATGGGCTTCGCCGAGAGTAGATGCAGGTCTCGGTAGACTTTTTGCTCCTTTTCTTCAACTGCTGTAGACGAGGCCAGTTTGCCCGCCTCAAGGGTTGGCCGGATTTTTTGTAACAGTCCCTCTTCGATGAGCGCCTCCTTATCGCCACTTCTAGCAGAACGGCTCGCGTGGTTGAGCCGTTTCGTAACCAGCTCAAGGTCAGCCAGTATAAGCTCGAGGTTGATAACCTCCACGTCGTGCGTTGGCTTGGGGGTGCCGTGAACGTGCGTGATGCTTGAGTCTTCAAATACTCGCACCACCTCGGCGATAGCATCCACCTCGCGAATGTGTTGTAGAAACTTGTTGCCAAGGCCCTCTCCCGAAGCCGCGCCTTGCACGAGCCCGGCAATATCCACAAACTCAATAACGGCCGGAATGGATTTTGCGGATTTGGAAAAATCGGTCAGTTTTTGCACTCTCTCGTCCGGCACCGCCACGATCCCCACCGATGGGTCGATGGTGCAAAAAGGATAATTTTCGGCGGGGACAGACTTACGCGTGAGTGCGTTGAATAAAGTCGATTTACCGACGTTTGGAAGACCAACGATGCCGATCGATAGTGACATGTGGAGAACTTTGCAGTAAATGCTCTAGTTTGTAAACAGCCCCTTGAGCTCCTCTTTGTATTTCTGCGCCACCTGCATCATTGCGCTTTGTTGGTCGAGACTTTTTTCTTTTTGTAGTATCTGCGCTTCTGACGCAATCTTTTGGAAAAGCGCGGGGTTTTCAGACACGAGCTTGATGATCTTATCTTGCATCTCCGCTGGCACGCCCTTGAGTTTCGATGCAAGCATCTTTTTAAGTAGCATTTCTTTAAACATAAATTAGCGCGGTTTAGCGACGTTTGTAGATCTTTGTTCGATGGCCGATAAGTACTATGGTGAGCAGGCAATCGTCCCAGCTGATGTCGTATATCACTCGCCAGTCACCAATCCGTAACTTATAGAACCCGCTCCATTGCGCGTGTAGGGGCAAGGGGGTGATGCTGTCAAAATTTTCTTCCAGCCAGTGCAGTTTTTCAACGATGCGGTCATTAATCATTCCAGAAAGATTTCTCAGCTCCTCTTCCGCGGACTCTTCAAACTCTATGGTCCAGGCACTCATGTTTTGCGAGAAATTGCACGGAGAGAATTTCGGGTTCCTTTCTGCTTGCGCCTAAAATTTAAAAGCCTCCTTTCGGCCTCTAGGCGAAGCGACGTTTGGAACTCCGGATCTCCAAAAATACCCTGCATTGATTCAATGAGAGTTTTGCGCACGGCTTCTACCATCTTCCGCTCGACAGTTGAATCTCTAGTAGTCATAGTAAAAGTGTACCATCTAAAATGTTTTTTTCAATCACGGTGATGGTTTGCCGTGGCTAGTACGTGGCGCACTAATGTCGCCACGTACCCCCACTCGTTATCGTACCAAGAAAGCACTTTTACAAGGTCGCCGTCAACTACCTTGGTGAAGCTAAGGTCTACGATCGCCCCATATGGCTGACCGACGATGTCGGATGATACCAACTGGTCTTCCGTGGTTTTCATAATCCCCTGCCATCGTGGTTCCCGCTCGGCCTTTTTAAATATCTCGTTAATTTCCTCCACTGTCGTGGGCCTCGCGGATATGAAGGTAATATCAGAAAGCGAACCGGTGCTAATAGGTATTCGGTAAGCGATCCCATCGAACTTATGAGCAAGCGAAGGCACGGCACGCGCTACAGCAATAGCCGAGCCGGTGGTCGAAGGTACAATATTATATGACGCCGCTCGCCCACGGCGAAAGTCCTTACCTTTATGCACGGGCGCGTCAGCTAAACTCTGCGTTGTTGTCATGGCGTGCACAGTACCAAGAATTGCCTTCTTCACTCCTATGGTTTCGCTCAATATCTGCATAATCGGCGCAGCCGAGTTTGTGGTGCAAGAAGCATTGGAGGTAATCCTGCAACCCTTTAACTTCTCGTCATTAACTCCCATGAGAATTGTTCCGCCTCCGGCTGTCCCTTCCTTGTCTTTTGCGGGCGCGGTAAGAAGTACATGTTTGGCCCCCGCCTCTAGATGCACGCTCGCCTTCTCAAAAGATTCAAATAGGCCGGTAGCCTCGATGAGTATGTCAATGTCGAGCGCGCCCCACGGGAGCTTGGTCGGTTCCTTTTCTTGGAGAACCTTAATCACCCTGCCGTCCACGGTAATTGTTCCGGCGCTAGCATCCGCAGACACCTCTCCGCGCCACGGGCCGTAGACCGTGTCGTATTTAAATAGATAGGCCAAATTTTCCTGATTGCCAAGATCGTTTACCGCCACGAGCTCAAGGTCGTCGCGGTGCGCAATCTGCCGATAAAAAAGTCGCCCAATTCGCCCAAAGCCGTTGATGGCGATGCGTGTTTTTTTCATTGGGCAATTATAGCAAATAACAAGGTTCTCAACTTGTGTAAAACTCCGTGCGGCCTTGAGCTACTAGGCTCAAACGACCATTGTCAAAAAACCATTTATATATCTACGTCGGGTGTGGGATTTTGGTCCAGCGGGATTGTGTCTGCTATAGCAAACCCCACCAAAACCAATACGCCACCCGGGTGGCGTATTGGTTTTGTGGCGTGTTTGTTATGGCAGATGACAGGTGACACTATTAGCGCAAAGATCGTAGAAACTCTATGAATGCATCGAAGAAGTCGTTTGTATAGGCGAAGTGCAGGTAAGGGAAGGCGGTATGCCCGTTGAGCTCAAATACGACAGGGCCATCTTTTGTCATACCGACGTCGACCGTGTAGAGACTCTTGGGAAACTTCTCCTCTATTATTCTGCGGACCTTTTGGTGGAGCTCGAGAACGCTTGCCGGTAGTAAATGTAGTGAAATTTCCGAATATTGTGAATCAAAAGTGCAGAAATCTTTGCCTGGCTCCGGGGTACGCAGATTCGCAAACACGTGGTCGCCGATAGTTATAAGCTTAACATCGTGGATAGTGCCCCGCACAATCCCGGGCACGTCTATGTTGGTATCGACGTATTCTTGCAGGATGTACCCCTTCTTTTCTAATATCTCCTGGTTGAGTTTTGGTGGATTGCTTTTACCAAAGACGACGACGTGTTCTCCTTTTTGTCCTCGCTTCGGTTTCGCCACCGCCTTGCCTGTCGCGATGTGTTGCAGTTGCACCAGTAAGTCCTCGTCACTTTTAACAATAAGTGTTTTCGGCATAAATTGACGCAGGAGCTCATACTGATTCCACTTGTCGACGCCCCATTTCTGCCATTCTGGTGTGTTTACAATGGGCACAACATAGTCCCATGTTTCGGTCGCTTGTTTTTGGCGCTGGTAGACGACATCAGCGGTCCATGTCTCTTCAGCCGGAACGATCTTCCAGTCTTCGTATTTATAGACACTCTTGAATATTCCCTTACCGAGATATGATTCGGGGTTGTTTGCAATGCGGAAATCGAACGCTTCGTTGCATTTTGCAAAGAAGGCTAGATATTCAGGCTTCTCCGAAAAATTGTCTACTACGAGGTCGCCGATTGTTCTTCTCCAAAAAAGGAATTTTGTTTTCATTTAGGAAGATACTTAACTAATAAATTCGACAATCTCTTGCTTGGTAGTATTATCTTAGGCGTTGGGTTTTATCCGAAAAATTAAACATCGCGCCTCAAGTACTCTTTAGCTGTTTCTAATTCAACATCTCGATGATGTAGTACGTCTTCCGAGGTTGTAACTACTGACACGTCCGGCTCAATGCCGATGCCCTCTAGGTTGCTACCATTCTTCCTAATCATTTTCCATGATGACACCTTTAACGTGTATGTTTTTCCTCTGAGAGAAATCTCAAAAGATTTTGGATTACCGGAACCACCTCCCGTTGCCTGGCCAATAGTCTCTGCAACACCCGTATCTTTCATCATCATAACAAACATCTCATTTGAGCTTAAGCATTTTGGCCCTGTTAAAACGACAACTTTTTTATCTAGAAAAATTCCTTGCGGTTTCAGTTCGAGCTCAGAGCGTACAAGTTCATCTGTTTGGACCCTCCTCTTTAGAACTGTTCCGTAATGTGTTTTCTTTTTAATAAAATGACCTGCTAATTTTTCCGCTAACGGACTATCGCCACCACCATTTTCCCTAACATCTAGTATCAAAAATTTTGCTGCCATTAAGGGCACTAATCCTTCTTCTACTAGATCAGCAACATTCTTACCATCAAAATGTACGTTGCCCGACCAGCTTTTTATTTGCAGATAGCCAGTCTGTTGATCCAGCATTTTACCACGAACAACCCTTCTGCTTATTGCAGGTACGGCCGATTCTTTTTTAAAGACAAAAGGTACTTCAAAAACAGAAACCTCACCATCCTTTTTTACTCCTAATGTTGCCGAGCGTGGAACTTGTGAGCACATTAAACTTCGTAATGCTCTGATGATCTTATAATCGGCTGTTCCGCCACCACTTTCCTGCATCTTCTCTTCCATCAAATCATCGATTGCAATGCCATCCATACTAACAACTTCTAGGATCAAGCTGTTGTCTTCTACCCAATACTTGTGAGCCTTATAAAAAATTGGTACTTCCAAGTAATATTTTATGCTTCCCTTCTCCTCCAGCTTTGTGTGTGTATTCTCTAGGCTCGCCAAAACTAATCTAATGTTTCTTATTAGCTCAATGTCGGTAAGCTCATCATGGTTTTTAATTATTGGCTCGAATTTAGCCGAAAAGTTACCCTTTTGCTCTTTTGTATCAAATGGAAAGGTATCCAGAATAGACTTCTTTACAGTTTCAGCAAAGATTATGCGCTCCTGTTTTTCTGCCCCTCCGATATTCTTTGTTTGTCCTTGTTTTTGCTCAGGGTTTTCCATAACTATTTCATGAAGTTATGATAACATGTCGGTGCTCTTTAAAGAGAATTTAAAATCTCTCTTAATTTCCTTGCGAAAACCAATGCCGAGGGGCGAAGCCCCGAGGCAACTTCTTCGGCAAATCAATTTTGGT
>PCYI01000011.1 GCA_002774795.1 Candidatus Vogelbacteria bacterium CG10_big_fil_rev_8_21_14_0_10_51_16 | reverse complement strand
GCTCCGGTCTTGCGAAGTGGGGCCCTACCCACTTCTCACCCCCTGGCTAGGGGGAGGGGCAATTTCGTAACTCACAGTCACTTAGTGACCTGGTCGCTAAGCGTAAACTCACTTGGTGACCGAGTCACTAAGTTGCCGAGTCACTAAGTTGCAGTTTGGTTGCACCAAGAGCGTCAGTGTGGTTAAATAAACAGGTTTTGCTCATTCTAATCTGTCTAACCCTGAATTATGAGCAGTCTGATTTTTCATCAGTACCGCCCACAATTCAGGGTTGCGACAACCCTTACCTTCAAAGGAGGAGACCGATGTCGGCTATCTATAAGCGGGTAGTTGTGAAGGTGTCGGGCGAGGCGTTGGGGAGGAGGGTTACCTACCCCACAAACGGGAACCCCGCCTATGTTCACGTGTCTATGGGCTTCTCGCAATCTGCCTTCGAAGAGACGGCCCTGGCCCTGCTGGCCATTAAGAATGAAGGAGTGGATGTAGCTGTGGTCGTAGGTGGCGGGAACATCGCTCGTGGCACCGAGCTCGAAAGACTCGGCATGGAGCGAGTGGTGGCTGACTACCTCGGCATGCTCGCTACCATTCAGAACGGACTCGCTCTCGCGGCCGCTCTCGGGAATCAAGGAGTCGAGTCGCGCGTCATGAGCGCGCTCGCCGTGAATCCCG
The DNA here is from genome assembly GCA_002774795.1 of Candidatus Vogelbacteria bacterium CG10_big_fil_rev_8_21_14_0_10_51_16. Taxonomy (GTDB): domain Bacteria; phylum Patescibacteriota; class Minisyncoccia; order Phycocordibacterales; family JACRKE01; genus 1-14-0-10-51-16. Next base: position 5,017 of record PCYI01000011.1, on the reverse strand, counting down.
TCTGCGAGCCGTTTGTTCGAGCTCGTGCCTTGCGTCATATTGAAAAAGGCCGCGTAGTGGTCTTTGTTGCCGGCACTGGCAATCCCCTCTGCACTACCGACTCGGCCGCCGCTTTGCGGGCCGTGGAGATTGGGGCCGAGGCGGTGCTTGCCGGCAAGAACGGCACGCGGGGGGTGTACGACCGAGACCCCAACGGTCCAGACGGTTCTCAAGCAGAGTTTCTGACCGAGCTCACCTATGACGAAGTCATACAGCGGGGGCTTGTGGTGCTTGATCAGGGGGCAATCGTCACGCTCCGCGATCACTTCATCCCCACCCACGTCTTTAACGCGGGCGAGCTGGATAACTACGAGAAGGTTGTCTGTGGGGAGCGTGTCGGTTCTGTGATCCGCACTGTAGCGAAGTAGCGTTGTGTCTTGGCCCGAGGGACGCGGTGTCCCTCGGGCCAAGGGAGGCCACTTTTTTGCCAACACCGGACGCCTGCGCCCCCGCGCAGGTTTTTTGTTTGCAAAAGAATCAAACTTGTTTTAACAATAGACACAAAACATTCCTACATTCTCAAGAATGTAGGAATGTTTTGTGTGGTGAGCCAGGAGCAGATTTTTATAAGAGGTCTTTTTTGTAGAGTTTATGCACAGTTATACACTGCACGCACGTCTACATTGTTATACAATAAAGGAAATAACTAAACTTTCTTAATATGACTGCAAAAAAATCTTCGTTTTCGTATCGTAACCTGCTCTACGCCTTACTTGTGCTGGTGGCTCTGGTTTATATTTTCTCTCCACTCGCTTATACAAAGATACGTTCCGGGGTCCATCAGAATATCAGCTCAATGCCTGGAAACATGATGGGAGTGTCGTACGGAGAGCGTGGTTTTGCTATAGCGGAAGATGTGGCCATGGCGCCCATGCCTCCCATGTTTTCACCGGGATATCTTGGTGATGTAGACTCCACACAAGAGCGGCGCGTGGTAAAGACGGGATCCCTTTCGATTCTTGTTGCCAAAATTACAGACACGCTGGATTCTGTGAGAACCAGTACGCTTAGCTACGGAGGTTTTATTGAGAATACTAGCGTTTATGAATCGATCGCGGGCGCTCGCCAAGCTGTAGCCACCGTCCGTTTGCCTTCCGATAATTTTGAAGTGGCTTTGGAAGAGTTTAAAGCGCTCGCCGTCAAGATAGACAGAGAAGATGTGCAAGCATCAGACGTAAGTGAGCAGTATGTAGACCTTGAAGTCCGACTTGAAAATGCCCGTAGAGAAGAAGACCAATATCGCGACATTCTTGAGGATGCGACCGATATTGAAGAGATACTCATGGTTACCCAGTACTTAAGCCAAGCACGTATGCGCGTCGAGCAACTTGAAGGACAGCTAAACTATCTTTCCCGACAAGTTTCGATGTCCACCATCAGTCTTACATTGCGCGAGGAGGTTGCCCCCGGTCAGGTGAGCTCCGAATGGCGACCGACAGCGATTGTTAAATCAGCATTTACGGCACTTTTAGCCGGGCTAGTATCTCTTGCAAACGTCATTATTGCGGCTGTTATCTGGCTTCCGCTTGCCGCATTGTGGATCGCCCTCGCTGTCCTCATTGGCTGGCTGATTGCGAAGCTCTGGAAATGGGGTACAATGAAGGCAAGGGGCAAGTAGCGAACTGGTAGCTGGTAGTCGGTAGGGCTAGTAGCTTACAGACCGCCAGTTGGCGGACTGTAATACTGTTTGTAGTACAGGCAAAATCTCACACTTGCGCTCATGTATATTATGGGGGCACATTTAGTAGACTTGGCATCTGGCTTTTTGTGTCTTTAACATCAGCTAACTAATCTAGTATGCAAATAACCACAATCTTGATAATAGTAGTCGTTCTTGTTGTGCTCTGGCTTGTGTTTGCCTACAACAAGTTTGTGCGCCTAACCAAGCGGGGAGAGGAGGGTTGGAGTGATATCGATGTTCAGTTGAAGCGTCGCTACGACCTCATCCCCAATTTAGTGGAGACTGTTAAGGGCTACGCCTCTCACGAGCGCGAAACTCTTGAAAAGGTGGTACAGGCGCGCAATATGGCTATGCAGTCACAGGGCAAAGGGCTAAAGGAGCAGGGAGAGGCCGAAAACATGCTTTCGGGAGCGCTCAAGAGTATTTTCGCGCTATCCGAAAGCTATCCGGACCTTAAAGCAAATCAGAACTTTCTTGAACTTCAGCGTGAGTTGACCGACACCGAAAACAAAATTCAGGCCTCGCGGCGTTTCTATAATGGCGTGGTGCGCGACCTTAATACAGCCATTGAGGTGTTCCCGGGAAACATGATTGCCGGCCCATTCGGATTCAAGGGTCGCGAGTTTTTTGAAGCGGCCGAGAGTGAAAAAGGGCCAGTGAAGGTTTCTTTCTGATTTGCCTTTGGCCAAAGCTAGGCAGCGTTCATAGATATTTAAAAATGTCGAACGAGCACTTGTATTCCAGAAGCACGAAATCATAAATCTGAAGCACGAAACAAGCACCAAGCACTAAATATTAAAATCAGAAACGGTCTGTTTATAATTTCGTGTTTGAGGTTTTAAGATTTGTTTCGTGCTTAAAATTTCGTGCTTCGTGCTTTTAGCACGTGCTTCGTGCTTGTATTGGTGCTTGTACCATGGCTACGCTCTACACCCATATAGACACCAACCGCCGCAAGACTTGGGTCTTAATGACCATCTTTCTTGTGGTGGTGATTGCCATTGGCTGGGCCTTTGCCCAGTTTTATGGTGCTCCTGAGTTGCTCTATTTTGCTATCGGCCTAGCCCTCCTTATGAACGTCGGCTCCTACTGGTGGAGTGACAAGATTGTAATAAAGCTCTCCGGAGCCAAGCCGGCCTCCAAGGAGGAGTACTACGACCTCTATACGGTCGCGGAAAATCTGGCCATCACGGCTGGCCTACCTATGCCCAAGCTTTATGTCATGGACGAGCCCGTGCCAAACGCCTTTGCTACCGGCCGTGACCCCGAGCACGCTGTAGTGGCTGTGACGACTGGCTTGCTTAAGATTCTAGACCGGAGTGAGCTCGAGGGAGTGATTGCTCACGAGCTTTCGCACGTGGGCAACCGCGACATTTTGCTTTCCACGGTGGTGGTGGTCTTGGTGGGCTTCATCGCCATCCTTTCCGATCTATTTTTGCGTTTTTCATTTTTTGGAGGTGGGCGTAGTCGTGAGGGTGGCGGGCAGGTGCAACTGATAGCCACTATTGCCGGTATTGTGCTTGCAATTCTAGCACCCATTGTCGCTACCCTTGTTCATCTTGCTATCTCCCGCAAAAGAGAGCTGTTAGCGGACGCCTCGGGAGCTTTACTGACACGCTATCCCGAGGGACTGGCGCGTGCCCTTGAGAAAATCAACAGCCACGAAGGGCCTATGGCAAAGGCGAGCCACTCCACCGCCCATCTTTTTCTCAACGATCCCTTCGGCGACCCCAAGAAGCTCTCCTGGAGTAAGCTGTTTATGACGCACCCGCCAATGGAGGATAGGATCAAGGCATTGCGCGGCGGAGCAAATAGTGATTAATTATTTGGGTATTCGACAATAAATAGTCACCCAGATGGTTTTTATGCATAATATTTACAATGGAGAACTTATTGCAAAAGTTTAAAAACAGTATTTATGGGCCGCAGTTTTATACTGTGTTGAACGATAAGCCACTCGGTTTCTCATTAGGCTACTATGCCGGCTTTTTTGGTCTTTTAATTTTGGTCGGCACAATAGTGGCTTCCTTTTTGGTAATCCCGAAACTAATTGTTTTTGTAGATCGAGCCGGGGAAGAGATTTCCATGTTGTATCCGGAAGAGCTCGTAGTTACTATCAAGGACGGTGAGGTGAGCACAAACATGGAAGAGCCTGTTTTGATTCCTTTCACCTCGGCTTTCGAGGAGGTGCTTCGTGACAGAGAGGCGGGGGAGAGAAGCATGAACTTCGGTACTACAACACCATATCTTATAGCCATAGATACCCGCGAGAATGGAGTGACCGAAGGTGAGTACGTTGCGCTCGTTACCATTACCAAGAATACAATTATATACCCTAGCCAGAGCGGGGGATTTACTATAGACCCCATTCCGCCTGATGCGCACGGTGTCATCACGAAGCCGCTCGTCGACCACGCGCTCGCCGCACTTGGTCGGTGGGCAAACTTCATCCCTGTCGGCTTCGTGCTCGTTGCGCTCCTTGCTGGTATCGTCTACGCCGTTTTCCACTTGCTCTATCTCTTGCTCGCGTCCCTTCTCCTTATGCTCGTCCTCGCCGCAAAGGGGTTGCCTGTCGAGTACGCACGGGCTTACCAGATCGGCCTGCATGCGCTCACCGGCCCCATCCTCGTGAAGCTCGCGCTCTTCCCCCTCTTGCCGAACATTCCCTTCCTCTTCACACTCCTCCTCCTTGCCTTCGCGTGGGTGAACATCTCTGCCCCACAACGAGCAGTAGAGTGATAAATAATAGCGCGAACCAACGCTAGCCCGCCATCAAAACAACGCCCGTACGGGCGTTGTTTTGATGGCGGAGAGGGGGAGATTCGAACTCCCGAGACCCTTGCGAGCCTACCACCTTTCCAGGGTGGCCCATTCAACCGCTCTGGCACCTCTCCAAAGTATCTCATAGTAGCAGATTTGGCCTCGATTGAGTAGGGAAGAGAAGAATGAAAAAAAATGCAGGCCCGCCGAAGTTCGGCGGGCCCTTTGGTTGCGTGGCCATGCGGCGAATGGCGCAATTTCAAGATCGGGACTCAGGACCCGGGTGTCGCTTCGGCGGCAGCCTCTTCCTGGGGCTCCGTCTCTTCGCTCTCGGGAATGTAGGCCGCGACACTGCACATGTCGCTGTCCCAGATCTCGGCGAAGCAGTCGATGGCCGCGATGTCATCGTCGTCCCACGGTCCCACGTTCGACAGGGATAAAAGGTGGATAAAAGGTGTCAGGAACCTTTTATTTAGGTTTTATGTGTTATAATTACTTACGATATGGGACGAGCTCTACGTGTCGATGTCGCTGATG
>PCYI01000010.1:15263-15745 GCA_002774795.1 Candidatus Vogelbacteria bacterium CG10_big_fil_rev_8_21_14_0_10_51_16 | reverse complement strand
GCAGTCGGGATCCCGTACTTTCGCCCTTGGCGAAACGTCGGGGCTTCAAATTTCGTGCTTAGCGCTTCCCACATCACCCTGCGGGTGATACGGCTCCCACTCCTTGTAGACACACGGTTTCAGGTCTATTTCATTGCCCTCACCGGGCTGCTTTTCACCTTTCCCTCACGGTACTTGTTCACTATCGATCTCTACAAGTATTTAGCCTTAGCGGTTAGTTCCGCTTCCTTCCTCCAGGCCTGTCATGTCCCGAAGTACTCAAGATCAAGAACGAGAGACGTTGGATTTTCACCTACAGGGTTATTACCTTCTGTGACGGTGCTTTCCAGCACCTTCGGTTAATGCAACGTTTTGTAACTCTCTTCGAATAAATCCGATGCTCCTGTCTTATAACCCCTGACCGCATCACGCGAAGCGCGATGCGGGAAAGCACGAAGCACTAATCTCTAAGCACGAAACAAATCAGAATGCTCCAAATCGAG
>PCYI01000010.1:7413-15246 GCA_002774795.1 Candidatus Vogelbacteria bacterium CG10_big_fil_rev_8_21_14_0_10_51_16 | reverse complement strand
CGGGATCCCGTACTTTCGCCCTTGGCGAAACGTCGGGGCTTCAAATTTCGTGCTTAGCGCTTCCCACATCACCCTGCGGGTGATGCGGTCAGGTTTGGGCTCCTCCCGTTTCGCTCGCCGCTACTCAGGGAATACTCCGCCAGAGGCGGACTTGTTTTCTTTTCCTCCCGGTAATGAGATGTTTCACTTCCCGGGGTTAGCTTCTACGCATCACGCTACGCGCGATGCAATTTAAATGTTTAAATATTTAAATCTGCATCACATGTAATGTGATGCGTAGATCAAAGGCTCTTCGCCTAAGGGGTTTCCCCATTCGGAAATCTCCGGATCAAAGGTTGCTACACACCTCCCCGAAGCTTATCGCAGCTACGCCACGTCCTTCATCGCCTTGTAGAGTCTAGGCATCCACCGTGTGCCCTTACATTTCCTATTAGGAAATGTATAAACCACGCACAGATATGCCTCAAACGTTTGCTCAACGCTCTCCACACATCTTTAATTCTTACTTCATTTTGGCCGCTCTACGTTTGGCACAATTGACCAAAAGAACAATTGACAATTGACTTGAATGCAAATGCACTCTTGGTCAATTGTCAGTTGTAAATTGTCAGTTGTACTGCCGGTAGGCAGCCACCTGCTCTGTCTACACCACAGGAAAGACCCCGAGGGACTTCGTGGCGCGACAGAATTTGATTGACAATGTTCAATTGCTAATAGACGACACTATTTATTATACCTGCCGTCCTCAAACCCCCGCTATGACGCAAACGGCCCCTCTCTCGAGCGGCCGGGGCTAACGCAAACCCGTTGGGGTGACCCCCTACCGCTTTTGAGTTAGGTTTGTAATCATCATAGACAGTGGATGCTAGTGTAGCGCATCTCCAGCACCAAGTCAAATCAATCTTTCCCAACTATATTCACCAACAAAAAACCGCCGTAAATGGCGGTTTTTTGTTTTATCCATCTCACGCGACAAGCACAAACGGCGAGTCGTAAAAAAGGCAGTATACAGAAACTGGAAACTGAAATTTCTTACTTCCTACTCCTTTCCTCCAATCTCACGCTTAAGATGTTTCAGGTAGTCAGATGCCGCATCGCGCCCTCCAAGACCAAAAGAAAGGCCAAGGGCGAGAGACAAAGCCGCCACAATACCGGTAAAAATCGTCTGGATAAAAGCGGCGCCAATACCAAGCTCTACAAGAGCAATAAGGATGGCGAAAATCCATATTGACCAGCGACACACACTCGCAATAAAACTTGCCGATGCTACGCGTGCGGCGCGAGCAGAACCCGCCACAACATGCCCTACAACATCAGCAAGCACCGAGCCGAAGAGTAAAACGAGGGCCGCCACAATTACACGAGGCAAGTAACTGATTACAAACTCAATCAGAAACTCATTCACGGTATCAAGACCAAGCACATTTAGCGCGGCGACCAAAAAGACGATAATAATAAACCACTTCACAAGGCCACCGATGAAACCCCCCGCACTAAACTCAAACCCAGCTCTCTCTGCGAGCTCGTTTACCCCTACGTTGTCGAGAGCACGGTCGATCCGCAGACTCCGAACAATGTGCGCGATAAGTGAGCCGACGAACGATCCGAAAATCCATCCCAAAATAAAAATGATGATGGACGCAAGCAATAGAGGCAGGAATAGTACCACCTCCGTTCCGAGTTGTTGGAATGACTGCACCAACACCTCACTCCATGTTTGTAATAACATACTGCGATGAAATACTAATGAGACTTATAAATAAGACGACGTTTGTGGTTAAATTATATCACGCGCAATAAAGAACACCTGTGCATAATTAGCACACACCACAGGAAATACTGATTTTTAGCGTTCCATAATTTTGTTATGCTATGATTAGATTGCATGAAACATCGCCGTCCACTTATAATTCTTTGCGTCATCTTCGTTGTGATTATTGTCATATCAGCGCTAACACTCCACGTTCCCAAAGAGCGCGTGGCGTCCTGGCCTCTACTGGTCGCGCCCAAAAATATTCTGTCTTCAATAAACGAACCAGAAGATGGTGCGTCCGCGACAACAAAAGAGTGCGTCCCGGGGCTTGTTTCTTATTCTAACGCACGCTACGGCTTTACGATGTGCATACCGGAAGACGCGGAGATACTCACCCAGTTTGACGCAGAGGACAAGAGCGTGCTGGATCTTGTATTTGTGCAAAAGTCCGACATTGAGAAACTGCAAACATCAGAGATGTTCGCGACCGACCCCTACTTTGCGGTACTATACACCGGAGTCTCGGCCTTTGTCTTGGAGCGCTCAGAGCTTTTGGGAGAGGTAGATGGAGAGCGTCTGCGCTACATTCTGCCAAAGGAAATCCCCTGCCCACACGCGCGCTTCGGATGCGCGGATGGCGACACGCTCGCGGTCGAGCTACTTAGCTTTGAGCCTGTCGCGGGCGCGCCATTCCCACTTTTTGCGTATAAAGACATGGTAAAAGCAAAAAAGCCCTGGCAAAACGTCGGCTACATCGGGCACATAGACCAAGCAAGCTACCAGCTAGAGAGCATAGTCCCCGAATCCGCAGTCTCCCCCCAAGCCCTAGAAATAATCTCCACCTCCATCCGCTAATTATCCACACATAAACTTCAGAGGTTTATTTTGTCTTTGTGATAGTATTGCCGCATGGGACGAAAGCGACTTGACTACTTTCCGGGCTTTGCAAATGATGAATATTATCACATTTTCAACCATGGCGTGGAGGACTGTTTGATTACTAGAGATATTCATGATTCGGATCGTTTTGTTCTGCTTCTGCAATTGCTAAATACAGGCAAGGTAATCGGTAGCATACAAGAGACCCTTTCAAGTATTGATAAAACCACACTACGTATTCTGCTTTCTGGCTCGGATAAGTATAAAAGAAAAGACAATACTGACCCGTTAGTTGAACTGGTAGCTTACTGTCTCAACCCAAACCATTTTCACTTGATACTTAAGCAAGTAAGCGAGAATGGTGTACCACTTTTTCTTCAGAAGTTTACTATGGCGTACTCAAAGTACATCAATACTAAATATCAGAGAAAGGGGGCGCTCTTTTACCGTAAATACGGACGACGACACATAGCAACCGATGAATACTTGATACATGCGAGTACATATGTAAGTTTGAATGACCGTGTGCACGGAATCCAAAGCGACAACTGTGCGCTTGTAAGGTCGAGCTGGCAAGAATACATGGAGCAGATGCCAGGCTTCTGCAACAAAGAGGTGGTACTGGCCTCATTCGATAACAAGGTAGATTATAACAATTATGCGATGGACGCCCTGCATATTATGAGAGAGAGAAAGGTGGATGATGCAGAAATGAAAGAGATCGGCCTAGATTTGTAACAAATAAACCTCTGAAGTTTATATGTGGATAAGTGGCTATTTGGTGAGGTTGTAGAGCTCGGTAATCTCGGTGGCCGAAAGGACGCGGTTGTATATGCGGACATCGTCAACGAGCCCGGAGAAATAAGTTGGAGAAGCGACACTGCCAGTATTACCAATTTCAACTGTCGTTCCTTCTATTAAAACCGTGTCTTCTGAAAGCGTATCTGCTTGTCCATTTACATAGGTGGTATTAGTTGAGCTCGCATTAAAAGTCCAACTCCCGTTGGTGAGTTTATACCAATAGGTCACTGCTTGGGTACCCGAAACGGTTGCGGCAACCTTGTCATCGGCGCCATCAAAGCTCAACCCCTGTCCCACCCTGCCTACCACTTTTGAAACCCCACCTACAAGTGTCCCCGTGTTGCCACTCCCGCTTTTGTCTATGCAGTAGGTCGCACCACAGTCTTTGCCGTCAAAGGTCCAGTGGCCGACGAGGCCGGAGGTGAGGGTTTTGTTTATGTGGTCGGTGGAGTTTATTTGCAGGCGCTCTGTGCCGTGATTGTATAGTTGGGCTATTTCGGCAACAGACAACTGTCTGTTATATATCCTTAAATCATCAATGCTACCGTTCATGATACCGATGTTCCCAGCACTACGGGTAAGCGCACCAATCTTATTCTCATCTAAAGATGAGAGCGCGACATTTCCTGGTGCATACCACTTGCTGTTCGTACAACTTTCTGTTATCGCATAATTTTTATTATCTATGTAAAAGACAGGATAGCCCCCCGGCTCTGTGGCTGTGGCACTTTTTACAATAACAACATGATGCCAGCGCTGGTCAGTGGGAAATGTATTAGCCGCTGTTGCCCCCGTGCAACCTGTCCCATCGACAGAGCCAGAGTAACGCACGAGATGTTGCCCTGTGCGAGTATCAACATCTAAGTATATCTCCTGCTGTCCGGAACCAAAGGCATTTCCCCTAGACCACGAAAGAAAAATATTCTGACTTTCTGTTTCGTCCATTTTTACCCACAACGACACTGTCATTTCTTCCAAATTTGTTACTAGCTCTGCTGGCTCTCCAAAGTCAAAAACATTACCCGTAGTGCTTGCTATATCTGCCCCCTGTCCTATTTTGCCCGGGCGACCAATATTACCGAGACCTTTTGTTGCGATATTGTCATTCCCGCTCTTGTCCACGCAATAGGTGGCTCCACAGTCTTTGCCGTCGAAGGTCCAGTGGCCGACGAGACCTGTGGTGGAGATGGGGTCGGGGCGGGTGGTGGAGTTTACGGTCGCGTTTGGTGTGCCGCCGTATTTGTATAGAGAGGCAATCTCCGTCGCCGAAAGTGCGCGGTCGTAGACACGGACGTCGTCAACGGTTGCGTCATTAATATAGTTTCCAGCTCCCGCAAGATATCCGATGCGATGATTTTTTGTTGAGGAAACATCTCCAAACCAATCACCAACATTATTGCCTAAGGTAACAGTATCTCCAGTGGCAACACCGTTTATATATGTTGTCCACTGTGTGCCGCTACTTGTTACGGCAACATGGTTCCATTGATTTAGAGTCAGCGCACCGACAGAGTCTGTATGATTGGTACCACCAGTACAATTATTGCATTGAGGTCTTAGCTTCCCATCGGTAAGAAGTGACAACCCAAAAAAATGAAAGCTCGCGTTTTCTGCTACATAAATTGCCTTTTGTGTAGAAAATGATGTTGGAAGTATCCATGCAGTTATTGTACCAGAGGTATCATTGGAGACAGCGGTTCCAACAGCCACATAACTAGTGTTAAGCATCTTAAGCCCCTGCCCTATTTTGCCTACTGCATTTGTCGGATCATTAGTAAGCGTCCCCGTATTCCCACTCCCGCTTTTGTCTATGCAATAAGTTGCCCCACAATCCCTGCCATCAAATGTCCAGTGGCCGACGAGACCGGAGGAGATACCGTCACGGACGGATGAAGTGGTGATAACAATTGCGGCAGAAGATGTCTTTGGGAAGAACAGCGCTACTACAAGAATAGGGAGGAGGTAGAGAACTGCTTTTAATTTGAAATCTTCAATTTTCATTTAACTTTTTACTTTGAGATTTCCATTTTCCATAGGACCTACGCATTTCGTCTTCGCGAGGCCTGTACACAGGCCGTGGCGATCCAGAAATAAGCCTGAAATCATTGGATTGCTTCGGAGTACCTCGCAAAGACGCCCTTTTGCGTAGGTCCTATTCCATTAGCTTGTCTCCTCCGTCGTCGTTGCTTGCTCTGAGCTTGTCGGCGGGGTGGTCTCCTCTAATATCTGCTCACCGACATCTGAAATCTGCTCCTCTGTCTCCGTCTTCGTGAAGGTGTCGTTCGCCTCTACGACAACCGTACGCGTAACCTCCTCGGCCTCGTTGCCGTCAGCGTCGGTAGCGTTGTAGGTGATGCTATAGGTGCCGGGTGTGGCGGTGTCTACTGTGTCGCCTCCCACTTTGATACCGAGGTTTTCGTCTTTATCGTCCGTAACAGTGGCGCCCGGGTCGAGGAAGGTCTCGCCTTGTTGCAACACTGCCGGATTGTTACCGTTTAAGGTGATGACAGGAGCTTCAGAATCCGAGGCCGTAGGGGCTAGGGCGTAGGGCGTAGAAGAAGGCGTTGTTTCTGATGTCTGGCTACTGGTATCTGAGGTCTGTGTGCCACAGATACCGGCGGCAGTCTGACTCATGCCGTCTTCAATATAGAAACAGTAGGGGTTGCCGGTGGCGCGGTCAAATAAGGTGATACCGGTGGGCTGTTCCGCTGTTCCAACAGTGAGACCGGCCACAACCAAATTACCATCCGCAGTAATGCTCCACTTTCCACTGGCGGAAACAATACTGCGCACCTGTACGATGTCTTTACCTTGTAAATCTAGTGTTCCCGCCTCGGCCATTTTCATCGTACCCGTCTCTTGGTCGATAAGCCAACCAGAGTCTAGCTGAGCACCACTTATTCCGCGCAAGCGGGCACTGGTGAGATTGACGAAGACAATGATGGTTCCGGTTTTTTCATATGTTTCAATGTCTGACGTTGTGGACGCTACCTTGCCGTCAAATGGCTCGAGAGCGATACCCACAGTCGCCTGGGTAGTTGATGTCGCCTTCATGCCCACCCCAGAAATAGAAGACGGAGTAATGCGGTCTCCAATGGCGATCTCCCCCGCCTCTACGCTTACTTTTGTCGGCACACGTCCCGAAAGAGCCACCGGCACTTGGCGGTAATCTTCGTACTCCTTACCACCAAATCCACCAAGGAGAACACCCGGCTTAGTAGAGACGATGCCGGCAAGCACTTGGTCGCCGCCACTACTGTTGTACTTCTTTACGAACACGCCACGAGTAGTATCAAACATGAGAATATCTCCAGCCCCAAGAGTGGCTTCGTCCTCAAGGGTTGGATAGGTTTCGGCAAGGTCTGTCTGGATCATGGCGGTGGCGTTTGCGTACACGGTTCCTGCCGCCGTAAGGTCAGCGTCTCCACAACTTCCCACGCTTCCGTTTGCCGCTCCGGCTCCTACGCAAAGCGCGCCGTTGGAGACAAGAAAGGGCGTCGTTGAACCAGCCTTCAAACCAAGCATGCCGGCGGTGGTTGTGCCCACAATCACTTTCTGGCCATATATAGAGCCGCTCCCGGTCGTGGAGCCATAGAGACCAAATATATCTTTGTCTCCCAATTGAGCGACATAGCCCATTTGTAAGTTGCCGGTAGATGTCGCTGAGCCCATGTTGGTCCAAGAAATCAGACCGGCATCAGTCTCAAATCCCATGGCCCCGACATCGAGGAAACTAATGGTGGTGGTGCCGGAGTCGGAGACCGAGAGCATAGTTGTAGAGGCCGAGTTTGTTACTTCAAATATTCGCGCTCCCGTGTCTGCCGTACTCCCCCATACAGAGAGTTTGGAGTAAGGCGTCGTCGTCCCGATGCCCACGAGACCTTGATCGGTAATGATGGCACGGTCACTTCCGTCTGTAGCAAACACGATATCGCCACCACTCCCTTGTGCTCCTGCTGCGAGGACAGCATTACCTGTAGCCAAAGACTCATTTCCGTGGAGGGCAAGGAATGCCCCTCTTGTGGGTGAGGCCGCCCCTCCGCCCGCAATGATGAGGGGAAGATTATCAGCACCATCAGATGTGCCATTCGTTATGGCTGTACCACCCGCTCCCCAGAGTGTCAACACCCCCGCCGTTGCTGTTGTAGTACCCACGACTAGCGTGCCTCCGATGGTGGCGTTGTTGGAGACTCGTAAAGCTGATGTTGTGGCAAATCCCGTAACTGCAAAGTTGGTGGTAGTCGCATTCGTCCCCGTGGCGTTTGCGAAGGTCACGTTCTGGAGGGTGGTTGAGCCCATTACAAGCAAATTTCCCGCTTCATTGACCGAGAACATGGTAGAGCTTGCCACCTTGAGGTCAAGCAGGTATCCAGAGAAACCTGTGAGTGCATCCGCACCGA
>PCYI01000010.1:6729-7367 GCA_002774795.1 Candidatus Vogelbacteria bacterium CG10_big_fil_rev_8_21_14_0_10_51_16 | reverse complement strand
TATTACCAGTACTACCATCGGCAACCAGAGCGTCCGCAAAATTACGCAAGTCTAGGGTCCAATCAGGAAGACCATCACTCTCGCCCTTCCAGTATGTGCGACCCAAGTACCAGGATGTGCCATTCTGGTAGGAGGTAATGGAGTTCCACACTTCCCCGGGTGCCATGTCTCCCGTACCAGTCAAACGCAACTCCGGGCCGCCGGTGGCCAGCTTATACAGCTCAAACTCCGCGTTTGGTGTTGTGGTGCCCACCCCCACTCTCCCGCTTGTCTGCTGCACGACCAGCTGGCCGGAACCGATATTAAGTCCGCCTGTAGCAAAAGTCGTTGTGGCCGTTGTCGAAGTCGCCACCAAGTACGCCACCGTCGGCGAAGTGGAAGCGGTGAGGGCACTGCCGTCACCAGCCGTGTGCAACCAACCTTGACCAAGACCAGAGAGGATGGTGCCGGTGAAGGAGGGGGTGTCGCCGGTGCCAATACCCAGATTAGTACGGGCCTCGGCGGCAGTGGCGGCACCGGTGCCGCCGTAAAGAAGGCCAATAGTGGTCGTGGCCCCGACGAGGCCGTTGTTCACATGCAATGGGCCGTGCAGGCCGGTGGCCAGCTGGAGACCGCCACCACCAGAGACAATAAGGGCT
>PCYI01000010.1:6023-6695 GCA_002774795.1 Candidatus Vogelbacteria bacterium CG10_big_fil_rev_8_21_14_0_10_51_16 | reverse complement strand
GTGGTGGCGGTGAAGTAGGCGGCCACCGTCTCCCCCACCACCGAGAGCTTGGCATAGGGGGAGGTGGTACCGATGCCGACGTTGACCGCGTTCTCCCCGACACCACCAAGAATGAGACTGTTTGATGCTTGCACCTGCGCCTTGTACCCGATGGCCGTAGCGTTGGTTAAGTTCCCAGGTGTCGTAAATACCCCATCCGTATATCCTGCGTTAAGACCAAGAAAAGTGTTTCCGCTCCCTGTCGTGTTGGATCGCCCCGCGAAGAGGCCGACGGCCGTCGACGAAGCTCCGGTAGTGTTGCCAAGGAGGGCGTCGCGGCCGACAGCAGTATTTTCGTAGCCGGTCGTGTTCGAGTTGAGCGCTTGCGTCCCCAGGCCGGTGTTACTAAAACCGGTCGTGTTATTGCTGAGTGCCAAACCGCCGAAGGCGGCGTTGTAGCTCGCGGTGGTGTTGTTCTGCAGGGTAGAGTAGCCAAAGGCTGCATTACTCTGGCCGGTTGTATTGGAAAATAAAGAGAGAGTCCCGAAAGCCGCATTGCTGTAGCCGGTCGTGTTTGCACCCAGAGCCTGATATCCAAAAGCGGCATTATCGGAAGCAGAAGTCAGGGCGTCTAGTGTGAGGTATCCGAAGCCGATGTTTCCTGAGCCCGAGGTCGTCAGGTTGCCGGCGGCG
>PCYI01000010.1:472-5868 GCA_002774795.1 Candidatus Vogelbacteria bacterium CG10_big_fil_rev_8_21_14_0_10_51_16 | reverse complement strand
GCCGCAAGCACACCGCCACTATTGAACTGTACTTGGGTGTCCGATCCAGCTACGACCGTACTCACCGAACAGGTGCCATCCGGTAAGCGAAAACAGCCGCCCGAAAGTTGAATACCATTTGCAAACGTCGAAGTAGCAGTTGAGGAAGTGACATTGAGCGCATTCGTGGTAATGCCTCCCGCGAAGGTGGAGGTAGCGGTCGTAGTACCGATAAAGTAGCCGGCGGTGGCGGAGTTGCCAAGCGCGGAGGCGCCCTCAACCGACAAGGCCGCGTAGGGGGATGAGGTGCCGATGCCGAAAAAACCGCCAGAGAGGATGGTGGTGCCGGTGAGGGTGCCCCCGCCAAGCGAGAGGTAAGTTCCGGAAAGCGAGGGAATATCTGCGGTAGTGAGGCCGGTCGCACCAGAAATAGTGACGTTGGAGAGATTGACGTTTGAGAGGTCGGTGATGCGATTGGTGAGAGAGACGGCGCGATATATGCTCGCTGACTGTTGATTGCTAGTGGCCGAGAGATTAGCGAGCTGAGAAGTAAGCTTGTTGTCTAGTAAATTGAGTTCGGCTTCCATCTCGTCGCGGTCAAGACCAGTCACCGTGATGGGCGAGGAAACCAGTTGACGTTCGACCACTCTCTCCACCACTCTCTCGACCCTAGCGTCTGACTCCGATGATTGTAAGACAGCATCACTCGGCAGAGAACCTAGCTTTTCTTCTACTTGGCGAATACGACCCAGAAGCTCGAAAAGCTCCCCCTTATTTTCATTTGCCGCGCCGACCGGAGGAGCGATGACTGGTATTTTTGGTGGAAACGCCTTAGGAGGTAGGCTTTCTTCGGGTACATCACTACGGAAAAAATCTCTAAGTGCTTTAATGATTGACCCTGTCACCGTTGCCATCTGGCTTACTCTCGCTCGACTAGCATCAGTAAATCGCTCCGCATCAAAGCTGGCGGCTCGTGCAGAAATAGGTGCACCAGAATTCAGTATTCCGATAATTAGAGCTACTAAAAAAAGTCGCCTTGCAAACGCTCGGTTCATCTCTATATTATACCCGCTTTAGAGCATGCCTCATAAGAAGAACTGGGGATAAACAAAGCTTCAGCAACATATTTCAATTAATGCTTTACTAAGGCCATGAACCAAAACCACGGAAGGCGAGGCCTTCCGTGGTTGAGCCATATCTTGGTTATTGTAGTTAGGCAGTAATGCCGAGCTTGTCGAGCACCACTTCGTGCGGGTAGTCTAGAAGATCGCGTACGAATTTATCGTAGACTGTCAAACGGTATTTGAACTCCTCTGTTTCAAAAATGCCGTAGGTGAGTTCGCGACCCACTTCGGCCTCAATACTACGCAGAGCATTTGTAAGGGCACGCCTCTTTAAGTTGTCACCCACTATCAAAATGTCGGCTCTGCTGTTTTCCCCTTGGATAAAAATGCCGGCGGTTACAATAAGGCGAATGCGGCCCGCGCCTTTGAATTTCTTTACAAGCTCGTCGTTGCGAAATGGTTCAGTATTGAAGAGAAGATGATTTACGGGCGTAAGCAAAGGAAAAGAACGGTCGAGCTGCCAACCTTTTTTGCGTCCACTCCCCCCTTCCTCTTCCTCCACTCCTTGCTTTTGCTTTATAAATTTAAGGTCTGAAAGTAAACGAAGTTCTCTTGTGAGAGTACGCGCGGCAACCTTGCTTCGACGAGAAACGGACGCCTTCGTGAAAGCCTTATCGGGGTTCATGAGAAAAAGCCGCATAATCTTCACGCGGTCAATCGAACCGAAAAGTTTGCCAAGGAGTTCTGTCATAGAATTAGGCAGTAGGCAGTAGGCCTTGAGTGTAATGAAAATTGCCCGAAAGGGCAATTTTCATTAGCGTGGTCAATTGTTAATTGTTAATTGTCAATTGTGAAGACGAGGATATTTCAGTGTGACCTTGTCACGGATACTTTTCTCGCCGTCGCTCGAAAATTTCCCTGACCACGTCTCGCGGTTTCGCCTACTGGTGAAACATTGCTCCGACCGAAAAGTACCTGAAACAGTAACGCAGGTTACTACTTCAGTGTAACTTTTCCTCCCGCTTCTTCGATTTTCTTTTTGATTTCTTCCGCCTCTTCCTTCTTCATGCCCTGCTTCAACATGGCGGGAGCGCCATCTACGAGGTCCTTCGCCTCCTTAAGCCCGAGGGCGAGCACCTCCTTCACCACCTTGATGACGGCAATCTTCTGCTCGCCAGCCGAGGTCAACTCCACGTCAAAGGTGGACTTCTCCTCGACCGCTTCACCGTCTGCCGCGCCCCCGGCTGCTGGAGCGGCCATTACCGCGGCCTGCGCCGTTACTCCAAACTTATCTTCTAGAAGGTGCACCAACTCCGAGAGGTCGAGCACGCTCATTGATTCAATCTTCGACACAATATCTTTGAACTTTTCCGGAACCTGTACTTCTGCTTTTGTTTCGTCTGCCATATTTTTAGTGTTAATGAATTTAGAATCTGGAATCTAGAATTTGGAATCTGGAATAGTCCAGTGCGGGTTCCGGGCTATTCTAGATTCTAGCTTCCAGATTCAAGATTCCGTTTGTTAATTTGTCTTATTCTTCCCTATCGCATCAAGCACTCTCACAAACGACCCAGGCACCTCGTTGAGTGTCCCCACCAACCCCTGAATTGGAGCTTGCATCACGTTTAAGAGTTTAGCGAGCAAAACTTCTCGAGACGGAATCTTGGCGAGGTCTGCCATCTGGAGTGGGGAAAGGTAGGCCCCTTCGAGGATGCCACCGATGACACTCACCGGCAAAGCTACTCCGGCCGCCAACTTTTTTTTCTTGGCGAGCTGTTTTGCAAACTCTGTCACCTCTTTCACTGGACCGACGGCGTCACTGCCGTAGGCGATGGCCACTTCGCCATCGAGAGTAGGTAGGTCTCCCGTAATCCCAGTATCCGCAAGAGCACGTTTTATTAAGGTCTTCTTGGCCACCCTGTAACCAACCTCCTTACTGCGGAGGACACGCCGAAGCGCGACCGTATCCGGAGCGGTGAGGCCGTGGAAATTTACGAAGACGACCGACTCGGCGCTCGCGACGGCCTCTTTCACCGCTTCGATAGTTTCTGCTTTCTTCTGTTTTGTAATTGCCATTGTATTTGGCAGGTAGCAGATGGTAGATGGCAGATGGTAACCAGACCAAATAGCCAAAGAACACCTCTCTCTGCCCAAAGAAAAAACGCTTAATGCCGTAAGCGCTTCTCAATTTGGATGTCATCCCGGCGGAGGCCGGGATCCATGCCATAATTGAATGAAGTATCGACCCTCGGCAGGAAATTAAGGTTTTTTAGGCCACCTGCTGTCTACGGCTTATAGAAACACCATATCAAACACCGCTCTAAAAATCAAGTGCCGTCTGTGTCTGAGGTAAAAGATGACCAGCGCCCTCCTTAATTTTAGAAAAAAAGGGGGGTGGCATTCATAAAACCTAAACTCCATTCCACTCGTCTACAGAAATGCCTGCCTGACGCAGAATTTCTAACACTAATGACTTTGAGATATCAGAACGATGTGGATTTGGAATTCGAACCTTCAGGCCACCTCGCACCATAAACAAATGGCGGCCCCCAGAATAAGGACCAGTAAAACCTAGGCTCCTGAACTTCTTGACAAGTTTTTGCCAAGAGATACTTCTGATCATGAACGCACGAGTTTTCTCTGGTCAAATCGTATTGAAAAACCTTGGATTTTTTCACGGTCTCGGACTTTTAAAAGCAACCAGCCCTCAAGAACCTCCTCAAGCTCTTTTGTGCAGGCAGTCAATGTTTTTGCATTAGCCCATACACCCTTCATCCCTGGGATGGTAGCAAAAAAAGTCCCATCTTCTAATGTCTTATAGCGAGCAGTCTTCATTTTTCGTTGTAAATACTGCGTAATCATGTGGCGTTAGTATAACAAATTTGTACGATTCACACTATACACACGGTATTTTAGACGCTAAATCAATGCCTTACTTACTTTGGATTACTGATAAGCCCTACAAAGATTATTTTCTCAATCTTCCAGCTCGTCATCAAAAAAGTAAAAAAGAAAGGGCCCTACTTGAGTGCATGCGTTGTCCGGCCGGACGTTCGCAGGCACCCTTGTAGGGCCCCGAAGTGATGGGCGACAATAGTTCTCCCTCCCCTGGCCAGGGGAGGCTAGGTGGAGTAGAGAGTTTCTGTCGCCAGAAATCGAAGTGAATCAGCTCTCGGTCGTGACCACGGCCATCTCGGCCGCGTGCGCCTCGCCGAGTCGCTTCACATGGCGGAACAGTTCCGCCGATGTGTACGGCGCCGGCTCCTGTCCCGGGAACTGGGCGACGATCTGACTTTCGCCCTCCAAGTCTGTGTACTCCGCCCCGATTTCGGTGGCGAAGTTCACGACCCGAACGGGATCGTCGCCTGGCTCGACGATGACGCAGTTGCATCCGTACAGCGCGCTGTTGGTTGCTTTCATAGCACCTCCTCTCGCCAACAGTCAGAGTTTCGACACCGTCTTTGCGGGCCCCTTCCGTATCATCCCACCGCACGTTTGGATAACGTGCGACAGTCCTCGGTCGGGGCCCTTTCCGCATTTGTCCGCGTTCTTCCGCGTCGTTCCGCGTTAGTCCGCAGCCCCGCCTTCGGCGCGGGGCACTAGCCCTTCTGCGAGAGCCCACGCCATTCTGGCAGGTAGCTTCCGCGCAGGTCGTTCACGACCCTGCGCATCCTGCTCTGCCTCTCCTTGAGACGCTCGAGTCGCCAATCCGCGAGCGCCTCGCGGGTGTCGTGCACCCTGAAGCGGAAGTCGCGAATGGACGACCGGTACTCCTCCGTGAGGAGGGGCACTACCTCACCATCCCTCGAGAGGGCCACGATGGCCTCCTCGGCCTCGAGGAGCTCGCGCTCGCCCGAGGCGATGTCGCTCTGGGTAGGCGAACCCCACCAGAGCGACTGAAGGATGCCCTCGCGATACGCGTAACCAGCGGCGATCAATCCCTTGATGGCCGTCAGCTTGACCTCTCCCGACGTGAGCTTCGCCGTGTCCTCCACGCCCGCCTTGGCCAGGCCGAGGGTGAGCATCTTCTCCGAAACCGCATGATTCCCCCTCTCCTGGCCAGGGGAGGGCTGGGGTGGGGTGGGCGCATTCGTCTTCCCCTTCACCGGCTCGCCGGGGATAGCGATCGGCCCGTCGAGGTTGTCGATGCCGAGCTGAATGTCGGCCACAATCTCCGAGTTCTCGAGGAACCGCGCGGCGTCAAACGCCGTCGCGGTTCCCTCCGTGAAAACCCCGACGAGCTCGCGTACGAGCCCTTCGTCGATGGCCCCACGGATGTTCCCACGGGTGGCCGTCTCGACGATTTTCTCCTCGATGGCATCGAGCTGGCCCACGAGGAGGGCCACTGCGTGG
>PCYI01000010.1:0-420 GCA_002774795.1 Candidatus Vogelbacteria bacterium CG10_big_fil_rev_8_21_14_0_10_51_16 | reverse complement strand
AATGTGAGCCGAGTCTCGAGCTTGGGCAACGTCCGAATGACCGCCATGTGGCGGAACTCCCCCGCGTCCGTCTTGACGACAAGCTCAAGGAAGTACTCCGTGTCCGAGTCTAGGCCGGTCACCCGCTGGTAAAACGAGAACCCCGAACTGCGACCGAACCCGAGCTGGCCCCCGACACCGGAAAGGCCACCGGGAAAGGGCGCCATGGCGGTGAGCGAGAAGCTCCCCGTCATTTGCTCGACCGTGGGGTCGTCCGTCTCGAGCCTCCCGCCGAACTCGGCGGAAAACTCGTCGACACTGGTCTCCCAGGTGTTGACGAACTTCACCGCACCCGTTGGCACGGGGGGCGGGACAGGCAGCGGGGTCGGAAACGCCGGGCCAATCGGTGGCTCGGAGGTCGGCTCCAGAGTCGGCGGCGTG
>PCYI01000025.1:99760-105854 GCA_002774795.1 Candidatus Vogelbacteria bacterium CG10_big_fil_rev_8_21_14_0_10_51_16 | reverse complement strand
GCTTCCTTATTGGGGGTTTTGCTCAAAAAAAGTTCGAACATCAATCAAAAAACACCGCAGTTTTTCGAAAAGGGTTTCAGAACCAAAAATATGGTCGGCACAAAGTGTTGTCTGTTCTGAATTCCCCCCAAAAAATCCTGAATCCAAAAGGGTTCGCCACGCAGAGCGTGGCTCAAAAAAGACAGTTCGATCCTTAATTTGAAAGTTCGAACCGACTTTTTTGAATTCCCGAAGTATTGAAGCAGAATGTCCCCACACCCTAACTAATTTCAAAACAAACATGAAGCCGGAACAGTATCTTGATAGCCACAACATCACCTATGCGCGCCACGAACATCCTCCGGTCTTCACCGTGGAGGATGGGCTCGCGCACACTGCCAGAATTCCTGGTATGGCCTGTAAAAATCTCTTTCTGCGCGATCAAAACAAGACCCGCTATTTGCTCGCAGTCATTCCGGCCAATAAAAGAGCCGACCTCAAATCTCTCGCTCTTGTCACGAGCGTTTCCAAGCTCTCTTTTGCCTCACCTAAAGACCTTGAAGAAAAACTTGGCCTGACCCCGGGCTCGGTCTCTCCATTTGGACTCATAAACGACGTGAGTCTTCACGTTGAGCTTTGGATAGACAATGAGGTGTCGCGCGCGCCCATTGTCACCTTTCACCCAAACCAAAACACCGCCACTCTTGAACTCACCCAAGAAATGTTCCAGCGTTATCTGGAGAGTCTCAAGCACTCCTTACACACTTTCTGAAATTCAAAGTTCAGCAAATCATACTTTGGGGGAAGCGGGTAGGGATTAAAATTTCCCCTTCTACAATCATTGTTTGTCGTGGTATTATGGCTATATGATACGAAACATTGTCACTATTATTGTTATCCTGGTAGCCACAGGAGCGGTATGGGTTTTTCGCGAAAACACGACCTCAAACGCCCCGGCCGAGGAGTCCTCAAACGCCCAAGAGCGAGAGGAGGGCAACCAAGCCCAAAAAATAGCGGGCGACAACGAGCGACCGAGGGAAACCCCAGAAGTTGAAAAACAGACACAAGCAGAGGAGCCGAGTAACTCCATTTCCGGCATTGTCGTAGAAAGTTCCGAGAATATTGCTATAAATCCAACCGAAACAGCCACTCCCTCGGCAAGCTCGGATGATCTCCCTGCGACCCCTGCTCAACCCGAGCCACCTGCCGCTCCGGCGGAAGAACAGAAACAGCCAACAGTGGCACCTGAGCCGAAACCCGCGGTAGTGAACAGTGCCACGACCTTTACATGCGAAAACGACCGTGATGTCGAATCGCGGGCTTATGTTCTCGTACTTGGTATTAACAACAACAATGATCCAACCGGCGCGCAGACGTGGATAGACGGGGCAACGGCGGGAGACATAAAGAATAGCGGTAATCTGGTCTTCGCCTACGATAAAAGCAGGTCGCTTGTCGACCTAAGTGCCGACTTTATAAACAGATTCAATTCCTTTGTGGACGGAAAGAAGCCGGAGGAGGTTGTCGTCATTGGCTGGAGTGCGGGGGGCGTCATTGCCGCCTCACAGGCGCATCGTCTCCAGGTGCCGGGGTCACTCGAAATCCACACTGTCGCCTCTCCCCTCAAGGGCTACTCGCTGGGTGGCTTCCTTGAGTTTCTCCTGGAAGAGCAGACCGGTTTCGGCCGTGAGATCGGTCTTGGCTTTGGCCCCTTCCTCGCCCCGCCAGCAAACGCCCGCGTCTACCACCACAAGACCGTCACCGACTCCGACCTCTCCGGACGATGTGGGGATTTTGCCAGCTTCTGCAACCCGCGCATTATCCAAGCCAATAACCTTGCCGGAGCAAAGGAGTTCTACTACCCACAGTACGACCATGAGCCCATCATGCACGCCGTGGCCGAGATGGTGGTGGCGTGCCGAAAGTAACTAATAAAAAGAGTCTCGAGTACCATGAAACTAAAAACAAACAGCCAGGCGCCGGAGATAAAACTTCCGGATCAAGATGGTAAAGTACATAAGCTCTCGGACTACAAGGGTAAGTGGGTGCTCGTCTATTTTTACCCAAAAGACGACACGCCGGGGTGTACCAAAGAGGCGTGCGCTATCCGCGATGACTTTGATAATTTTGAGAAGTTAAAGATTAAGGTCCTTGGTGTCAGTGCCGATTCAGTAGCGAAACACAAAAAGTTCGCGGAGAAATACAACCTACCATTTACACTACTGGCTGATGAAGAAAAGAAAACTGTCGGAGACTACGGTGTCTGGGCCGAAAAGAAATTCCTCGGAAAAAAATACATGGGCATCCTCCGCTCCTCTTTTCTTATAAACCCCAAAGGCAAGATTGCGAAGATATATGAAAACGTGAAGCCGGCGGAACACGCGGAAGCGGTACGGAAAGATGTCGTCGAACTTGTGGCACAATATGTTTAAAAGTAACAAGAAACTGGGAATGACCGTTCTCGAGCTTGTCGTCACACTAGCGGCCATTGTGGTCGTGGTGGCGGCCGGGCCGAGACTTTACGAGGTCTTTCGCATTAAAGCGCACGACATTCGCCGCCTACGCCATGTCGAACAGCTTCAGAACGCGCTTCAGCTATACTACACACACAACAACACCTATCCTGTCGCAACCAGAGAGGAAGAAATCACCGGCGACGACACCCTAACTCGCGCCCTTAGCCGGAGCTTCCTTATCCTCGACACGCGCCTCCCGGTGGACCCGCGCGCGCCGGAATACACTTATCGTTACCAAACCTCTTCGGATGGCCAGCAGTACACCATCACCTACTGCATGGAAGCATTTAAAGACGCGACTCACGCCCCCGGATGCGACAACCGCGCCTACCCTATCCCCATCGGCAGTAAATAGGCGCGGTGTGTGCACTGACGCGCCTCGCGCACAATTGACACTTGACCGGATCATCCAAACTGCCACCTTCCATAAACTACCATGCCCCCAATCCGCTCATTAGAAAATACTCTTGACCGCAATACGGTCATCTCCTGGCACACCAATGGAGTGGGTCATACTTCTCGCCCCGCGGGCTGGTACGTGGGGATCATTGGTAGTGCTTCCATAGCCGCTCTTATGTCTGCCTATTTTGGTAATTTTCTGTTCGCCATCCTGCTTATACTCAGTGGCCTTGTTCTTGCATTATTAAGTGCCCGTGGGCCGGACACCGTCCAGTACAACGTCTCTGTAAGAGGCGTCCAGATTGGCGACCAGCTTCATCCTTATCACAATCTTACTTCATTTTGTATACACGAAAGAGACGAGCCACTCTTGGTCCTACACTCCAAGCGGGCCTTTATGCCTGTGTTTACCATTCCCCTCCCACCCGACGCGCACGAGCACGTGCGTCACGTTCTTCTTCATTTCTTGATTGAGGAAAATCACGAGATTCCCTACTCCGACCAAATGGCGCGGGCGCTGGGACTGTGAGAATAGTTGGTAGTTGATAGTTAATAGTTTTTAGTTTTTAGAGAGAATGGGCAAAATATGCGAGATCATTCATGCAATTGAAAATGTGCTCGCAACATGGTATTGTACTAAAACTCGCTCCCGTCGTTCAATGGATAGGACACTCCCCTGCGAAGGGAGAAATGCAGGTTCGACTCCTGCCGGGAGCATAGCCAAACGAAGTGAGGACATGCTCCCGGAGCACATGAACTGCTTCATGTGCGACAGGAGTCGAACGCCGGAACGTTGTCGAGTCAGCAGACGAGACCGTGAGGCGGTGCCCAGCCCGAGTGGAGCGACGGCGACACGAGAGGCGAGGGAGACAAGCGAAGCGGTCCTGCCGGGAGCACTAGGTTGAACAAAGGAAACGGCTTTGCTTTGTTCAACACTTGTGCTAGCCGGAGTCATGTCCCGCAAGCTTGCGGGACAGACGAGGCGGGGTCGCGGAAATCCGTGAGCGACGGCGAACGGATTATCCGAGACCATAGCCAAACGAAGTGAGGACATGCTCCCGGAGCACATGAACTGCTTCATGTGCTCCGGAAATGGCCTTTGACTTTTTTATACCTTCATAACATTCAAGCTTGGTACCTTTGTAAAATCCTTTGTATTTCTTGTAAGCAATGTCGTTCCCGCGGAAAGTGCGGTTGCGGCAACGATAGCGTCCGGCGTTCTCAATTTAGTGAGCCTTCTGATATCCCCGACGAGATCTGCGATGTGAGTATCTAACGGAACTTGCTGTGTTTGAGATGGGAAAGTTATAACATCCACATACTGCTTCTTGGTAAGCCCTGGTTTTGATAAGAGCTCGGCGCGCACCACAGTTGGAACATACACGGCGGCGTGGGCCGCTTCCTTGTCTAACCAGGTGACCACTTCAACATCTCCGGCAAGGTAGTATATTATGACGTTTGTATCGAGAGTGAACATGATTTTGTTACCACTCTCTGCGCATTTTCTTAACCTCCTTCAACCAGAGTTCGGCCTCCTTTTTCGGCACGGAGCCGACAACCTTCTTCCACACTGAAAGACGGCTCGGACGTTTGCGCGACCCGTGGAGGGATGGCGATACAATCAATATCCTCTTCCTTTCTTCTGTTTTGTTCATGGTACAAATGTATCATGATAAGCCCCAGATGGTCAAAGAGATGCTGACTCCCGAGACAAAGACCAAAACAAGAGAAAGTTATGCCTCCACACAAACTATCCGCAAGAAGAGTCCTGTCGACCATCGTAACTGTAGGATTTTTTTTGGGGCTGGCGAGCCTAAGCGGTTCAATCGCCCACGCCCACGGAGAAGGCGAGGCGTCAGAGCCCATTCGAGCCGAGGTGGTGCGCGTGCTTGCGGACACCCTTGAGGGATTGCCGGGGCTTTCGCTACAAACGCGAGTGCAGGAGCTCGAAGTGCGCCTCCTCAACGGGCCAGAGGAGGGAGGGCTGGTCGTGCTAGTAAACGATCTCGTTCCTCTTTCTGTGGGCGACAAGCTTTTCGTGACAAGTTTCGTCGCCTCTGACAACACTCTCGCTTATGGCATCTTGGAGCCGGACCGGCGTGGGGCGCTTCTTCTCTTTGCTATTCTTTTTGCCGCCATCGTTGTTTTCTTTGGGGGTAAACAGGGTCTACGCGCTCTCCTTGCCCTCGCGGGCAGTTTTTTCATTATCTTCTACCTCCTCTTCCCCGCTCTCCTGGCCGGTTATCCGCCCGTGCTCGTGAGTACCCTTGTGGCGGTGGCAATTATAACCTTCGCCATCCTCGTCACCCACGGGTGGAACAAAACCTCGCTTGCGGCTCTCCTCGGAACCATCACCACCATCCTGCTTGCTATTATCTTTGCCGAGCTAGCAGTCTCGGCCACAAATTTGAGTGGCTTTGCCGACGAAGCGGCCATGTATGTAAACCTTGATTCCGGTGGTCTTCTTAATTTTCGCGGGCTTCTCTTGGGGGCCATCATCATCGGTATCCTGGGCGTCCTCGATGACGTGGCCATCACCCAAGCGGCGGCGGTCGAGCAACTACGCAAGGCCGCCCCGCATCTCTCTCGAAAAGAACTGTATCGCAAAGCGCTTGTCATCGGCCGCGAACATGTGGGCGCTCTTGTAAACACTCTCGCCCTCGCCTACGCCGGTGCCGCCCTGCCTCTCCTTCTCTATCTTGCCTCGGGCGCGGAGCCCTTCGCTCTCGCCATCAACCGCGAGGTTTTCGCCGCTGAGATTATTCGCACCATAGTGGGCAGTACCGCCATTATTTTCGCCGTGCCCATAACCACTTGGCTCGCGGTCAGGCTTTTAGAGACAAAAGGTGTGCAGCTCCTGTAAGGAGGGAGTAAATGCGAGTTTCGTAACTTATAGTCAGCGACAGGCCCAACTACGCTGGCCGATAAAGTCAATCTGAAAAAACATTCCAACATTCTTGAGAATGCTGGAATGTTTTTTTGTGTTGGTTTTGGGTGGGAACTACTTCGCCGATACCAAACGGGCAATGCGAGACTTGCGGCGGGCGGCGGTGTTTTTCTTGATGACTCCTCCCTTGCCGGCTTTATCAATCGCCTTATATGCAGAGGCGAGCATCGCTTCGGCCTCCGTCCGCTTGCCTTCTGCCACAAGCTTTTGGACTCGCTTTAAAACATCGTGAGCAGTCCGCTTGCGCCTGATG
>PCYI01000025.1:93818-99711 GCA_002774795.1 Candidatus Vogelbacteria bacterium CG10_big_fil_rev_8_21_14_0_10_51_16 | reverse complement strand
GCTCTATTTAAAATCAACGGTTTGGAAAAACCGCGCAATCTCTATATACTTATACTATGATTGGACAACTTACTGGAGTGGCGCGGGTGAGAGAGCCAGGGCTCGTCATTCTTGACGTGGCCGGAGTGGGCTACAAACTCGCCGTGACCCATGAAACTCAAAACGCTCTCCCAAAAGACGACTCCCCTGTCACCCTCTGGACCCATCTTGCGGTACGGGAAAATGCTCTAGACCTCTACGGCTTCGCCACCCGCGAAGAGCTTTCTTTTTTTGAGCTTATCATCACCATCTCTGGCATCGGCCCCAAGAAAGCTATTGCTATTCTTTCTCTCGCTCCTCTGGCCGTGCTCCGGGAGGCCATCGTTAAAAAGGACGCCTCATATCTTACCAAGGTTGCCGGGGTCGGTCGCAAAAATGCCGAAAAGATTGTGCTCGAGCTCCACGACAAGCTAGGAGCTCTTGGGGCGACGGACGAAGAGTCGCCCGCCCTGCAGGCAGATAGCGACGTCTTGGAGGCGGTGCGCGCCCTCGGCTACTCTCTGCAAGAGGCTCGCGAGGCCGTGAAACGAGTGCCGAACAGTGTCACTGGTATTAACGACCGCATAAAGGAGGCCCTGCGACAGATGGGTAAGTAGAAAACAATTGACCAGCGGAACAATTGACAATTGACTTTATGCAAATGCGTCCGTATCCAATAATCCCCCGGTCAATTGTCAATTGTTTTTACGAAGTAAACTATGTATGACAAACTAACTCGCATCGGTAGAAAAATCATCCCGCGGAGGTTGTTCACTTGGGGCCAACCAGTCTACCACTACGTCTTGGCGTTACTCGGCGCCATTCTTTACCGCTTCCCTTCACGCCATATCTTTGTGGTGGGTATCACCGGCACCAAAGGCAAAACTACAACAACCGAGCTCGTGAGCGCCATTCTAGAATCGGCCGGCTACACCACAGCCATCGCCTCCACCTTACGCTTCAAAATTGGAACTGCTTCCGAGCGTAATCTCTACAAGATGACCATGCCTGGTCGCTTTACGGTGCAACAGTTTTTGCGCCGGGCCGTCAAAGCTGGGTGTGACTATGCCATTTTAGAGATGACCTCAGAGGGAGCCAAGCAGTACCGCCACAAATTTATCAACCTCGACTCCCTTATCCTTACTCAGATTGCGCCCGAGCATATTGAGTCTCACGGCTCCTACGAGGCGTATGTCAGAGCCAAACTCTCTATCGCCGAGCAACTTCAACGCTCGCGTAAACGTAAAAAGAGTCTTGTTATCAACATTGAATCTCCCGAGGCGGAGCGCTTCCTTACTATCGGCGGGGTCCAAAAAATCACTTACTCCAGTAAAGACGCGGAACCATCGACTCTTTCTGACACATCCTCAAACATCACCATAAACGGCGAAAGTCTGGCGGTACCCCTCGTGGGAGATTTTAACGTCATGAATATTCTGGCCGCCGTCACTTTCGCGAAAACGGAAAACGTCACCACGGCCGCCATCAAAAAAGCCCTCGCTTCCTTCAAGGGCGTTCCCGGTCGCATGGAGGAGGTTCTTCTCCATGTCAACGATGGTTCCAGTCAGAAAACCCCCTTCCGAATCATTGTGGACTACGCGCACACCGCAGAGTCGCTCGAAGCGGTCTACAAAACCTTTCCGGATAAACGCAAGATATGCGTTCTCGGTTCGTGCGGAGGGGGGCGAGATCGCTGGAAGCGTCCCCTCATGGGAGAGGTGGCCGACACCTACTGTGATGAAATCATTCTTACCAACGAGGATCCATACGACGAGGACCCACGCGCTATTGTGGAGGAGGTGGCCAAGGGAATTAAAAACAAAAAGCCGGAAATCATTATGGATAGGCGCTTCGCCATCCGTCGCGCATTGGAGTTAGCAGTGGTGAAAATGGTACCTGGTACATTTTCTGCATCCGAGAAAATGTACCAGGTACCTTACAACACCGCAGTGCTCATCACCGGCAAAGGCACCGACCCCTACATCATGGGCCCTGCTGGCACAAAGATAGTCTGGGACGACAAAGCGGTGGCGGAGGAAGAACTGGCGAAGCTTATGGCTTCGCACAATTGACATATAACAATTAACAATTGACTTAATGAATTCGAACTGTGTTTTGGTCAATTGTTAATTGTTATATGTCACATGTTTCGTAAAGCGAACTATGCCCGAACTACCCGAAGTACAAACCACAGTGGACGGCCTCAACCGCACCGTGCGCGGAAAGGTTTTTAAATGTGCCTGGGTGGACTGGCCACACAAGATTAAGGGCATACCGGGCCAAGAGTTAGGGAGGCAACTTAAAGGAGCCAAAATAATTGAGGCTCGCCGGCTCGGTAAAAATATCTTTATCAAGCTCGATAATGACTACACCATCCACGCCCACCTGAAGATGACGGGGCACTTTTTGTTTGGGAAATGGAAGATGGCACCTTCGTCATTGCCACCGCCTCTGGCGGGGTCCCGTCCAAAGGCGGGACGAGAACCGAAGCAAACCAGGGAACAATGGCAAGTTCCTAGATTACCACGCTCCACCGAAGCGGAGCTCGCAAAGACAGAGGAAACGAAAAGGTGGATAGCGATAGAACCTCAAGCCATGCGAGATGACCCGGGCAACAGATTCATTCGCCTCATGTTTACCTTTACCGACGGCACCCAACTTGCTCTTTGCGATATGCGCCGTTTTGCTAAGGTGGGCCTCTACCCCACCGAAGAGGTTGCTGAACATGTCGAGATTGGTCTTTTGGGGCCAGACCCTCTTGATAAAGATTTTAAGCCAGGCGACCTCGCAAATATCCTGAAAAACCCCACGGCTCGACCAATTAAACAGTTTTTAATGGACCAGACCAAGATTGCCGGCATCGGCAACATCTACTCGGACGAGATCCTCTGGCGCTCCGGCATCCACCCACGGCGCAAACCGGCCAGCGTAACTAGAGCGGAAATTAAAAACCTTCACAAAGCCATGCAAGAGGGATTAAGGAAGGGCCTCGATATGGGCGGTGACTCTGACGTGGACTTCCGCAACATTGACGGCGAACGTGGCCGTTTCCAAGAGACCCACCGCGCCTATCGTTGTACTGGCAAGCCTTGCGGGAAGCGCGACTGCGGAGGTACTATCACCCGCGAAGTCATCGGCGCTCGAAGCGCGCATTATTGCTCCGTGCACCAGGTTTAACCCAATGTGAGGCAAGAGTAAAGAATGAAGAAGCCGTTCAAGCTTCTTGCTTCTTTACTCCTGGTTCTTTATGCTACCACTATGCCCGACGCACCCGAACCCACAGCAAGCAACCCTATCTGGTGGTTTTTAGCCCTCATGCTTGGGCTTTTCATCATCTGGATGTTCACCGGTGGCCCGCAGAGGTATGAGGAACAACATAAGCTCACTCCACCAACCACACAGACAGAGTGAGCTAAGCGCGAAGCACCTGACTCTAAGCACTAAGCACGAAACCTGCCTGCCGGCAGGCAGGTCTGAAGCACGAAACAAATTCTAAGCACCAAATCATAAATAGCAAAACGAGCTCCGTTTCACATGGGAACTACGCATATGGTTGTCTTTGCGAGGTACTCCGAAGCAATCTAGATTGCATATAACCGAGCAAGCTAACTGGATTGCTTCGCATGGAGCGCTCGCAAAGACCGGAGGGGTGTTGTGCGTAGATCCTAGTTTATTAGCGACGTAGCGCGAGCGAGATGAAAGTGTACTCACTTTCATCTCCGAGCCGAGGAGCTAATATAGGGTCTAATACCCCGCAGACCTGCCCGCCGGCAGGCAGGTCTGCCGCGGAGATGGAGCGCCGCAGGCGCACGTCATGCGGGGATTGCCCCGCGGGATAGTACCCTCTATTTGGTTTTTGTGCTTTATGCTTTGTGCTTTATATGTTCTGTACCCTAAAAAGGGCGACGCCCGCCGCCACCGAAACATTGAGTGACTCCTTGCGGCCACGCATGGGGATTTCAATGGCGACATCACACTGCTCCAAAATATCACGAGAGAGGCCGTGGCGCTCCTCGCCGAGAACGAGAGCGCACCGCTCGGGCGCGCGAAAAGCCTTGTAATCAATCGCTCGAGCATCCTGTTCGAGAGCGACCACCGCATAACCCTGCTGCTTCAGTTTTTCAATAGCCACTACTGTCTGCTCTTCCCGCTCCCACGAGACCGACTCCTCTGCTCCAAGAGCGGCCTTGTGTAAGTCGGCTCGGGGCAGGCCAAAACGGTCGAGGGGGCCGGGCGTATAGCCACAAAGAATAATCTTCTTCACGCCAACAGCATCGGCCGTCCGGAAAATGGAGCCGACGTTATGAACACTACGGATATTGTGCAACAAGAGAGCAACTTTGGTCATTGCGGTAAGTTGGCTTTTCATGGCTTGTCGTCACAAATTACTAAGTCTGCCCAGACCGAACGACTCGAGTAAATTACTGTGTCCGCCCACCAGGATTCGAACCTGGGACCCTCTCCTTAAAAGGGAGCTGCTCTACCAACTGAGCTATGGGCGGACACAGTAATTTATAAGGGGCAGTCTTTCGGGTGGCTACCCACCAAGCCGAGACTTCGATCGACTCCCCGCACCCCCGCCACAGCGGCGCGTCCGGACCGAGCTACGGGAGGGAAGCGGAGAAGCAACAATTAACTTCGCCTTACACAAACTGGAGGTGTCTGTGAGCGAAAGAAGAAAGTTTCTTTTGCATAGGACGAAATGCCTCGAAGTCGTACTCGTAGATATCAATCCGCACCACCTCTCCATTTTTGTCGATATCTAAAACAGTATTTCCTTGGAGCATGGAGTCCACGCTTCTTCCCTTTTTGAGGACAAGAGATAAAACCTCGCTTTCTTTGTCATATGAGATTTTTACCGGTGCTTTTTTCATAGATATTTATCAATCTTAGTGCTATCAATGACGGTGAGAATTCTAAAAACTTTTCCCCGAAACAGACCGGCGACAATCAGTACCCGTTTTGCCTTTCGCACAACTATTCCTTTCTTGAGCAAAAAGTGTCCCTCTGCGTCGTGCCCGATGACATCGGGAGTGGCGAGTGTTTGTTCCAAATGACGAAACAGTATCTTTCGCTCTAAAAGACGTCCTCTTGCGTGCTTAGTAAGTTCATAGGAGGTAAAGTCCATGACACAATGTAGTTCATACTACCACTGACACACCATATATGTCAAAAAGACGAGCGGCTCACACCCCAAGCACCCAGCGCTCAAGGTTGATGCCAAAATCTTCTGAGTTGCGGTGCGAGTCGTGGAAGAGACGGACAAGGTCTGCGTGCATAGCAACAAGCCCCTGGTCCGTAAACCGCTTCGTGGCCGCAACACTCTTTTGATACACAAAATCATACTTAATGCCGAGCTCCTCTTGGCTTAGCCCTCTTCCAATGAGGACAATCTGCTTGACCTGATTTACAAGCTTCCAAAATAGTTGTTCGTCGGCAAAGCCCGCTCGGCGGGCACGTTCGAAAGCCACCCAAGTGAGACGCTTGTTGCGGGTGGCGAGGGCGTCGAGAAAGGCGTAGGCTAGCTTTTCGTCGGCCTTCGCGTAGGGAGCCTGAAAGGCTTCCATCTTTGCGTAAGAAGTAAGCTGTTTAACCACTTCCGCGGGCATTTTCTCCTCTAGGAATACAAAGAGTTGCACAGAGCCGTGGAGCATGGGAGCCAGCTCAACGAGCATGGCTCTGGCGGTCTCTTTCTCGAACAGTCCCTCTCCGCTCACAAGGGCTCTAGAGCCAAACAAAGACCGCGCCACGGCCTGCTCTTCGAGCACGGCGCGAGTGACAGTCTCCGGCTGGAGGCGCAGGTGCGGACGGGCGGACTCTTCCGCGAGAGCAGAGTTAATAAGCGCGAGATAACGCGCTTTCGCTTTTTCTCTGT
>PCYI01000025.1:71726-93782 GCA_002774795.1 Candidatus Vogelbacteria bacterium CG10_big_fil_rev_8_21_14_0_10_51_16 | reverse complement strand
CGAAGGTGAAAAAACGGAGTAGTAGCAGGGCTACCATGAGTATTTTTCACCGAGTCGCAGCCGCACTTTGGGGAAAATAGCCGAAATGGATATTCGGCGACAGGCCCAACAATACCCAAACGAATTCTGTTTCTTATTTGGAGCTTTGAGTTTAGTGCTTGTTTCGTGCTTCAGATTTAGTGCTTCGTGCTTAGCATCCATAAATTTCCGACTTACTACTTTCCATAATCCTCCAAACCTCCCCAGTTTTCGCCTACAGAAACATGAACAGGAAACGAGATGGGTTCGGTAATCACCCCCTCCATCACTTGCCGAATCACCGGCACCGCTACATCCACCTTATCCGCTTCAACCTCATAAATCAACTCGTCGTGAACCTGGAGGAGCAGGTGAACACTCTTTTCCAGTTTTGCCTTCTGGAGCGCCTCCGGCACTCGGCCCATGGCGATTTTAATGATGTCGGCCGTGGTCCCTTGGATGGGCGCGTTCATGGCCATGCGCTCCTCCATACTGCGGACATAAGGCAGTTTCGAGCGTATTTTGGGATAGTAGCGTCGCCTCCCAAAGTAGGTGCGCGTGTAGCCCGTGGCATGGGCCTCTGCCTTGACCTTATCAAGATAAGCCCGAAGGCCGGGAAATCGCTCGAAGTAGGCCTGATAAAACTCCTCCGCTTCGGCTCGCTCGGTACCGAGATTTTGCTTCAAGGCGTTTACGCCCATGCCATAGAGAATGCCGAAGTTTATCACTTTCGCCCGTCTGCGCATCTCGCGGTCGACTTGCTCCGGAGCGACATTAAAAACAGCGGAGGCCACCCCGAGATGTACATCTATCCCTTCTTTAAATATCTGCAAAAACTGTGGGTCCCCCGAAAGCATCGCCGCCACCCGCAGGTCTATTTGTGAGTAATCAAAAGCGACAAGCAGATGTCCGGGACTCGCCAGGAAGGCGGAGCGCATGGCTCGCCCCAACTCCGTCTTGATGGGAATATTCTGAAGGTTCGGCTCTATCGAAGACATACGTCCGGTGGCCGCTCCGGTCTGCACCATGGTAGAGTGCAGACGGTTCTCGGAATCAAGGAGAGGTGGGATGGCGTCGAGATAGGTGGAAAGGAGTTTCTGATACTCACGATACTCCATAATGGCATCGATAATAGGGTGCTCCCCTTTTAACTTCTCAAGCTCCGTCACCTTGGTGGAAACCTGCCCCGTGGCCGTCCTTTTGACCTTCTTGCCCCCAAGCTCAAGCTTTTCAAAAACTATCGAGCCGAGCTGTTTGGGGGAGTTGATGTTAAACTCTTCGCCCGCCTCTTTCCAAATACTCTTTTCCAGCCGGGCGAGCACGACATGGTACTCCCGCGAAAGATGCGCGAGGTGTTGTGGGTCTATAAGAATACCGCGCGCCTTTGCTTCCGTAAGCAAGGGGATGAGGGGAAGCTCGATTTCATCATACACCAGCATAAGGCCATTTCGAGAGAGCTCTCCACGCAGTTTCTCCTCGGCCTCGGTGACGGTTTTTGCCCCTGTGTGCGCAAAAATGGCCTCCTTTGAGAGCTCATGGTGCCCCGGGTCAAGAAGCCAGTAGGCAAGCTTCAGTCGTTCCAGGTGTGCTTCCTCTACTTTTGGAATAAGAGATTTGACACCATCACCGTCCTCGTCACCAAGCGAAAGCTGTTTTTCATTTTTCTTCTCGTCAGAAGCATTTCCCTTTCTTGGCGAAGGAGAACTCCCCGTGGCCCCATTTGAGACTAGAGCCTTATCCTCAGACAGTTTGAGCTCCGCGAGGCGAGGAAGGAGACTTTTAAAGCCGAGTTTCTCAAAAAGAGGGCGCACTTTCTCAGAGGTAAACTGTTCTGCGAAGAGGTGTTCCTCAAGATTAAAAGTAATGGGCGCGTCTCTGCGGATAGTGGCAAGCATTTTCGAGAAGAAAGCTTCATCTTTGTGGGCGAGCAGGAGCTCGACCACTCGGGGCTTGAGGCCCCCGAGTGAGCAGATGGCAGCCCCGACGCTGGCGGTCGGGATCCAGACATCGCTTGAGGCGAGTGTCTGGGATGGCAGCCCCAACGCTGGCGGTCGGGATCCAGACATCGCTTGAGGCGAGTGTCTGGGATGGCAGATGGAGCACTCGTTTCTGCTTTCTGTTTTTTGGCTTTGTGTCCGGACGCTTTCGGTCGGGATCCCGACCACCGCTTTGCGGGGCGTCGGGGCTTTGTTTGGTTTTTGTGCAGTTTGTGATTTATGCTTTTCGAGCTCGTCGTACAACCGCTCTAAAGAGCCAAACTGTACAATGAGCTCGGTGGCTGTTTTTTCTCCAATACCCGGCACTCCGATAATGTTATCAGAGGGGTCCCCGCGTAAGCCCTTAAAATCAGGTAGAAGCTTCGGAGAAAAGCCAAAGCGTTTAAACACCTCCTCTTCACTGTAGAGCACTGTATCTTTAATACCCTTCCGAAGCGTGTAGACCACCACCTTGTCATCATCAACAAGCTGGAGAGTGTCCATGTCGCCCGAGGCGATGATTATTTGGTAGTTAGCAGATGGCAGATGGCAGATGGCAGATGAATCTTCTTTAGAGTTTGTAGTTTTTAGTTTGTAGTTTTTAGGGGGGGCGAAAATCTTCGTGCCTCGTGCCTCGTGCTTCGTGCCTCCTTGAGACAGTTGTTCCACAATTGTCCCGAGCATGTCGTCCGCTTCAAAGCCGGGGGCAGACACCACCGGAATTCCGAACGCCTCGAAAATGGCGGGTGAGGCCACTATCTGAGAGATGAGAGCCTCGTCTACCTTAGCGCGTTTTGCTTTATACCCCTCATACTCGCGATGACGAAATGTGGCTTCCGGTAGGTCATAGCAAGCGACAATCGAGATAGGTTGAAAACTCTTTATGATACTTATAAGCATGACGGCCAGGCCGTAAAGAGCCCCGGTCGGTTCTCCTGTGCTAGAGGTAAACTCGGGCATGCTGTGATAGGCCCGATGGAGAATAGCGTGGGTATCGAGCAGCACAATCCGCTTTGTAGCTGGTAGTTGGTAGCTGGTAGCTGGTATGTTTTTTTTCTGTGTTTTTGTATCCATAGTGTTCTGCTAGCTACTATCTACAAGCTACTGGCTACTGAATCCGGCAACTCTATCTCCCGAGTGGTCTCGTCTATGAAACGGAAATAGAGCGGGATGGTCGTGTCCATCGGCAGCGCCGTAGCCACACGTTCGGGCCATTCAAGAGCTACGATCTTGTCCGCTGGCATGATGACCTTTTCCCAATTAAGAGCCTTAAGGTCGTCTGCAGTCTCAAACCGATAGGCATCGATGTGCACGAGTTCGGACCAAGAAGAGTCGAAGCCACAACAGATCGCATAGTTTTTCATCAACACAAAAGTAGGGCTGGTGATCCTTTCTTTGATACCAATAGCCTTCGCCAACCCTTGAACAAAAGCTGTCTTCCCCGCCCCCAGATCGCCATACAGGGCAAGGACTGGGGTGGTTTCCTTGTGGGTGGTGTTCAGCCAGACCAAAAACTCTTTGGCCACGGCGTGCGTCTCCTCCAAGCTCTTGGTTACTACCTTTCTCATAACCTCCCAATCCTACCATTACCCGCCACAAAGCAAAACCACCCCGCTGGGTGGTTTTGCTTTTGCTGTTATCTATTTTCTCGTAACCAAAAAACTTACTTGATATCGGAATCTATCGGACGAGTCGGAACGCGGTCGCGGGGTTCAATGTCCGAGCGCAGAACTCTCCGGCCTACCAAATAGAGCGCGAGGACAATAAGGATGAGAGCGAGCCATCCAAGCAAACTGTCTGGAAGAAAACCACCTCCAAAGATCGCTCCAAGCCCTCCCGAGGTGGACCTGGTGATGCCGGAAGCACCTCCCCTTCCATCAACCTCTCCACCAATGCGTACCGGCAAGAGATTGACTGCCTGTAACTGTTGGGCGCCCGCCACATCTCGGTAGTCCATAAGAATTCCGGTGACAAGCGTGGTGCCGGCTCGAGCGGTGTCGTCCACGCGCACGGTAAACTTGGTCCTCCCTTCCTGTTTTGGGGTGAGAGAGCCGACCTGAATAAGGAGACTGCCGTCTTGAGGCGAATAGACGCCCCCGTCAGTGCTCACAAAGGTGGCGCCGGCCGGTAGTAAAACCCTCACCGAGACATCGTTTATCGGTGCTCGACTTTCATTACGATAGACAGCTGTGTAGGCGATGCTCTCTCCGGGTTGCGCCGCCATGCGGTCGGTGACCAAAGCGAGAGTAACCGGCTCCGTCACCACGATCAGGTGAGTGGTGGCCGAGCGCACCGAGTAGCTTCCCACCCTAGCCGAGGCCGAGTTGGTGACGACGGTGTTTTCGGGAACGCGATTTACGGTAGCCGTTAGGCGGAACTGTTTCGACTCCCCCGCACTTAGGGTGGTGACCCACACAACTTCACGCGTATTTTCTTTGTAGGAGCCGTTCTCACTCGCGCTCACAAACTGAAGCTCCGGCGAAAGCGTGTCGCGGATGCCAACGTCTGTAGCGGTGACGGAACCGGTGTTGCGTACTGTAATGGTGTAGGCGACAGTGTTGCCAATGAAAGCGGCCACACACTCAGTGGTCCCATTTGGGAAGCTAATGTTGGCCACCTCCTTGCCGATGGCAAGGCGCACGGAGGCGGGGGTGGGGGTTGGGGTGGGGGTTGGCGACGGCGGAATAAACGGTCGGTCGATGGTACGGAAAGTGAGAATGTGCCCGCGCAAAGTAACCCCATTCGCCCGATTACGAATAGCGGCCCGGAAATAGTAGGTGGTAGATGGTTGAAGATTATTTACGCCAGCAAAGAATGTGTTGGCAGTAAAGTTACCGAGATCCACTTCGCTCGTCTGTTGACCGAGAGCCACAGTCTGTCCCCACTCAAACCAACCAGAGGTGGGCAAGTTACTCATGGTAGCTACCGCATTCAAGCGCGCCGAGTTTTGGGTAATATTGGTGGCCGGCTGGGTGGTAACCAGTTGTGGGATAGGGGCGGGCGGCGGTGGGGGCGGTAATGGAGGAGTGCCGGTAGTAAAGGTCATGGTCGAGCCGTATTGACGACCGGATGGACAGAAGAAGTTATCGAAGAAACCGCCGAAGTAGCCGGAGGTACGCTCGGCCACCGCCCGCACATAGTATGTAGTACCGGGCTGGAGTGAGTACACCTCCTGCGCGAAGGTGCCCCCGGTGGCAGTCTGTTGGGGGGTTGTTTGGCCAAAGGCCGGCGTAGGGCCCCATTCGAACCAACGAATGATGCTGGTCGAGCCGGAAACATCGGTAGAACCTCGGAAACGAACCGAGGTCTGGCTTAAGATTTCTAGAGAAAAGGTGCTTACGGAAATGGTAGGACACGAAGTCGTAATAATTGTCCTAAAACTCAAGATTGAACCATACACAATGTTTCCGTTCGTCCCCCGAGCGACAGCGCGGAAGTAGTAAATAGTGTTCGGAGAGAGCCCGGAAATATGTTCACTAAATGAGCCGGACGAAAAAGCCGACTGTGTTTGGGTGCTGTTCCCAAGAGAGGTGGACGCTCCCCACTCAAACCAGCGACTCACTCCGGAAATAGTGCTTGCCGAGAGAGTGCCGTTTAAGGTCGCGGAGGACTGCGTAATGTTTGTGGCGGGGATAGTCTCCACCGCAAGAGTCGTCACCTGCTGACTAGTCTGGAGGGTAAGAGTGCTTCCGGTGGCAAGCGCACAACCAGGAGACTGAAGGACAGCCCGGAAGTAGTAGGTGGTGTTTGGCGCCAGGCCGGAAAGTGGCTCGCTAAATACGCCGTTCTGGGTGGTGCGCTGTGGGGTGACACCGCCAAAACTCGCTGTCGTCCCCCATTCAAACCAGATGGTGCCACTGCCCTGGAGGCCGTTCACCGACGCCTGTAAAGTAGCAGATGTTTGCGAAACACCAGTGGCCGCCATAGTCACAGTGGTGGGACAGCTCGGCTGAATACCGAGGGTGGTGAAGGTAAGAATCTGCCCAAAGACCGGCGAGGCGTTTGGGGTCTGCGCGGCCGCGCGGAAGTAGTAGGTGGTGGCGGGCGCCAGGCCGACAATACCATCAGCAAAGGCGCCGTCAAAACCGGTGCCGTTTGGGGTACGGTTGCCAAGCGAAACAGTACTCCCCCACTCAAACCAACGCACCGTATTAGCTACTCCGTTCGTCTGGAGAGTGCCGTTCAGTGTAGCCACAGTCTGTGTGATGTTTGTGGCAGGACTGGTGGTGACGGCGATCTGTTGCTGGGGAGCCAGAGTGGTGAACTGCAAAGGCTGGCCGAAGACGGTCGGACAGTTCGGGGCCTGCAAAACGGCGCGGAAAAGGTAGGTGATGCCAGGCTGAAGGTTACCAGCGAAAGCGGAGACGTTCCCGTTCTGGGCCGCCTGAACGACTGTTGCAGACCCAAAGGCGGGCGTTGTCCCATACTCGAAGTGATAACCGGCACCCGTGCCAGTGAGACCGCCAATAACAGCCTGCAGGGTGGCGGAGTTTAAAGTAATCCCAGTGGCGGGGTTGGTGGTGACGATAGGGCAGGGTGCCGGAGGAGTTTGCGTTTGTACAACTCGGAAGTCGGCCACTACGTTCGCCTGGTCGAACCAGCCCGGGTGTTGGTCGCCCACAAAAAGGCCCTGCGAAGTAAAAAGCTCGGTCCCGCTTTGGCCCTGTAAAAGAGCCGCGTGGGTTTGCGCTCCTTGATTTGGATACCAACGCACCGAGCCGGGGATAAACTCCAAACGTTCCGTGCCATTGCCGCCTACAATTGAAAGAGAAACCTGACCGGTTGCGGGAGCGGCGTTATCGGCCCGCACCCCGCCCGAGATGCTGTGCTGGGTCGCCCCGCTTGTCGGCAGTTGAATCCAGGTGAAAACATTGCGAGCAATATCCTGCTCGGTGGGACCGTTGTTGTGGTAGTACACCTCGAGTGAAACAGTCTCGCCCGGCCGGGCGCTCGCGGAAGTGCCCCACGCGCTCCCTTGATGATTGGGGTTTTGGGTGGCGTTTACAATGTTTAGAGTGGGAAAATCACGGACATCGTTATTAAAGATAGCCGCCTCGGCCGTAAAGCCGGGAGCAAAAGCCAAAAGGAACGCAAAAGCCGCGAAGAGTGGCTTCGCGAAACGTGTGACAGTGTTCATAAGCAAGTGTTGGATTATCATAAACCTCAATAAGACCTCGAACGAAAACTGTCTACCTCATCCCCAGTCACTTAGTGACTGGGGATGAGCAGGAGCTCGAGGACTTAATAAAGGTGGTTCTGGTCTTCTGCCCTAATGGCCTCGCCCCACGGACTCCGAGCTACTTGGTGACCGAGTCACTAAGCAAGGAGTCCGTGGGGTACTCATGGCCAGAACCGGCTAGCGGTGTGTGGGACCGCCGCCCCCTCCTCCGCCCTGCTGACGAGGCCGGTAGTCGAGATTCCCCGGCTGGCCCCGACCGGGCCCGGTGTAGGACGGGCGTTGGCCAGTACCCGGCGCAGCCACCCCATGACGGGGGCCCACATTCATGGGCGGTTGCGGTCGTTGCGGCGCTCGCTGGGGCGGGAAGGGCGGGTGATTGTGACCCATTCCTGGCGTGCCCGCGCCCGCTTGGATGCGCGCCCCGGCCCCGCGGTTGTCCACAAACGAGCGGTTATCCATATACTGGTAACCGCCCGGCACGCGGGCTACCGGGGGTGGCATCTGGGGCGGGAAAACCCGCGGGGGCTGGGGTCTCGGCCGGAAGCCGGGCATCCGTGGCTGGGGCCGTTGACGCTGAGGTGGCCGACGAGGTGGCGGAGGCCGCCTCGCCATGATGGGCCCTTGCCGAGGCACGTAGCCCTGGTCGCACCTCCCCGACCGGCATTGGTGCATTTGGGGGCGAGGGGCTTGGGGAGCGGGCAGATAATGATAGTGAGTGATCACTATAACCCGCGTCTTCTCCCGCATCTTCGCCAGCGGGGCCGTCATCGGCTTGGGCCGGCGAAGCTTCGTGATGTTGAGACAGTTGAGGTCCACCCCCAACGTCTCTGCCTCTGCATTCACCAGCATCCAGGTGCCCACCGGGATGCCCCGATAAGACCCCCAGCCCCACTCGTGGCCCTCGTCGAGAAAGGCCATGACCGCGTCCTCCCTCGGGATGGCCCTGACCACGTGGTCGAAGCGCCACCCCTTGCCGGGAGTGTGGTCCTTGAGCGTCCGGGCCGCCTCGGCGGGCGAGAAAAACCCGAGGGCGGAGGCGTAATCCTCCCGCGTTACCCGCCAGTGGCACGGGCTCACGTTAGAGCCGGCGAGCCAGTCCACGAGATAGCGCGCTCGGGTGATGGCCTGCTCGCGCGTGGCCACCATTTTCCGAGCGCCGAGCGGACTCCGCACCGTGGAGGTCGAGGCGACAACCTCGGTCGCGCCTCGACTGGTCACATGGACGACAGGGGTATCCCCCTCGCCATCCCGCTCAAGCTCGGCCATCTCAAGCCGATGGGTGTGATGCTCATCGACGTCGCAACCGGGGACTTGGCAAGCGCCGGCCCAGGCGGGCGTCGCTGCCAAAAGCAAGACGAGAACCAACACGAACCTGTTCATTTCTGCTCCTTCTTGTAGTGATGTCTCCTGATCACCGTCGTTTGAATTTTGACAGTTTGTTTGACAGGGCGCACCTTGAGCACGTCAAGGCGCCCGAGTTCAACTGACACCCTCTCCTGGCTATCAACGAGGCAATACTGCCCCACCGACAAGCCGGAATAGTGCCAGCGAATCTCACCTAGCCATAGGTGAGAGCGCTTCGCTGCCTTTACGGGAATTGCGCGCTCCACCATCGTGAACCTCCACCTCTTGCCGGGGGTGGGGTCCTTGAGCGTCCGGGCCGCCTCGGCGGGCGAGGAGAAACCCAAGGCGGAGGCGTAATCCTCCCGCGTCACCTCCGGATGGCACGGGCTCTCATTCGAGCCGGCGAGCCAGTCCACAAGTTGACGCGCTCGCGCGAGGGACTCCTCTCGGCTCTTGGCCGAAGGCCCCATTCCGAGGTGTCGCCGGTTGGCAAACTCCTCGGCAAAGCCCTCCTGCACCTGCATCATGAAGGTCGGCATCGGTATCGCCTCAACCACACTCCCTCCGTAGAGGGCAAAAACCAGAACCAGATTGGTAAAGAGCTTCATTGATGGGCCTCCTTGGGGCCTCCGGCGACCACCCACTACCACCATTTTTGGAGATAGAGGGCGACTGCGTGAATTATGGGTACTCTCTTTATTATATTACAAAACCAGGCACATTGTCAAGCACTGCCCCATTCCGTAATATTAAAGAAGTGCCACTGAGCCAAAAGCACCCTACGCTTTGTTCACGTAATTGTCAATGATTGTAAGTCGTCTCCTTATGACTTTCAATATAGTTAATGAAAAAAGCTCCACGCGTGAAATTAAAGTCGATAAATCTCGAAGATGTCGCCATCATGGTGCAGAAAGGTTTCGAGGGCGTTGACCGCCGTTTCGATGGAGTTGACAAACGCTTCGATGGCGTAGACAAACGTCTTGACGGTGTCGACATGAGACTCGGTGGTCTTGAGTTTGAATTTAAGGGTGTAAACAGACGACTAAACGAAATGGAGCGAGATACAAAGTCTATAAAACACCACTTGGTTTACCGCGAGGAGTTTCAAGACCTAATGGCACGCATGAAGCTTGTCGAAAAAACAATCGGTATTGTAAGCGGAAAGTAACTGGAATGGGAGAGATGTACAGATGACTCAAGTCAGTTATAAACTCGTGAGTTTTTTGCTACCAAGGAATGTTGCCGGTGATAGGGCCGCTGTCGCTAGAAAACGGCCAGTTAGTGTTGCGGAAGCTTCCACCGCTCTGTGAATCATTCACCACTCCACTACGCACTACCCCACCCTGCCCTCCCCTGGCCAGGGGAGGGTTTACTGTTGCGGTTGCGTCATACGACTCGCCAGAGTAGAGGGTATACACTCCCTGCGTGACGTTTGCTCCATAGTAGCTTGGCAGGCCACCAGCAAGACTAACAGACGAGTAAGCGTCGAAGCCGACCACCTGTGGAGCGGCGATGATTCCCTGTGTATTGGCCACTGCCCGCGGGATGAGCGCCTGCACCGGCAGGTTTACGGTCCAACTATTTTGCAAAGCGGTGCTCTGGAGCGCCTGCCCGGTTACCGGATTTTCATATTTAAGATACGGATTCGTTTGCGCTCCTTGATAAGGTTGATAGGGAGGCACAGAGAGGTTATAGGCCGAAGAAAGGTGTCCCGAGTAGTTATACGCGCTGTTCGTCACGCCCTGACCAGCCATTGTCTGCGTCTGGTCGTTGTAGTAGTACACGGGGTTGTTTGTCATGCCCTGGTACTGCCCGCTTTGACTGTGATTCTGTAATACCGCCTGGGTGTTCTGATTATTGTTGTATGTTGGGTATGTCTGCGAGTTCATTTGCGCGTATGTATACCCGCCTGCCGAACCCGTTCCGCCCCCATGCGCCGGCCCGCCATCGGCAAAGGCCCCCGCAGGCAAAGCTAAGAGCGCTGTAATTAAGAGTAGTTGAGCGTGGAGAGTGTTCATATTATATAGGACTTACGCAAAACAATGTTCTCGTCTTTGCGAGCGTTCTGTGCGAAGCAATCTAGGTTTATTCTTAGCCCCCATGAATTCTGGATTGCTTCGGTTTACCTCGCCACCGCCTTTGGCGGGGCCCCGCTATGGGCGGTGGCAAAGACGCCATTTTGCGTAGGTACTATTATAGCAAGAAAACGTGAAGGACGAGATACGAGAAACTAAAAACCCCTAATTCCTACTTCCTACTTCCTAACTCCTGTTTCTAATACCATCCATACCCGCCACCAGAGAAGTAACTGTCGGAGCCGTAGCTGTCAGAGCCATAGTCGTCATACCAGCCATAGCCACCACCGGAGAAGTAGCTGTCGTTCCCTCCTCCATAATAGGAGTAGTCGTCATAGTAATCGTAAGAGTTGTAGGTGGTGTAGTCGTTGTATCCACTGTAACCACCATAAGAGTCATAGGATGAGGCGTAATCATCGTAGTAGCCATAGGAAGAACCGTAATCCTCGCCATAAGAGTCGTAACCTCCATACGAGGAGCCGTAGTCATACGGAGAGTAGTCGCTGTAGCCACCATAGTAATCATACGAAGACCCATACCCGCCA
Organism: Candidatus Vogelbacteria bacterium CG10_big_fil_rev_8_21_14_0_10_51_16; assembly: GCA_002774795.1. Lineage (GTDB taxonomy): Bacteria > Patescibacteriota > Minisyncoccia > Phycocordibacterales > JACRKE01 > 1-14-0-10-51-16. The sequence continues at coordinate 82,645 of PCYI01000025.1, read as the reverse complement.
CCGTAGCTTGAGCCGCCACCACCTCCGCCAAAAGCATTCACAAGACCGGCAACTCCATAAGCGATGTTAAAGAAGTCGCTCACACCACTACCACTAGAAGAGTATCCTCCCTCTGAACCGTAACCGTAGGATGAGTCGTAGGGGCTGTAGCCGCTGTAACCATATGGGTCGGTGTAAGAAGATCCGAATGGCGAGTATCCGCCGTAGCCAGAGCTACCGTATCCGCCGTAACCATAATTAGTAGATGGCTGGCTCATAGTTGGGGCATTTCCCCACGGCAAATTACCGTAGGAACCGCCGTAACTACCGGACGCGCTTACGCTCCCAGACTGACAGTTGGCGGGCGTGGCGGCATCCTGCCAAGTGTAGGTGCCGGTGGCCGGATCATAGTAGTAGCCGGAGCCTTGGGTGCTCGTCTGACAAATACTCGAATTGGTATTGTTCGCGCTTGAGTTGCCGTAGTTTATGTAAACACTCCCGCCCGGGGTACCAGGGTCTTCGTAGACAGTGGTCGGGTTGCCGTGGTCGTCACATGTCCCATACCCATAGTTTGGGTCATATGTGTTGCACGGGATAATGTGGGCATCAGCAATAGTGGCGCCCAAAAGACCCAAATAGCCCCCAAATAGGAGGGCTCCAGAAATACCTAAAAACTTAATTATTTTTTTCATAAGGGGTTAGTTTAGAGACAATCGTTTATTGTACGTCTCAATAGTAGAACTGTCAAGGACTTCTAGCTCTGGCCTATTCAACACTTCTTGTTCTTGTTTGTCAAGCTTCCCCTTCGAAATCTGAGGTTTGAATCTTTGTTTTCTCTATCCCCACTTACTATCTGCCATCTACCACCTGCGACCTGCTATACTGACTCCATGCCCCAATTTGACGAAACATTACGCATAAAAAAAGTAGAGGAGTTGCGTCTTCGAGAAGCAGAGGACTTAGCCAAAGTTCTTTCTCAAAAATACCAGGTCTTGTACGCGGACCTTTCACGCACATCCATAAACACAGACGCTCTTCGCCTAATCGACGAAGACCAAGCGCGAAAAGCAGGTGTGGCCGCTTTTCAACTATCCGGCCACACCCTTTCTCTTGCAACTCTCTCTCCTAAGGGCGACCAAATACCGGTCATATTAGACGACCTCCGCCGAAAGCATTACGAACCGACGATATACATGGTGTCTCCCACCTCTCTCGCCCGTGCTTGGGAACGCTATAAAGAGGTCTCGGATGCCGCCAACACTAAGGCGGGCTTGATAGAAATATCGAGCGAACACCTGCAGTTTTTTTTGTCTCGCATTAATAGTATCGGCGACCTGGAAAAAAACATACACGAAGTGCTAACCTCCGAAAAAGAACAGGGCCAGGGGGTCTCAAAGATTCTCGAGATTATTCTTGCCGGCGCCATCGCGGTGGGGGCCTCAGACATTCACATAGAACCCCAGGAAGCGCTCGTGCGTCTGCGCTTTCGTCTTGATGGTGTCTTACACGACATGTCTGAGTTTGCCCGCGAGCCTTACGCGTTGATTCTTTCTCGCGTTAAACTTATCTCAGGATTAAAGCTGAACGTAAAACAAACGGCGCAAGACGGTCGATTTACCATAAATTTGGATGCCAAAGAGTTTGAGATCCGCACCTCGGTGCTCCCCGGCGGTTTCGGCGAATCTCTGGTGCTTCGCATCTTGGACCCGGAATCGATTGAAATCTCTCTTGAAACTATGGGCATGGAGGCCAAGTTGCTCACTCTTGTCGAACAAGAGATTAGAAGACCGAACGGCATGCTTCTCGTCACAGGGCCGACCGGTAGCGGTAAGTCTACCACTCTTTATGCCGCCCTGCGCAGAATCAACAGCCCCGAGATAAAAATCATCACTATCGAAGACCCGATAGAGTACCACCTTAAAGGAATTGAACAAACGCAAGTAAACGATGAGCGGGGCTACACCTTTCTCGAGGGCCTTCGTTCGGCCCTGCGTCAAGACCCAGATGTCATTATGGTTGGGGAAATCAGAGACTCGGAAACCGCAAAAATCGCTATCAACTCCTCCCTCACCGGCCACTTGGTGTTCTCCACCTTACACACCAACAATGCCGCTGGCTCCTTTCCGCGCTTGATTGACCTCGGCGTAAATCCAAAGGTAATTACATCCGCGCTTTCGGTAGCTCTCGCTCAACGTCTAGTACGTCGCCTCTGTGGGTCTTGTAAAATTCAGGCCACGCCGTCTCCTGAGGAGTGGAAGCTGGTTCAAGAGGTGTTGGCAAGTATCCCACTGGAAGCTGGAGTAACCATGCCTACTACCATTTCGCTGTGGAAGCCCCGGCAAGACAACCAGGGCACAGGGCGTAGGCCACAGGGAGTAGACGGCAATGAACCTGTTGACCCGAATCCTACTACGCCCTACGCCCTACGCCCTAGTTCAAGCCCTGCCACTTGCCAGACCTGTGGGGGGATCGGCTACAAAGGACGCATTGCGATATTTGAAGCCATTATCACAGACAGAGCAGTCGAAGAGGCTATCCAGCGTAATCCGAGCGAGCGAGATATTGTGATAGCCGCCCGACCCCAGGGGATTCTCGACATGCGTCAAGACGGCATCTTGAAGGCGCTCCGCGGAATCACCTCTCTTGAAGAACTCCAGCGCGTGGTGGATTTACACACAGAAAGCAACTAAACCTAAAGTAGTTTTCTCTGCTCTGTCTTTGGCAACGGAAAGCCAAGGTGCTCGTACGCCCGTGGTGTAGCTTCTCTACCTCTGGGGGTGCGCTCTATTAAGCCGAGCTGAAGCAGGTATGGCTCGTAGACCTCCTCTACTGTGGCCACCTCTTCGCTTGTGGCGGCGGCCAGAGTGCCGAGACCCACAGGACCACCATTAAACTTTTCTATAAGCGTGGTAAGGAGGCGCCTGTCGTGGGCCGTGAGACCCAACTCATCCACCTCGAGCATTTCGAGTGCCTCACATACCACTCTCTCGTCGAGCAATACTTTTTTAACCTGAGCGTAATCACGACACCGTTTTAAAAACTGGTTGGCGATTCGTGGTGTGGCCCGACTGCGCCGAGCAATAGCACGGGCCGCTCCCGAATTAAGTTTAATCTGCAAGATGTCGGCCGATCTGGCTAGAATCCTAGACACTTCTTCGTCTGTATAAAATTCCATCCTAAACGTGCCTCCGGAGAAGCGCGAGCGCAGGGGAGACGAAAGGAGAGCAACCCGAGTCGTGGCGGCTATAAGCGTAAAGGGTGGAAGTTCTAACTGAATGGTCCGCGCCGACGGTCCTTTGCCGATGATAATATTAAGCGACCCGGACTCCATGGCGGGATAAAGAACCTCTTCAATGGCTTTATTTAAACGGTGAATTTCATCAATAAAAAGGATGTCCCCCGCTTGAAGATTAGTGAGGATTGAGGCAAGGTCCCCCACTTTTTCTACAGCCGGGCCGGATGTTACCTTAATCTGAGCCTCCAGCTCTTTTGCCACCAAGTAAGCCAGGGTGGTTTTGCCGAGTCCAGGAGGACCATAGAAAAGTAAGTGCTCCGGTGGATGGCCTCGTTCTATTGCGGCCTGAAGAAGAATCTTTAGATTGCTCTTAACTCCCTCCTGTCCAACATACTCATCCCATCTGTCTGGCCGCAAAGCGCTGTCGAGGAACCGATCGTCTGGTAGTTTTGTTTCTTTGCTTTGCGTCATGAGAACTTAAATGTTACATTGACACATACAACGGTCTGTGCTAAACTTAAAATATCCTGTTCTTTGGCTTCGAAACTTACTGTTCGCGCACAAAAAACCTAGCGACGTCTCAAGGCGAGAAATCTCTAGGCGATTGAGCTACCACTCACGGGTTTTTTCATCGAGGACGTTCTGGTTCTTCGATTTATCGAGGTCGCTGGTGCTATCCTCGAGAAACAACCTAACTTTATCGGCTTTGCCGGTGAAGGAATCGCCTAGAGATTTCTCTCGTTGAGCCTACTTCACGTAGACTAGCACCGGTTCGCGCAATAGCAAGTATTTTGTGTGGAGAACCATAGATGAAGATGAATGGGTTGCGTGTCACAAATTGGATCATTCCTCATGTCCTGTGCCTCTCTAACTGTCTACGCGGCGCGGACTAATGGCGGATTGAGGTCGTCGTCAAAATAGCCACTTTTTTTATCTTTTTCCAAGGTGTCGTAGATGCTCGCCACCCCGGCAATGCGATGGAGCCCAGCTCGCTGGTGTTGCTTGCCCATTTCTCGCAATGCCCTCTGTTGTGACTCAGACAATTTACTAAAAGCAACCACCGCTTTGCCGTGCAACTCTTGCTGATGTGAACGCTCTCTGGGAAAATAAGCCTCTAACGCGAGCGAGCCATAGCCGGCAAAGAACTGTTCCGCTTCATCGTCTGATATCGCAAACGCGCCTCGTATGAGCGCGATAGCGGCCTCGGCATGTTCATCCGCGAGATCACTTATGTCCCGCTCGCCTAAAATGATCTCTTCGACATCTTCCGGGCTGTCCGCCGAGAATATAAGATTGGCCTCTTCCCACTCTTGCTCTCGCGCTCTTCTTTTATCCTGCGGGTTTAGGGAGTCTTCTGCGTTAGTGACATCTGTAGGCATATTTTTAGTTATTCGTTTTTAAAATTATCCCGTCGCTTGAGTTTTGAAGCCTTTGTTTTTTATGCTTTAATTGAGTACTAACCATCAAATGGTTCCTGTCACTACAAGCTACAAGCCACAAGCTACCATACTATATTAAAATGTCAGGGCACAACAAGTGGAGTAAAATAAAGCACAAAAAGGCGGCGAGCGACGCGAAAAAAAGTAAGCTTTTTTCGATGCACGCGCGTGTTCTCACCACCGTAGTCAAAGAGGCGAACGGAGACTCTCAGTCTCCCTCTGTTAGGGCGGCTGTTGAGAGAGCCAAGAAAGACTCAATGCCGGCCGAGAACATAGAGCGAGCTCTAAAGAAAGGGCAAGGGGTAGACGCCACGAGCTACCGTGCTGTGCGCTTTGAAGCATTCGGGCCCGGTGGAGCCGCACTTATCATTGATGGCTTGACCGACAACAACAATCGCACCAGTCAAGAAGTGAAACATATTTTTACAAAACTGGGGCTTACGCTCGGGGCCCCCGGTTGTGCCGCGTGGGCCTTTATAAAAGGCAAAGATGGGTGGGAGGCGCAAACCCCCGTAGAACTTAGAGACGATGACCTTGATAAACTTGAAAAACTGGTTGATGCTCTTGAGGAGCATGAAGACATAGAGTCTGTCTTCACTAATGTAGCCTAAAGAGTTTTTAGTTTGTAGTTTTTAGTTGTTAGACAATCCCCTACATGTCCACTAAAAACCACAAACCAAAAACTAAAAACTCACCAAAAAGCGCTTTGCGTGTTCTGGGGCTCGACCCCGGCTACGAACGTCTTGGTGTTGCCATTTTGGAAGCTCTTCCGAATGGGAAGCATCAGGTGATATTTTCCGCGTGCTGGCGCACTTCCTCTCAAATGACATTTTCTGAACGTCTACTTAATCTTGGCATACAACTTGAAGCACTTATAGCCGAATACGCCCCTAAATTTCTTGCCATAGAAAAGCTCTACTTTGAGACTAACCAAAAGACAGCCATGCATGTTTCCGAAGCCCGCGGAATGATGCTTTATGTGGCCGCCCGCGCAGGACTTACTGCACATGAGTATACGCCTCTTGAGATTAAGGTGGCAGTGACCGGATACGGCAAAGCGACCAAGGCGCAAATTATAAAGATGGTGCCACTACTTTCCAGTCTGCCCCACAAACCAAAATACGACGATGAGTATGACGCTATCGCCGTCGGCCTTACTTTTATGGCGAGGGATGGCAGGTAGTAAATGGCAGGTGGCAGATGGTAGGTGGTAGATAGTAGTTTTCTTATGCATAACAATCCCCCCCCGACTATCTGCCATTTACTACCCGCCACCTGCTACCTGCTACATAGTTCTCCACATAAATAATATTCTCTCCCCTTGCGAAAATTCTATATTTTGATACAAATGCTTCGTTATCAATAATAGTCTACCTTTGAGTTTCCAGAGGCAGACCAAAGCAGAAAAAACATGTCGAACAGTAGTACACAAGACCCCCTTCGTGATGACGAAGATATAGCTGAGGCAGAAGATGCCCCGATCGTAGCCAAGCCGGGAGTGCTTATCGATGACGACAGTGGTGATATTGGGGAAGAGCTAGATGTTCATGGTGACGCTATTGGCATCGGCAGTCGTGATGTCGACGAACCGGAAGAGCCCTTTGAGATTGACGACGACATGGATGATAGGGACGGAGGAGATTAGAGTAAGAGATAGAAAGTAGGCTTAGAATAGAGTTTGAGAAAAGGCTCACGCGCGTGAGCCTTTTCTCAATATGCATTAGACGCCTACAAGTCGCCGTCGCACTCTTTCTAGACAAACAGTATCTTTAAAAAGCGATGTTTACCCACCTTAACCGTACCGGGCAAACTGAGAGAAAAGTTAAAATCAGTAACAGCCTCGCCATTAAAGTGGATGGCTCCCTCCTGTATAAGCCTTTTAAAAACTGCTTTAGATGTTAACACTCCCTCACGGACAAGAGTCTCCCCTAAAATTGCCCCCTGCGAGACCTTCACTTCAACACATAGCTCAGGAACATCTTTTTCTATAATAGCGGTTGTAAAAAAGGCCTCTCCGGACCGAGCCCCGTCTTCGCCGTGATAACGAGCAGTAATTAAGCGTGCCAATCGAAGCTTCTCATGCATCGGGTTTGCGGTCGGATCATTGAGGCGAGACTCTACCTTCCGAAGCTCGTCGATTGACTCGTTGGTGCAAAGTTCGAAGCCCGGAAGAATCATCCCGTCTGTCCAGCTCATTACTTTGCCATACATATCTTCGGGACTGTCGGCAAGGGTAATCATGTTTCCTTCTGTTTTCCCCATCTTTTTTCCGGCTGGGTCAACAAGTAGTCTGTTTGTTATCACAAACTTATCCTTCCCGGACATCTGCCGAGCAAGCGTGCGTCCGGCGAGCATGTTAAAAGTCTGGTCGTTTCCTCCCACCTCTCCATCGGTATCAAGCACGACACTATCGTAACCCTGCATGAGCGGGTACATAAACTCATGAAGATGTATGGGTCTGCCTTCCTCTATGCGTTTTTGAAACATGTCTCGCTCAAGGAGTTGTTGCACAGTGACATGGCTCGCCAATTTAAGCACTTCCGGGAAACGCAACTCATCAAACCACTCATGGTTATAGCGTATTAAAACAGGGTTTTCTCCCTTAAACTCAAGAAAGTGGGCCGCCTGATCTAGATATAAAGCCATGTTCTCATTGACCTGCTCTCTTGTGAGGGGCACGCGGGTGGTCGTTTTACCACTAGGGTCCCCAATGGTGGCGGTAAATGTCCCTAAAAGAAGAATGGCGGTATGACCCATCTTCTGCCACTCCGTAAGCTTGGCGAGTTGAATTGCGTGGCCGATATGTAAAGATGGTCCGGTTGGGTCTATCCCAAGATACATTCGTAACCGGCGTCCCGAGCGCAAAAGGCTAGCCACCATCTCTTTAGATGGATACACTTTTTCAACACTACGAGTAAGGAACTGCTCTATCTGTACGTCTTTAATTGACATTACGGTATTAGACTCTGGTAATTAGGGGTTAAAAATATGCTGACGAACTAAAAAGTATCATCTCCCACTTCCTAGATACTACTTACCACTCATGCTACCATACTCTTTATGCGTAAGCACCTCTTTAAAAACGTTCTTAAAAAGATATGGCGCTCAATACTGCGTTCGAGTACTAAACTCATAATTATAGGCCTAGCTCTATGCCTCTTTATCGCTGGAGCCGCTTTTATATGGGTGGCGAGCCTTCCTATCCCGGACTTCTCTGGGTTTGAAGACCGCCTCATAACCCAATCCACAAAAATATACGACCGTACCGGAGAGATTCTTTTATTTGATGCCCATAAAGATATCCGGCGCACCGTTGTTTCTGGAAATGATATTTCGCGAAACATTAAAAATGCGGCGGTAGCAATTGAAGACTCTGGTTTTTATCAGCACTCTGGCATTGAACCATTGTCTATAGCCAGAGCCATGTTGGCTAATTTTCAAACAGGTCGCTTTAGTCAAGGAGGTTCGACTATCACCCAACAAGTAATAAAAAACTCTCTTCTTACGCAAGAAAAAAGATTCTCGCGCAAGATAAAGGAGATTATCCTGGCGATAAAGATGGAGCGCACTCTTACAAAAGACGAGATTCTTACTATTTACCTAAACGAGAGTCCCTACGGCGGGAATCTATATGGAATCGAAGAGGCCTCTAGAGCTTTTTTTGGAAAGTCCGCAATCTCTCTTACTCTCGCTGAGTCGGCATATCTGGCCGCTCTTCCTAACGCACCAACATACTTCTCGCCATATGGAAACAATCGTGACGCCCTTGAGGATAGAAAAAATCTTGTTCTTTCTCGCATGCAAGAGCTCGGTTTCATTACTCCTGATGATCGAGCGGCGGCTCTATCTGAAGAGGTTAGCTTTGCGCCCCTCGATAATCGCTCTATTAAAGCCCCGCACTTCGTAATGTATGTAAAAGGCCAACTTGAGCAACGTTATGGAAAGGACATTGTGGAGAACGGTGGCCTTAAGGTCATCACCACTCTCGACTGGGGCATCCAGCAACAAGCCGAGGCGACCGCGCGCGAATTTGCTCCGGAAATAGAAGAGAAGTTTAATGCAAAAAATGTGGGAATTGTGGCCACTGATCCTAAGTCTGGCCACGTGCTTGCCATGGTCGGATCGCGTGACTATTTTGACCAAGAACACGAAGGCAACTTCAATGTCACTTTAGCACATCGCCAACCCGGCTCTACTTTTAAACCTTTTGTTTACGCAACCGCCTTTATGAAAGGGTACACCCCCGATACGGTTGTATTTGACCTGGCCACAGAGTTCAACGCAAACTGTCCGCCGGCGAGTTTACCTCCTTCAAGTAGCACGTGTTACCGCCCGCAAAACTATGATGGACTATATCGTGGCCCAATGAAACTTAGAGATGCTCTCGCTCAATCAGTAAATATTCCCGCGGTAAAGATGCTCTATCTGGCTGGCGTGCGTGATTCCATCTCGACCGCCCGCGCCATGGGAATTACCGGCTTAGAGAATCCCGATCGCTATGGCCTCACTCTGGTGCTTGGTGGCGGAGAGGTGTCTCCCCTAGATCTCACCATTGCTTATGGGGTATTCGCAAATGATGGCGTCCGCAATTCGGAAACCACTGTTATAAAAGTGGAGGATAGATTTGGCGCCATAATAGAAGAGTGGCAAGCTACTCCCACTCGCGCAATCACCGCTGAATCTGCTCGCCAGATTTCCGATATTTTAACAGACAATGATGCCCGTGCTCCGGCATTTGGCAGTAACTCTGACCTATATATAGAAGGAAGAGATGTAGCGGTAAAGACAGGAACCACAAACAACTACCGCGACATGTGGATTGTAGGATACACTCCGGATATCGCGCTCACTGTGTGGGCCGGCAACAACGACAACACGCCTATGGAGAAAAAAGTGGCCGGTTTTGTGGTGGCTCCAATATGGCGCAGTACACTAAATAGAATCCTCCCCCTACTGCCACAAAGGACTTTTTTAGAGCCTGATCCAATCCCAGAAGACATTCATCCTATCCTTCGCGGGGTCTGGCAGGGTGGAGAAGAGTACGTTATAAACAAAGCCACCGGCACTCTCGCAAACGAACTCACTCCTTTTGAGCTTCGTGAGAAGCGTGTCGTGCCGAGCATACACTCTATTCTCCACTGGATAAACAAAAATGACCCTTTAGGTCCTGGGCCGCGCCTTCCCAATACAGACAGTCAATACTTCTCATGGGAAACTTCAGTGCGCAGTTGGGCGAGTGCGCAAGGCTACGTGGACGGTTCGCCCACGGTTATTCCCAAAGAAGATGCCTCGGCAAATGGCGGAGATAATCACCCAACCATAAATGTCTCCTCTCCATCAGTAAACACAAGCTACCGCGCGAGTGAGCGCATCATTATCTCTATCTCTATTCAAGGTCAATACCCTATCCAACAAGCTACCTACCACTGGAATAATATTTACCTTGGTGCAAGTCGCCAAGCCCCCTTTAGCTTCTCTTTTGTACCCGAGCATATAGGCCCGAGCTCCAATCAAAATATCTTAAAAATTCAGGCTACAGACCAAGTTGGAAACAGATCTGAACTACTTCTCCCTCTCACTATCATTCCATAAAACTCCATATTGAGTATGGTGTTAATATATAAACGTTATGCGTCGTTTTGATTAATAACAGCGACAGCAACGGCAATTATATGTTTACACAATTTTTCCTCACGGCCCATTGGGCATGTACACGACCCTTCATCTACCCGACGCGGAGACAGTTCCACTTCATACGTTTGCGTCCCGCGCACAGAGGCGGCGTATCCATTATATAGTGGCCTGAGCCTATCTACTCTTCCTTCTTCAAAGATAGCATTGGCCCGCGTAAAAATAATAGGGTCATCAGCCTTTTTTAAATCTTCCATTGTATACTGGGGTGTAGGAAGTTTTATTGAGTTAGATTTTTTCTTACCTATCATGCTTTGAATATAGATTAAATGTTTTTTAAAGATAGAGGTTTTGGTAATCATCTGATGTCTTTAGGGGCATGAGAACCAAGTCTTTCTTTAAGCGCGGCCAGTATGTCAACCTTATGAATAGCAACCTCGCTTTTAATAAGCTGTGGGATGCGGATAAATACAGTTCCTCGTTCGACGGAAATCTTAGTAATAGGAATATCTATTTTAAGAACAGATTTGAGCGCTATTTGTGCGGCTACTCTTGCGGACTCATTAGGACGAGTTAGATGTGAGTAACGCAATATCAGTTTTTCAGCAATCTTTGTAGCCATAACAGATAATCAG
>PCYI01000025.1:62798-71691 GCA_002774795.1 Candidatus Vogelbacteria bacterium CG10_big_fil_rev_8_21_14_0_10_51_16 | reverse complement strand
TACAAGCTAATAGCTATCATGTCCCTATCTCTGCAGAGGCATGACAAGATAAAAGAAGGTGGGGTCCCCCATGCCACGAATAGTAAGAGGGCGATTGGGGCCATTTAAAGCAAGAGAAAGCATCTCTTCTTCTATAGAGCTAAAACAATCGAGTATATAGCGATTATTGAATCCAATAGTAATATCTTCCCCTTCAACGGTTGCTTCGAGTCGAGAAGCACTCTCTCCTACGTCGCCGGATTGGGAGCTCACCTCACAAAGACCGTCTCCGGGTATAACCTTAAAAGTAACCTGATTAAGTTTGTCAGCAAATATATTTGTTAGTTTTAGAGCAGAGAGAAGCTGTTGTTTGGCCACCACAATCTCTGTAGTCTTCTCCTTTACGAGTATTTGTTGGTAGTTGGGAAATAGTCCGGAAACAAGACGTGAAGTGACATACACGCCTTCGTCCTCAGAGGTAAGAGAGATCTGATGCTTTGAATACTGTACCGCAACTTTACCCACTACTGATTCAAAAAGTCGAATAATCTCTAAAACATTACGGTATGGAATTATAATCGAAAGCGGCTCATTATCCTCGGAAAGACGCGTATCTTTACCGATACTAAAACGTTTCTCAGCAAGACGAAAGGAGTCGGTAGCCACGAAGACAATCTCATTTTCATCCACATAGCAGTGCACACTTGAAATCTCCGGTTTCATGTCTGAGAGTGCGGCAGAATAAACAGTCGCCTTTAGGCCGGCCACCAAATGCTCTGATGATAAACTAAATGAGCCAGCCCCGTTTACTCTGGGTATAGTGGGGAAATCATCAGCTGGCACCCCTTTCACGATAGAGTTAGTGGCTCGAGTGGCCACAGTTAGATTTCCTTTCACCGCTTCCAACTTAAGAACATCACCATCAGCTACTAAGCCTAGGAAATTATTCAGGAGCGCCCCTGAAACAGCTATGGTTCCCGCCTCAAGTACCTTTGCGGGAATATTAATCTCCACGCCAATTTCAAGATTAGTCGCCCGTACTCTCAAGCTTTTTTCTCTCGCTTCAAGCAGGATAGAGCTAAGTACCGGCAAAGCAAGGTTCTTGCCTGTAGCGCGCTCAGCACTCACGATGGCTGCCCGTAGTTTTTCTTTGATACATTCAACGCGCATGATAGTTGGTTTTTAAAATGTATAGTTTTGAAACGCAGTCAGGAGTTCTCCCCAGATCACTTGTATTTATCTTAACTAAATACGCTTATTATTATTAAGAGTGTGGATATGTTAACAACTCACCTAAAATCTGACATATACGGCTTATTTATTATGTTCTTCACATTCTAATACTTTGGGGATAAGACCCTCCCTAACGCGCGGTTATCCCCACTTGTCCACCTTACCTCATTCCGGGCACTCTTTCATCCCCATTTAACCTGCTTTTTTCCAACGTTGTTCCACAAGATTTCACCCGTCTTTTCTCCAAGTTTTCCATCAGTAATCCACAGGCTGTTTATATAAATCAACAATACAAATAGTAAAACCCAAAGATCACTTCAACTACTGACAGGGTACTCGTTATAGAGCATCGACTTTATTTGCTCCATCTCTTGTCCCAGCATTTGGTCACTCTTGAGGTCTCGCTTTATCTTTTCATACGCATGCATAACGGTGGTGTGGTCGCGTCCGCCCAGCTTTTGTCCTATATATGGGTAAGAAGTATTAAAGTCTTCACGGAGAATGTACATAGCAATCTGCCTCGGTTTCACAATCTCTTTTCGGCGACTTTTCTCGTATATTACTTTTTCTTCTATATTAAAGAAAGCGGCCACTGTCTGAATGACATCTTTTGCCGATATTGTGCGTTGGGGGCGGATACTGTTTTTGATCAATGTTTTTACTTCAGTTAAACCAAGATTTCGCTTTTTTAGTTGAGATTGGCAGACCACAGAGTTTAGAGCCCCCTCTAGTTCGCGGATATTGTCTTGTATTGAAGACGCAATATACTCAACAGTTTCTTCTTGTAAGGAAAAGTTTAACTGCTTTAGTTTCGCCTTTAAAATAGCCAAACGAGCCTCGTACTCAGGGCGAGAAATATCTACCATCATGCCCCCCTCAAACCGAGAGCGAAGGCGATCTTCTAGGTCGGCTATATGTTTTGGCGGCTTATCAGACGAGAATATAATCTGCTTGTTGTTGTCGTGGTAACTGTTAAAAAGATGAAAAAACTCTTCTTGGGTGCGGTCTTTGCCCGCAATAAATTGAATGTCGTCGATAATAAGCAAGTCGTACTTTTTATAGCGCTCCTTAAAAGCAGTCATCTTATTATTTTGTAGAGAGTCGATTAAATCGACCGTGTATTTTTCGGCCCCCAAGTAGTAAACTTTTTTGCTTTCGCCGGTTTTTTTAAGCTCATTTCCAATCGATTGGATCAGGTGAGTCTTGCCTAGGCCGGTTCCCCCATAGATAAATAAAGGGTTGTACATCACTCCCGGCTTGCGGACCACGCCATGAGCCGCCGCATGAGCAAGCTCATTAAAACCACCAACAATAAGTGAGTCAAAAGTGTAGCGAGGATTAAGGTTGTCTTCTTTGTTTATAGCGAGCTCTTGAAGTCTCATTTGTGAGCTAAAAAGCTCTTCCATTTGGGCGCGCTCAAGCTCGTTTTGCCGTGCCGGGCTCTGCTCTTTGTGTATAACATACTCCACATTGCGAACGGCCGGGTTTGAATCACGCAGGATTTTTAGTATAAACTTGTGATATTTGTTAAAAATCCACTCTTTTACGAAATCATTAGGGACTGCTAAGTGAATAATCCCGTCTTCTTGTCTGGAAATGTAGGTATTTTTAAACCATGTATTAAAGTTTGCCTTTGAAACTCCTAGCTCAATCTGAGTGATGACATCATCCCACAGCTTCTTGTTTTCAATGATAGGTGGCATAAATAGTGACAAAGAATTAATACAAATGAGTCTTCAGTATACGTTTTTTTTAAATTCAGTAAACTCTATTTGATTGTTTATACACAGGTGGATAAGGTGTGCATAAAAACAAAGCACTAAGTATGAAATCCAAAACACGAAACAAATTCTAAGCATTAAATCATAAATATCTAAACGAATTCTGTTTCATATTTATGATTTCGTGCTTCTTTTAAATCATAAATAGCACCGAACTCTTTAATCTTACTGCTCAGACAAAAGCATTGTCTTTCAAGTGGAGATAGTATACACTACTTCCATGTCTGTTACCTACCAACCAAGCAGAAAAAAGAGAAAAACAACACACGGCTTCTTGACTCGTCAAAGTACCGCCAATGGAAAGCGAGTAATAGCGCGTCGGCGCCAAAAAGGGAGGAAGAAACTCGCGGTTTAGGGTCTATTTTACGGAGACTGTTCCCGTTTTTTCTGTCCACTAGGCACAGGCTTTTGTGGATTTTAGTGACCCGCAGACAGTTGGTTTATTTTTGTACATATTTATGCTCCCGCGAGGATATCGGACCGACAGAAAACTTCTTGAAAAGCTCTTCTCGCGAGCACCAAAGCCATTTTTTAGGAGTACTGTGCGTCATGGGAGGAGTTGTTCACTCCGTATTGTGGACTATCCATGCAAGCCGGCTAAGACTGCATTTATCGTGAGTGCCAAAGTGGCCAAAAAGGCTGTTACCCGTAACTTGGTGAAACGGCGTGCTCGTGGAATTGTAATGAAACTTTGTTCTCGACTACCTCACGATCGAGTGTTTATATTTACATTCAATAAGGCGGCGACCACAACATCGTTTAAAGAGTTTGAGCGTGATATACTGGCCCTATTGCAAGGAGAAAGGAAAAAGTAAGAAGATAAAATGGTGACCAGATGCAACGCTCCGCCATTCTCTTCTGCCTCTCTGCCTCTCTTCTTTCTTCTTCCCTATTCCTCCTTACCGAAATTCGATGTTTTCCTTTCTCTATCACACTATCTTTCTTGAGCCGGTTTACAACCTGCTCGTCTTCTTTGCCTCCATCTTGCCGACTCATGATGTGGGCCTATCTATTATCATTGTGACGGTAGCTATTCGGCTCATCACTCTCCCCCTTCAGCACCGGTCTGTAGTGGTTCAAAGAAAGTTGAAAACTCTTGAGCCCCATGTCCAAAAGATTAGAGACACTCATAAAGATAATCCGCAAGAACAAGGGATGAAGATTATGGCCCTTTATCGCGAGCATGGGGTGAACCCCTTTTCCGGTTTTCTTACCCTCCTTATCCAGATACCCATTATTATCGCGCTTTATCATGTGGTAAGTGATATTCGTATCATTCCAGAGCTTCTCTACTCGTTCACGCCAACTCCTGATGTTTTAAACACGACGCTCTTGGGGCTTATCGATGTGAGCGAGAGAAGTATCGCTCTTGCAATTATGGCCGGCCTCTTCCAGTTTTTGCAGACCAAATACGCGTTTCCTGACCTGCCTAAGGATGATAAAGAGGTCGAGCCGTCTTTCCAGCGTGATTTTGCTAAAAGTATGCAGGTGCAGATGAAATACTTTTTACCCCTGTTTATCGTCGTTTTTGGGGCCACTCTCCCTGCCGCCGTTTCTATCTACTGGGCAGTAAACAGCGGTCTTGCCCTTGTTCACGAGTTGTATGTAAAGAAAAATGCGGAGGAAATTGGAGAGTAAATACAGGCCACAGGCCACAGGGCGTAGGGAACTATGCCCTATGCCCTATGCCCTAGTTCTCGGCCTATGCCCTACGCCCTGTGGCCTGTATGCATGGCCTACGCCCTAGTTCTCTCCCCTACTGTGAATTACGAAATTGCCCCTCCCCCTGGCCAGGGGAGGGAATAAATCCGAATTTCGTAATTCACAATCCCCTACATCTCCAAAACCCAAAGAGTACTGTCTCGCTTGTTTCTTAAAAGTAGTAGTCGACCATCTGTAGATAGTTGCAAATCGACAGCGTCTAGCGTTTGTGAGAGTCGAAAATCTGACGCACTGACGAGCCTGGTGGCCTCCCCGGTATTTATATCAACTTCCCACAGAGCGTCATTCCAAGAGGTGACACCTTGGTACCAGTGGTCCGGATAAAGGCCCGGCAAAACAGTGTCTGGGACTGAGCAGAAAACAGTTTTTTCATCAACACTGAAGACGCATTTTTCGGGAAGTGTTTGAAGTGGGAAAGCGACACTCTCTCGGCTAGTCTTATCTAATATAAAAGTGGTGAAACCCGACCCTTGGGCCCGGGCATATATGACCAGGTTTCCTTTGGGACTCACAAGAGCGGTTAAGCCCGGGACGGCGTCTAAGAGCTTTTCTTGGCTTTTGCTTGTTGTATTGAGAAGGTAAAGATAGCCGGGAACACCGCTGGCCGGCTTAGTGGTGAGTGCGATACTGTTCGCGCTTGCCCATTGCGTATGCCAGTCGCGGAAAGGTGATGAGTATACAGGGAGTTGGCCGTGCGCTGTGTCGGCTCTAATAAAGTCTGAGACGACCCCCGAAACACCATCTGCGGTTTCGAGAAGAAAGAAAATCTTGTCGCGAGACGGTGAAGCAGTCACTGCCCTGATAGTGCTTGGCAAGAGCGCTCCCTCAAGCGAACCCACAGCAAGGGGCACCACCTCTCCAAAGGTGAGCCGGCGGGTTTCGTCGGTAGAGGTGGCCTGTTTCGGTTTTACCACTTGGGCGAAGACAGTTTCAAGCCTGTTCTCCGGCCCATCGAGAGCGCGGATGATAAGGGTCTCCCCTTTTGGACCCCACAGAACCTCGGTCGTCTTGGGGAGAGTGGTATTCGTCACCTTGGTCGGCACCTTCTCGTTCAGAGCCATTTCGAGGACGTGGCCTGACTCACGTTCGATGTAGCGGACCACTATGTCATCTTTGTGCTCGAGGATTGTGGCCCCGGATACCGGGACCGCTACAAACTGACGGAGGGATAGGGCTTTGCGAGTTTGGTCGGAGCCGGTGGACGGCTTTTCGAGAGAGAAGGCTCCTCCCTGACTCTGGCCTTGACTATCTCGGGCAGGAACTCTGGCGTCTTCCGAGGAGGCGGGAAAGAAACCCTCAGGGGCGGTCTCCGTCACCCGCACTGTCTCTACTGGACGCTCTTTGAAGATAAAAAACCCCACCCCAAGCCCGGCGAGGAGAAAGACGGCTATAATAATGAGAAGTGTTTTGTAGGTCATTAGCGACTTGAAGTTATCGTCACCTTGTTTCCCAATCTATCTCCTGGGTAAAAGGCGTATCTTGTTGTCACCTGTCCTCTAGTGATTAAATAGTCTTGACTTCCAGTTATCCCCTCTGTTCTTACCCCTGGTTCGTTCTTAACAATGCGCTCTAAGTCTGCATTGTATTTAATCTCTAACTTATTTGCATCAGGATACTTCTCTGTTCCGGCTATTACTTCAAATTTACAAGAAGCACAAGCGCTTGCTGTTTCATTAAGACTGCTATAAGACAGGCCGACTGAACCGTCGTCTCTAGTAAGCATGACGCCATCAGCATAACTAACATTTCTTGTTGCCTCGCCTACGGATGCCCTAACCCTATCTTCTTGTGATTGGCGTTGTGTTGCAGGATCGGCTTGCGGGTCTGTGGGTGCTACCGGGGTGTGACTAAGAGCTTGGGTAACCTCTTCCCTTGTATTTGTTGTTGGCAATCCACCTCCCCCTCCTCCGCCTTTAACGAGCGTCCAGATGGGGGGCATGCCCGCGTTGTCGAAACTTATAGACACAAATTGAGTATTTATGGCCCGCAAGGCGATGTAGCTTATAAGGAGAATAGAACCACCAATAGCGAGGTCCCAAAAGATACCTTTTGCCTTTGAGATGTTGCTTTCCGTAGGTCCCCCAAACCCGCCAAAAACATAAAGGACTCCGGCATAGATGAGCAGGAGCACGGCCACGAGGCCAGCCAACTTAAAAATCCACTGGTAAAGATTTGTAAAAAGTGTTTCAAATTTGGTACTCCCGTCAAAGCCAACCACACCGCCAAACGTTGGCTCTAGGAGCTGATAATTTTGGGCATTGGCAAAAAAAGGAAAAGCGAAAATGGCCACTAAAATTAGTAGTATAAACACAAATTGAAGTCTGACTTCAATTGAAGGTTGGCCCACTGTTCTTTTTTCGGAAAATGTCATTTATTTCAGGTTGCCCAGTTAACTCGAAGCTCTTTCGAGGTTTCCCGTGTGGTTGAGTATGGTTGCCCCCTCCCCTGGCCAGGGGAGGGTTGGGGTGGGGTAGGTTTAGAGCCATACTACCTCCTCCCAACCTCCCCCTGTCCAGGGGGAGGAGAACTAACCCGGAAAACTTTGAGGCACTATTAAAATTAAAAGACGCTTGTGCGACTTCCAAAAAGAACAGAAAGAGCACTCTTTACACTTCCCACCTCACCCTCGACATTGCAGGCAAGCTCGGCCGTGCCTGCTCCCGACGCTTCTTGACGAAGGGTGATGAGACGGGGATTGGCTTGGTCTGCCTGCGCAGGAAGGCCACCGATGGTCCAGCGGAATGTCGGGCGTTGGCCGACTGAAAGAGGAAGGTGGTACGGCTCGGCCCTCAAGGTGGCCTCAGCGCCCGGCATACTGTAATTCCCCGACACCGCCCGTTCGTAGCGGGTCCCCGCCAAAGGAGACTCTTCGTAAAAACGGAGAGTGGGCTCCCCTGCTTTGATGGCCACACTGCTCTCGACACTGTTCCCGCTTTCGAGGTCACGCACCACCACACTTATGACGGTGTTTTTAAGAGTGGTAAAGCCACCAAATTCGGCCACATCCTTTCCGTATCCGGAGAGGGCGCGGAGTTTTTCGTAATCACGCGACCAGTCGTATGACAACAGGTCTGTCGCGACCCGCTTCCCCGTATTATCATACAGTATCGGCAAGGCAATGAAACGCACAGTCCCGCCGGAGGTTAGAAGTGCCTTGCCTTTGTATGTGGGAGGAGTGTATGTGTTTGTCTCCCAGACCAGATCAATGTCCCCGGGGATAAAGACGAGCTCTTTTGCGTGCTCGGTGCCATCGGGAGCGAGCGCTCGGACTATGACAGTGGTGCGCGTTCCGGGCCCCTTGGTGGTAAACTCTAGTTTGTTTTTTGCTACGCCGGTAAGCTTTGTTTCGCCGTCTATAGACCAGCTTACAATAGAGCGGTTGAGGTCGAGGGCAAAGCTCACCAAAGTGACCATCACTTTTGTGTGCGCCCCCGGGTGATCGGGGGAGACTTCTGTGATGAGATTTCCGGCCAACTGGCGTTCGCTTATGGCAAAAGTATCTGCTCGAGGCAAAAGACAGAGGGTAAGAATGGCGAAAATCCCGAAGACTGTCTTGTTGGTGATTTTGAGCTTGTTCATACTATTTCCTGCACCCTGTATTCTACGCCCTATGCCCTACGCCCTATGCCCTGTATTACATACCCTACGCGACCAACGGCACTCCCCCCACTCTGCTTCTCGCTCCCATCTCGCCTAAGATGTTGCCCCTTGGCGGTGGTGGCCTCGAAGCTATTGGTGTCGCTTGGTTTTGGCGCTGTTTGACGAGAGCTGTCGCCACTTGGACCTGCTCCGTCCGGCGGGCAACCAGTACGGCACCCGCTTTTTGTTTCCGCGCGGCAGCGTTCACTTTGTCGTATTTTTTCTTAAGTTTTATTGTGCGATAGAGCCACGATTGGAAAAACAGGTTGAATATGGGAATAATGCTCATGCCGTAACTCCCTCTAATATCTTTAAAAGGCGTCGCCACCCCTCCTTTTTTAAGAGCAAACCACATCAGGCCTCCAACGATAATGTTTATGATACTCATAATAACAGCTCCAACAACCGCCAGATAGAGAACTATTTTAAGAACATCGAAAAAGGCCATTACCCCACCCAAAAGGGCCCAGTTCACCGTAATTTCTTTTGTTCCGGTTGATGCCATGTTTTTCTGGTTTTTTGCCTCGCAAACTTTAGTA
>PCYI01000025.1:38068-62786 GCA_002774795.1 Candidatus Vogelbacteria bacterium CG10_big_fil_rev_8_21_14_0_10_51_16 | reverse complement strand
GGGGCCCCGCTATAAGCGGTGGCGAGGTAATCCGAAGCAATCCAGAATTTGTGATACCCAAGAATAATCCTGGATTGCTTCGCGCTTCGCGCTCGCAAAGACGAAAATGGGGTTTTGTGTAAGTACTGTTTAAGCTAAAGATACCTACCACCTACTATTTACCACCTATCAACTCCCCTCCCATCGCCTGTGCCGCATCGGCCCGCGTAACCGGCGGTAGGTTGTCAGTCCTAGGCGGCAGGTTGGTTGGTTCGGTTTCTGGTGTTGTCCCAGGAGCTTCAACAACAGGCGCAACGACAGAAGTTGCAACTAAGGGAGTCCTCACACTCTCTTGACTCACCACCCTTGTCTCTTGCGTCGCAAACTCTTTTTCTTTACTGGTAACTCCCGCTTCGTTATTCTCTTGCGTTGCCTTTAGCTCTTGCTTAGCCTGTTTGATGGCCAAAAGTTGAGAAGGGTCGGAGGTGATAATCTGGTCTTCCGTGTAAGAGGCGATTACTTTAATAGCTACGTGTTTTAATCCCGCGAAGAATATCCCCTCCCCCACATTTGATTCCAGAAGAAGATACTTCTCCTCCTCGGTCAGATTAAACGTTTTTTGTACAATATCTATGGAGGCGGGAGACTGCTTCATCAAGATTTGAATGGAAGAGTTGGTGATGAGAGGTAATCCATAGGGTGACTTCAAAAAGTCTTCCACGTCTTGGGTAATGACGGAAAGTCCCAAGAAGTATTTGCGTCCGCGTTTGGCCAGCCCAAACAGAAAGGAGGCGGTGTCGGGGGCTTTCATCATAAACCAGGCCTCGTCTACCACCAGAAGTCGCCGCCGGATGTCTTTGCGCACATTGCTCCAGATGTTTGCCATGATGATATGCATGGCCACCGGCTTTAGCTCTTCTTCCATGTCTCTGGTGGAAAAAACGACAAATTTTTTGTTTATATCAACATTGGTTGGACGGTTGATGAACCCGGCCCAAGTGCCTTGCGTGTACTTAAGCATGCGTTGAGCAAGAGAGGCCCCTCCTTCCATGCCGGCGAGGACAAGCTCAAGGTCGGAAAGGAGAGGGGGTTCCTTGTCGGCGAAGTCGGCCTCAGGGGTGATGTCTTTAAGGGCGTAAGTCTCGGTAATAGCCGAGTCTATAATAGAGTCTTCTTCGGGAGTAAGGCCTCCCAGCATGAGGCGGAAGAGGCCAACTAAAGTGATAATGTTTGAGCGTAAAACGTCTGACGGCGACTCTCCCTCCCCCACCGGCGGTAGGTCGAAAGGATTGATGTGGTGCTCGGAAGTGAGCGAAATGTTGAAGTAGCGCCCCCCGACGGCCTCCGCCAAATACTCATACTCGCGCTCCGGGTCAATTACAATCACGTCCGTGTCGAACATTAGAGTGCGCAGAATTTCAAGCTTCTGCATATATGACTTACCAGAACCAGACTTAGCGAAAACCACCGAGTTGTAGTTTTCGAGAGAAAAGCGGTCGAAGAGCACAAGGCCGGAGTTGTGCCTGTTTATGCCGTAAAGAATCCCCTTGTCGGAAGAGAGGTCAAAGGAGATAAAGGGGAAAATAGAAGAAAGCGGAGAAGAGTTTAACTTTGAGTTAACGGCAAGCCTGTCTGTGGCGAGAGGCATCACTGTCTTAAAGCCGTCTTCTTGTTGAAAGAGGGCCGGTTTTACGTAGATAAGTTTTGATTCGAGGATAGACTTGACCTCTGACTCCGTCTTATTCAACTCCTCGGTAGTGTCTCCATAGATGGTTAGATAAAGGCCGACATCAAAGATGTGCTCTTGCGACTGCTGAAGCTGGTCTCGGAGTTGCTCAATGTCTTGGTAGGCCGTATCTAAGATGGGGTCGCGCACCATGCCCTTTTCAGCCCGGATGTTTATCTGGCTCTGTACCTCCGCTACTTTCTTTTGCAGTTTGTGGAGCACCTCGGCGGTGTTAATCGGATGCACGATTATGGAAACATCAAAGATTTTGTCGAGGTTGATGATGGGGGCGAACCAGTTTTCGGTCAAGAAGCGCGGATAAGAGATGACAAAAAAGGTGCGCGCGATTTTCTCGCCCAAATTGAGCTCTTGCGGAGTAATCTTCAAGGCCGAAGGCGCGATGACGTCCTTGAGGTCAAGCAGGCCCGCCTCGTAAATCTGCTCCGGCTGGATGGGCGCGATTAAGGGTGCTTCGACAGATTCGCCGGGGACGTCCTTCTTTTTGCCTAATAATCCGAAAAGTGCCATGGTTATTGTTTTGAATCTTGAATCTTGAATCTAGAATCTGGAAGAGGAACAGACAAAAGTTTAGTTGTTCGAAGCAAGCCATTGAGCAACCTGTGAACGACCATGAGTTGTTCCAGGATCTCTCTAAAAATTTCAACAGTGATGTAGTGTACATCCTGCGAAATCATAAACTGATTTTGTAACTCCGTGAGGGACCCATGACTAATTGAAAAAAATTGCACTTTTTCTTTTCGAGAAGTTCTACTGAAACCTTCTGCGATATTGGAAGTGACAGAGACGGCACATCTTCTCATCTGACTCACTAAATCGAAACGCTCTTCTTTGGGAAACTCCCTAGTAATCTTGTATACCATAAGCACTAGTTTATGGCCTTCTTGCCAAGTATACAAATCAGTAAAGTTTTTAATTTTTTCTTTTTGCATCATTCCAGATTCAAAATTCAAGATTCCAGATTCTACCTCCTACCGGTTTGCAATAGGTTTCTCGAGCTCCCCCGGATTGAATATCTTGTAATAAAGCTCCACGAGCTCCTCGGTCCCCAAGGGAATGGTGCGTACGCCGGTACGAGAGAGGCCTTGCTCGACCACGTTTGCCCGCTGTTCAATCTGGGTGCGGTTTTCTTCGAACGTGCGTTTTTCGAGTGCGCTCGCCTCCTGTTTAGACTGCCTGCCAAAAAGTCCCGAAAGCAACCCCTTACTTTTCTTCCCCGTGAGAATCGCTGGCTGATACGGGATGACCACAAAAAAACTTTTTGTCATGATGCTCGTTGTTTCCGTAAAGTTTTTGATAAAGCCTATATACTCCTTAATCTGGATTTTCATGAGGTCGTGTGTTTGTTTGCCGATACGTTCTTCGAGGGTGGCTAGGTAGGGACGGATGTCTAGCTTTCGAGACTGGATATGAAACTGCACGCTAAAGTCTAGAGAGTTTAAAAAGTTTTGAAACTGGAAGATGATTGCTTGTTGTTCGTCTTCAGACTTTAGGGCAAAGTTTAGAGAGGAGGCCATCAAAACCAGACAAAGACTGCCGTCTTTAAGGACAACAATACCGTCGCGGATTTCGTCAATCGGCACAAACTCTTGAGAAATTTTCGCTTTAGCTTTGGCCATGAGGTTTTTAAAAGAATCTTGAATCTAGAATCCTGAATCTTGAATGATGCGTGGGTTATTCCAGATTCCAGATTCAAGATTCGTTTCAGCTCTCTATTTATTTTAGCGTATCATTAATGTCCAATCCCCAGGAAAGCTCTTTTAGCTTGTTGCGCGACAGGGTGGGAACGACAGACTCTTTAATGGATGCCCCCGGTTTTTTGATTTCGCGGAACACTCTCTGCTCCGGCTTGTTCCATAAATAGAGTTTCTCCGCAAAGTAGTACTTTACTGCCGCTTGGAGAGTGATAATAAACGGTCGGTCGTTCACTTTATAGAATACAAGCGCCCAAGTGAAGACGGCGAGGACAAGCATAAGAGGCCAAGCGAGTAGGCCGGGGACGGTCTGCTTGATGAGGTAGACTCCGCCCGCTCCTCCCAAAAGGAAGACGAGCTGTTTAATCGTGAAAGGCCCCACGATTTTGTCTTCTACTTCGATAAATTGTGGGACTTGGAATTGCATACAGAAAAGAAAAAAGTAAAAAGTAAAAGGAAAGAACTGGGATGAATGGCTAGCACTGCTTAGTCCTCATTTTAGCAATTAATCCGTTAATAAGCTTGTGGGCAAGAATTGAGCGAGAAAGGAATTCCTCTTCTTCCGAAATCTTTAGATAACCGAGATCTCGGGCAAGGACCACTTGACTCTGTATTTCAAGCAGTGATCCTCGGGCCATTGTATAGAAGTGGAGTTTGTCGGCGACGCTTTGTCGGCCATACCCCTCAGCGATGTTCGATGTAACCGAAGTGGCCGCCCGACGGAGCTGGCTTGCCAAGCCGAACTGTTCTTGGCGAGGGAAGTTTTCGGTCGTTTTGTAAACCATAAGGGCTAGAGCATGAGCCTCTTGCCAGCAGAGAAGATTGCGAAAATGCAGGGACGAACGTAGTTGTTGCAGGTTCGGCATGTCTCTTGTTGGATTATCCTTTCCCTTTTTCTTCTTACTTCTTCCTTCTTACTCTAAAGTTTCCAAATACGGGTCCTCCCCAGGGACGCCCCGAGCGCCCCTCCCGGACTTCTCTTCGAGAATCGAAGCGGGCGCCTGGTCGGCGACCTCCACCTCTTTGGCCTGCCCTTTTTGTGTATCTTCTACCTCTACCTTTGCTTCTTCTGTCGACGGTGCGGTATCCTCAGATTCCAGATTCCAGATTCCAGATTCCTGTCCCCCCCTCCTCCACTGCCCGGAGAGCGGTGTCGGGGTGGGGTTCTGGATTTCCGATAGAATGGTTTGCGGGTCATTATCATCTGGGGCGGCCGGGCCTCCCGCTCCACTCCCAAGACCCATGAGCTCAGCCCGCACCGGCTGAAAGACGAGCGCGTTCATGTCGACGGCGATCGAGGCCGCCTCATGCTCCTCGACTCCAAGCGCTTCCCCAACCTTTCTCACATACTCATCAGGGCGCACCATGCCGTAGAGAACATCGAGAGTCAGATTTTCCAAGGGTTCCATCTGGTCGATGTGGAGCTTATGTTTGCGGTGGATGGTCTCAATGGCGCTCGTGGTGTCCGCCCCCAAGATGGCGGCTTGAAGTCTGGTTGGCAGGGAAGTATATATTTTTTGGTACTTTGAGTCTTCGTTCATAAATTATCAGGGTTTCCAATTCGAATGAGCGCCGACCCAAGTTTGCACCGTTGGGTCAGCTGGACCCGCCTGGATTTGCGCATTGACAGCTTGTTTTTTTGCATTGGGGAGTTTCTGGAGGTCTTCGAGAAGGGCGGTTGTGATATGGGGAAGTACGTGGGGCTTTGTGAGTACCGTCGGGTTCTTGATAAGCTCTTCCGGAGACAATCCTTTTTCTAATTCTGGGCCGATACCAAGGGCTTCTTTTATTTCGTTGGCACTTGCGCCGGGGTTTTTGAGGGCGTTTATCCATATTCCGCGCTGCTGTTGCTTGGCCAGGTCTTCAACTCTGCCCCGACCGATTGTTGTTTTAAGGCGGTCTGCCAAGGTCACTCCGTCTGCTCCTGAAGCGTTGAGTTTATTAAGTAGTTCGGCCTGGTCTTCCGGCTTAAGAGAGCGGAAGAACTCTTCTTGGTCAGTTGGGTTTTCCCTAAGTTTTTCTAGCTGTACGGCCTGTTTGTCTATGTCACCTTCCAAACTGACGGCGACCGCACCTTTACGGGTCTCGTAGTCATAACCATCAATCTCGTTAATTAATGTCTGGTATTTTGCTTTCTCGTTTGCGTCGGTGGTGGTCGCTATTTTTTCGCGAATCATGCGCTCGACCGCGATCTTACTACCGTTGTCGAGCTTCTTATAGGCCTCCTCGCGGGCATCCTTCTTCATGCCAGCCAAGAGAGCGGCTTGGTCTTGTGGGCGGCCGCGCATCACCGCCAGGCGCTCCGCGCCAATATTGTTTCTCGCCTCGTGGGAGAGATGTTGGTCTACCTTTTTCCTGGTTTCGGCGTCAAGTTCCTTGTAGTACGCCTTCTGTTCGTCCTTATCCATGCCGTTTATAAACTTGGCGTGTTTTTTGGCATCGTCGCCAACCCCTTGAGCCGCTCCTATGTTTTTGAGGTCGGCAACCCGTTTTTTTGTCGCTTCTTTCTGTTTGGCTTCATCGGTGTTTGAGGCTCGACGTGCTACATAGTCGCCATAGGCCTTTCCGCGCTCTTCCGAGGTGGTCATAAGCCCGCTCGCATATCCCAGTGTAGCCGCGCTCGCTCCCCTATTTATGAGGTCGGTGCCACTTGGAATGTAGCTCATCGCGGCTCCCACTCGCCCGCCGGACGCTCTATTAATAGCCGCCCCCGCCCGCCCCGCCCACGACCTCTCCCCTGTGAGATTTTTGGTTAACAGTCCGGCCGCGCCGGCCACTCCCAACCCCGTGGCCGTTTTGGCGAAATTCATGGCCGTGCTTGAAAACGCCGCGCCGAGCTGGGTGGCGATCACGATGGGGGCCATCATGGCTCCAAGACCGATTATATAGCTCACAGTAAGAGCGATAAGGCCGGCGTCTTTGTCGGCCACAAGTTCTCCGACCGTAATTACAATCCGCAGAGAAAGATAGAGGGTAAAAATAAAAGCAGGCAGAAAAATGCACTGGTCGAAAAAGGTCTTCATGAACTTCTCATAGTACGGCTTTGTTCTGCCGAAATGATAAAGGAGAGCTGGCGCCGGCGAAAGGACGATTAGAAAAATGAGCACAAGCCCGCGGATAAGGACAATGGCCGCGCCGAAGAAGAGCACAAAAGAAAGAGCCAGGAGCACCACTATCCCAAACAGGCCGCTTTGAAGGATGTTCACCATAGCCTTACCCGCCTCAAGCTCGCCGGTTATGTCTTTTTGGAGTTTCTGGCGCGCCTTGTGTGAATTTTCCACAAGCACCCAAGCGATGCCCGTTTTGGCATTATTCTGTAGATATTCGATATAACCGCCTGTTCCCACTTCGGCGTTGCCCTTGGCGTAGTTTTGGCTGACCTTCTTGTAGAATTGGACGGAGACTATGTTTGAGAGGTCTACCGTCGCCCGGGCGATAGGCATGCTGAAGTTTATAAGGAGAGCTGAGAGTAGAACAGCAAATATCTTCTTTTCCCACTCCCGCCCACCCGCGAGCCCAAGCATTTTCGTAAAACCGACGTAAAGGAGAATAAAGATAAAGAAGAGATTGCAAAAGTCGCGGACAATTTTCCAAACCTCATTAAGTTTGCCATCGACACCGATGTAGTCTTTGAGGTCGATAATGGCAAACTTTACCGCTAGGTCGAGGGCCATCTCGGCTATCTTTGCAATTATTCCAAAAACCCCCTCAACAGCGGTGACGATTACCGAGACTCCATACAAGACACAGCCCGTCATGCTTGTCCAACCGCACCGGCTTGCGTACGGGTCTTTGGCGTTGTCCTTGGTAGCACTAGGCGTTGCGCTTCCCGTTGGGGTTGTATTCGGGTCAAGTACTGCCCCAACGGGCGGGCGTTCTGTAGGAGGGGTGAGGCTGATTCCTATTGCATCCGGGCGTACTCCTGGAATGCCCCCCCCCTGCGCCCGAACAACGATTGGCGCCACCAGAGACAGTCCTGTCGTAAACAGGGTAATACAGATGATGGCTGTTTTGTATGGCTTTAATGAGCGCATGGCAATGTTAAGGGAAAAAGCGTTGAAGTGGGTGTCTGTGATTGTCAGGCTTCTTTGGTTGACTCCCCTCCCCCTGGCCAGGGGGAGGTTGGGAGGGGGTAGGTTGGTTGCACGTGCCTTAACTACAACCCCACCCACCCCACCCTGGCCCTCCCAGACCGTCTGAAAACAAGAAGCAAGGCTTCTGCTGTGGCAAAGAGTTCTTACGATTAGCCACAGGAGCTATTGTAAGAATTAAGAAGCCTCGCTTCAGGGTTGTTTTCGGACGGTCTGGCATAGCAAGAAAGAGGGCGGTACGCTTTTGCTGTAACTGATTACAAAAGCAAGGAGCGGCTAACTAGTGCGGTACATCTCGCTCTGTCTTTGCCACCGCCTTTGGCGGGGCCCCGCTATAAGCGGTGGCGAGGTACTCCGAAGCAATCCAGTGTATTACAGCAAGAAACCTAGATTGCTTCGGAGTACCTCGCAAAGACACTTACTCAGTTTTGTGAGGTGTTGCCTTTTGCCTAATTATCTACTTGTGGAAAATGTGATCACCATCCCATCCTTGCTCTCCCCCACGCTGTTGCTACAGGCGAGCTTGTACTCGGCGAAGGTCGAGAGAGTGGTGTCGCTCGCGCCCGTGCGGGTGATGACGAGCGTCTCTCCTTGCACGGCGAAGGTGTAACTCTGAAGCTCGCGGTGGTGCGTCGCTAAGGGGTTCACTTGGGCCATGGCGTCGCGGATAAGTTTAGCAACAGCCTCCGCTGTTACCACCCCCGCGCTGTTCTCGTGCTCCGGGCCGAGCGTGAAGGTGAAAGGAATGTCGTTTAGGTTCAGGCGCAGAAGGTCTCCCGCCCGTAAAGGAGAGACCCTCTCTGGCGCATCGCCGGTACGAAGGGAGGATGAGCTTAATGCGCCGGACGAACTGTTTGTGTCGCCTACAATTGGCCGATAGACGGTGGTCTGGGTTACTTGGGTCCCGGATGTGCTCTGTGGCTTTGGAAGCATGGCGAGGGTGGTGGTGAAAGCGCGGGACTGATCGGGAAGTTCCCGCTCGCTTACCGGCGAGGCGAATTCGACCGATAGACGAAAGACGTTCGGGAAAAAAACGCGCTCACTGCAAACTCCTCCAACGCAGGTGGCCGGAAGAGCGCTCCCCCCTCGCACTACTTCTCCAGGCACAAATCCCGCCTCTCCTTCCGCTTGTGGTGAGCCCGTCGAACCATAACTCGTCCAACCATTCTCGGCCCGGCAGGCGGTGGCGCCGTCGCCAAGCCAGGTCACGGTCGCCCCAGCGAGGCCGTTTATAGTGGTGGGGGCGTGGCTTAGTAGAACATTAGGCGGTGTTCCCGGGTTTGTGGGTGGGTTTGTGTCGCCTGGCGGTTGAGTGTCTTGGCCACCACATACATCGAGGTCCGGCTTAATCTGACAGGCCGCTTGTAGGGCACGTAAAAGTTGGTCAAGCCAGTCGCCGCCCCCATCACCACTGGGAGGCGGGACTCCCCCCCCATCCGGATTTTGGGTTCGACCTCGGTCGGCCGCCCCTTTGGCTTCTTGAACCTTCTTTTTTTCCGCGTCAGTGTCTACTGTGCGAAGGTCGTCTATACCATCGTTTACGAGCCTCTCTACTCGGGTGACCTGCACCGCGCCAGGATTCGGGGCCTCCGGGTCTACTCCGAGCAGGTTAAGCGGGCAAACATCACGCCCGTCGGCGCCCTTTACCAGCGGGCCTTTACACTTAACGCTTGCCGGCATGGCCTGATGGGCGGTGTAGTTTGCAAGACCGTATAGTTCACCCCTGGTTTCCAGGTCATTCAAAAGGTCGCTCATGGCAAGAAAGGCGCCTTGAGGTGTATTGCGGGAGTCAATGTAGTTCATATAATCCTCCCAAGTCTTGACGTCGTCTATAGAGGTTCCTTTGAATGGTGAGCGCAAGGCCGCCGCCGGCTCCGTATCTTTTTGACGGGCGAGAATCATTTTATCGAATGTTTTTACAAGAGAGTCCCGAAACCGTTCTGGGATGCCTTCCTTGGCGTCTTCTACTGTCTTGCGTGCTTCGCCAAAGGCGGAGGCCTTTAATTCGTCTACGTGTTCGCCGATGGTGGGATTGTACGACTTTGGCTCCTCCCGTGTGTCTTTACGGCCACCCTCGAGCTGTTTCTCCAACTCCTTAAGCTCCTTCTTCTTTGTTTCCAGGGCTTCCTTTACTGCCGCCGGGTCGAGCTTGAAGTACTTTTGTTCGATGAGTTGCTCGATGCGGTCAATGTTTGCGACGTGCTTACAAATCTGCGTGTCTATGTCTTTTATTTTCACCACCAGGTTGAAGTAAGCTGTTCCTTCGAGAACGTTCACCGGTACGCCTTTATTTGACCCGGCCAGGTCTTCGGATAGAGGAGTGCCTCCTCCGCCACCACCTTCCCCTCCGCTCGCGCGCAGGGTGGCGATTGCTTGGGGGGTGCCATCTCCGGCGCCTTGCGCTTCGCCCGCTTTGTCGGCGGCCTTTTTGGAGCTCTCCGCGGCTGCGCCGGCACCACTTGATACTCTGCCGGCCGCTGTTTGTGTTTCGCGAACAGTTGTGGGAGGCACGCTTTCAATTTGGCCCCCACCTCCGCCTCCCCCGTCGCTAAGACCACCAGACCCCCTGCCCGCGAGGGTTGGGCTACTACGAAAGAGGTTACGAACTTGTTGGGCTCCCTGTAGGAGGCCTTGAGCTCCCCCTTGGTTGTTGGTGAGCAGTTGGTGGACCTGGCCAAAGGCCCCAATGGCCTGGTTGAGCTGGGCGGCATTTTCGCCACCAAGCATTCCGGACTGTGATATGGCCTGCATAATATTGGTGAAAGATCCGGAGCTCGCACCTTGTTGTTGCAGTTGCGAGAGTTGGTTTAAGGCCTGAAGACCGCTTGCGAGGCCCTGAGTTGCACCGGTCGGCATTGCTCCTCCCTGTGAAAGAGTGCTAGCGATTTGCTGGAACTGCTCGATTCCGCCCCCTCCTCCGCTTGTTCCATATGGGTCCCTCACCGCCTCGACCTGCGTGAGTTGCTCGCTCATGATGCCCATGCGCCGAGCCGCCTCAATGAAGCGGGGGGAAGAGAAGTTGCCAGTGCGCTGGGCTTCAGCAAGAGCTTCTGCGTACTCATCGCTTACCTGCTTTATGCCATTCGCGGTGCGCGTTGCGTTGTCGAGCGGCATACCTTCGCCGGTATCGTTGGTGAGATTGTAGATGTCGCGCATGGCGGCGTGGAAGGCGGCCCCTTCGGTGGCAAAAATACTTTGGGCGGCCAACTGGTCGGTGTCCGGTTGCGTGGGTATGCCACGGATGCCGTCTAGGAGTGTCCTCGTCATACTGATAACACCGGAGAGGTCGCGCGCGCGCGTCTCGCCCACCCCTAAGCGCAACGTCTCAAGCTCTGTGAGGTCCGTGGCAAGCTCGCCCTCAATAAGAAAGCGATGGTTCGTGGTTGGAGCGAGGGCGTAGACACTCGCCAGTTTCTGTAGGCTGGCGCGCATAATCTCCGTTCCTTGTGAAAAGCGGGCGTCTCCTTCCGGAGTTGTCTCTAGAAGCGAAAGCTCGCTCGCCACAGCACCATAGATATTGAGGAGTAAAACTATACGCTCCGAGACGGCAATCTCTCCCGATGGTAGGACGGACCTCTCTGCGACGGCTTGGTTTTGCCCGCCATTCCACATAGACGCTCCGGTGTTGGCGGCGTGTGCAATAGCCGTGCCGGCTTGCATTATGCGATTAAGTATGCGAGCAAACAGGGACGACTTGTTTTGGGACTCATTGTCGTCTATCTTGACCGCCTGCTCGACGGCGACTCCTTTGGTTGTTGCTCTGCGCGAGCTATCATCCGGGTTGCCGAAGGTGGGGCGAAACACTAATATCGAATGAGCGGTAGCCGCTTTGGTGCGTTCGGCCACGGCCGCCGCCGCCGCGGTGGTGTCGCGAGCCGCTTCCGCCGGGTTGGCGGCCGGCCGTTTAGCCGCTTGAGTGGCCGCGGGTGAAAGGGGTCCAGCCGGACTACAGTTGGCGCTTCCGCCATTACTCAATCCAGCAAGCGGATTACCGCCCGAGCTCTGTAGTCTAGAGAGCACTCCTTGACTGTTTTGTCCGCCAAGAAGACTGGCTTGGAAGGAGTCGTTGACGATTTGAGCGATGGTCGTTATTATTCCTTGGCCAACGGGGCCACCGATAGCCATGCTCTGAATAGCTCCCACAGTATCCCCTATACTGCCGCCACCCGACTCGTTTTGTTGCCTAACGGAATTAAGGTCGACAGTTTGTGCGTACGCGTACGAGGCCTCTCTAAGAAATATAAAGAGCTCGCTCCTTGTGGCCATAGACAAAGTAATGACAGCCAGAAGGAGCGCAACAATGCGTAGCGCGAGACCTCTTTTTTGAACAGTAAGGATTTTTTTAATCAAAGATGTCATGGAAGGGTGGAGGCGTTTATATACAAGGTCGCGCCCACTCGTTCTTCGAGACGAATGCCGCGACTGGCGAGCGCCCCATTCATCCGCGTCAGGTGTTCTATGAAGCGATTTCCTTCTGTGTTAAAGATGCGACCTGAAGTAAGAGCAAGTAAGGGGTTTTCATTTACGAGCAACATGTTTTCGGCTAGATAGTTCATTCGGCTCGTAGAGTTGACGATAGCAAGGTGATAGCCAGCCAGACTCTTGGGGACAGTCACCCCCAAGAGGGCTTCAGTGGTACGCAGGTGGGTGTCGCGCCTTTCCGCTAAGATGGCGAGCCCCGCTCCGTCCCCATTTTCGTATTCGTGCAAGAGCGCCTCCGCCTCACTTGGTTGATTTTTGTCGGTAAAGGCAGTAAGCGCGTAGGCAAGGTCTTCCGCGTATTGGCGAAGAGTAACCGCCTGTTCTTTAGAGTCTATAAGGAGCTCAGACTCCTTGTAGGCCCTAAACTGTGGTAGTCCTTCACTAGACGACTGGTCGGCTTCGTCAAATAGAGACCACGAAACTGCCGTAAAATGTTTTCGCAGGTCTACTGTGTCGGGGGGCGCTTCGATTTGATTGTTGTCTTTTTGTGAAAGGTCATTTTCTGGGTTGGACGAAAAAACGTCTTGCAACCAGAAAAAACCGGCAAGAACAAGCATTCCGGCAAACATAAAGAGCGGCCAAATCTTTTTCGACACATCTTCCTGTGTTTCCATGAAGTACAGTGAGTTATGAAACTTGCACTTTTTCCCTCCCCTGGCCAGGGTGAGACTTGGGCAAGGGACCCAAGTCGCAAGACCTTTTGAGCTGTTTTCGAGTGAAGAGAAGAAAAGAGCCAAAAGGTGTACAGCTCCCGTAGGGAGGGTTGGGGTGGGGTAGAGAACTAGTAACTAGTTTCCAGTTACTAGTAACCAGTTACCTACTCCCTCCTAACCTCCCCCTGGCTAGGGGAGGGAAAGTCTCGTAACTCAAAGTGAACTATGGCTTTATTCTACCATTCCAGGCCCTCAAACCATACAAAAAAGATGATTAGTATGTGGACAAAGTGAGGAGCAAAATATCCTCTGTTGTAGGCGTTTTGTCTAAGTCAAACGAGTTGTATGGACAAACAGCTCTCGCCACTGTAGCGGAGTCAGTTTTTCGGCCCGAACAGTGGCCGGCAACCCCACTTTTTCAAAAACATCAGACCACGCTACGTCCCCGCCGAAGGCAGACCTTAGGTTGCTTAAAAGATACTTGCGTTTATGAGCAAAACCGGCCCGGACAAGTGTAAAAAAATCATCTTCAATCCTCGCCATCTCCCTGATTCCTTCACTTAGCGACCTGGTCGCTAAGTGAAGGAAAAAGCCCTTGGAGATGTTTTCGATGGCGAGGATGGCCGAGTCCACCTTTGGTTTGGGTGAAAAGTTGCCGGCGGAAACATATCCGGCGATGCGGGGCGTGCCGTAACAGTTCACTGCAATGGAGAGGAGGCTCTCCTTGTGGTCTCGTGTCACTATGCGCTCCGCGACCTCACGCTGGACCAGGAGCACCATGCGTTCGGGTGGTGTGGGCGAGGACAGCGCGCCTTCGATGATGGCACCCGTGATGTTGTAGGGAATGTTTGCGACGACACAATAGGAAGAAGGCAGAAGAAAAGAGGAAGAGGGAGGCATTCCTGAAGGCGATGCACCTTCACTTCTCTGTTCACTTCTTCTTTCTTTTTTCTTCTTTCTTTTTTCTAAAACATCAAGTATGTCGCCATGATGCAGAACAAGACGCCCCTCGGCAATCTCTTTTGAAAAATGTTTGCGCAATAGAGCGACCAGCTCGTCATCTTTTTCGACGGCGATAACTTTTTCGGCCCGCACAAGTAGCTCTTGGGTGAGCACTCCCTTCCCTGGCCCAATCTCGAGGACGGTATCAGTGTTATGTATATCTCCGGCGTCTGCAATCTTCCTCGCCACGTCAAGGTTAGTAAGAAAGTTTTGCCCCAAAGAGCGTTTTGGTCGGAAGTTGTGTAGCTGCTTCATTGTTGAAATTCAATACCCAGCCCTCCTTGTCAATACGACAATCCGGTGCAACAAGGCTCATCTCTTCCCTAAAGAATCCCAGGTGATTACATCCTCCTCCCATCCTCCTCCGCGTCCACTAATATTACTATTCCCTATCCCGCTTTCAAACTCCACCACCTCGTCCGCCACGTCATCGAGAAATGAGGACGGCAGATTTGCGTGACGAGAACCAAAGATGGTCCGGCTGGCGGCATAGGAGAGATGCAGTTTTTGCTTGGCGCGGGTGAGAGCCACATAGAAGAGTCGGCGCTCTTCTTCCGCCTCCTCTTGGGGATTGCGGGTGCTTCCGAGCCGTTCGTGCGGGAAGAGTCCCTCTTCGAGGCCGACGATAAAGACGTGGGCAAACTCGAGCCCCTTGGCGGCGTGAATAGTCATAAGGCGCACCCCACTCCCCTTTTCCATAAGTGAATCTTGGTCGGAAAGCAGGGCGGTTTCCGTCAGAAAAGTGTCGAGTTGTTCCTCGCGTGGCAGGGCGTCATACTTTGTGGCAATAGTGACGAGCTCTTTTAAGTTTAGGAGCCGCTCCTCATCCTCCTCGGAGCCTTCGGTCAGCATTTTTTCGAGGCCACTTATGCGCACGACCTGTTTTAAGGCGTCCGACAGCTTCTCTTGCCCGAGCGCTTCGCGGACACGTTTTAAAATGGCACGGAAATCATACAGCTTGGCGCGCAGTTTTTCCGGCAGTTCCGCCTCGCGTCCACTCTGAATCTTTTCGAGCGAGACAGCTCCGACCCCTCGCGGCGGCACGTTGACAATGCGGGCAAACGCCTCTCTGTCGTTTGGGTTGAGGGCCACTCGCACAAAAGCCAGGACATCTTTCACCTCTTTGCGCTCGTAAAACTTAGTGCCGAGTACTTGATACGGCACTCCGCGCACAAGTAGGGCCTCTTCGAGCACTCGCGATTGAAAGTTGGCGCGGTAGAGCACGGCGCACTCTGTGGGCGGAGTGCCGGTGCCCAGCAGTTTTTCCAAAATCTTCGCTACGTGGCGAGCCTCGTCTCCCTCATCGAGCGCTTCATAGAGTTCTATTTTCTCCCCTTCGCCTCGCTTGGTAAAAAGGTTCTTTTCCTTGCGGAGTTTGTTTTTCTTGATTACTTCATTTGCTGTGGCAAGAATTATTTGCGTGGAGCGGTAGTTTTCTTCAAGTGTTACCGTGCGCGCCCCCGGGAAGTTTTCCTCAAAGTGTAGAATGTTGCGGTAGTCCGCCCCGCGCCATCCGTAGACCGACTGGTCGGTGTCCCCCACCACGCAAATGTTGCCGTACTTGGTCGCGAGCAGGCGCGAGAGCTCGTACTGGGCCACGTTCGTATCTTGATACTCGTCGATATGGAGATAGCGCCAGCGTTCTTGATAGCGGGCAAGAATCTCCGGGTGAGCACGAAACAAAAGAACCGGCCGAAGAATCAGGTCATCAAAGTCAAACGCTTGTTGTTCGCGGAGCAACTCCTCGTACTTTTTCCAGGTTTTTAAAATCGTCTCATGTCGCCAGCTTTCGCTCTCCTGTCGCCCGAAATCATCCACGGTGACGAGCTTATTCTTTTCGCGCGAGATGATGGTCGAGAGTACCTGCGGCTCCTCCTCTTTGGGGTTTAAACCGAGCGCTTTCAATGCCCGCTTAATGGTGGCGAGCGACTCTGTTTTGTCGAGGATGGTGAAGTAGCGAGTGGTGCCAAGTATGGCCGCGTTTTCTTTGATGAGCTGGACTCCGAGAGCGTGGAAGGTGGAGATGAAGGGTAAAGAAGAGGGCATAGGGCATAGGGCATAGGGCATAGGAGTGACAGGGTTCGTGCTTATTATTGGCTCTTGACTCTTGACTCCTGCTTCTTGTTTTCGTGCCTCGTACCTCGTGTCTCGTGACTCGCCAAGGAGATGCGTGACTCGGTCACGCATCTCCTTGGCCGCTTTGTTGGTAAAGGTGATGGCGAGAATATGTTGTGGCGGGACGCCCCCATGGATTAGTTGCAAGATGCGATGGGCAATGGTCTTGGTCTTGCCAGCTCCCGCGCCGGCCACCACCAAGAGCGGTCCTTCGGCGTGGGTGGCCGCTTCGCGTTGTTGGGGATTTAGTTCCAGGAGATGTTGTTCTGTGCTTTTCATCGGGGCTTCTCTTTTTTGGCCCTTTTCCCCATTGTGGGGGAGGTATCTTTGGTGAGAGTAAGGTACACTGTAACATATTCAGTTACCATGTTTGAAAGATTAAACTCAAACGAAGGGGTCGAGGAGTTGTCGAGATCACAGGAAGAAGGTGGCGCTGAAACTCTCCACCCTGTCCCCGTTCGGTCGGAGATGGTTCCGGCCCGGGTGTCTTTCGGAAGAATCTCCAAAAGCGAGATGGCGCTCTTGCGTGAGAATAAGGAGCATGACCATGACGTAGACTCTTATTGCGCCAACTTGAGACTGCCGCCAATACCGACTTCGACAAGCACTCTCTTGAGCTCCTTCGCGAAGTCCTGCGCGATCCTGATAAGCGCTCTCTATTTGTTCGCTTGGCGCATCCGCTCATCACTTATGAAGGTTTCGGTTCCGGGGTGATTAGGGCCACCGCAACCACAGCCGTCGGCGTAGCCGGAGCTTTTGCCGGAGCAAAAGGGGCGGCATTTTATGTGGCGGAAAAGACGAGAGAGTATCTTGCTGACCACATCTCGCCCTTTAATGAGGCTGTCAAAAGCGTGGTGTTGGAGCTCATGAATGTGATTCCCGACCTGCGGCGAGCGGAGGTTGGCCTCGACATGGCTAAAGAGACAGTTGTTGGTACTGTTACAGATGCGGGCAGGTCGGTCCGTCATGGTGGCGAGCTTATATATGGTTGGGCAAAGCAAAAAATTACCGGCGAAGCCATTAGCGTGACCTCTCTGCCAAAAACAGGTGGCGCCCCAATATCCGCCACCGCGCTCGAGAGCCTGTTAGATGGCGTACAGGAGTCCGCTTCCAGCGCGCGTGGCTTGGGGGAGGCGCTTTCCACATCAGCCATTGATCTTGCGAGTAGTGTTGCCTCTGTCCCCGGAGCCATTAGTGGTTGGGCCACCGGAAGTGGGTTGGCCGGCGGAGCCCTTGAGGTGGCAAAGGAAATGAATCGGGCGACCGGATTTGGGCGCTTACAGGAGTTTATAAAATCATCAGACGCGCAAGTGCTTGAGAACCGCCCGCCTCTTGCCGGGGAGGATGACCCCCGCTTCGCTCTGCTTGCACTGGAGGAGCGACTACGAGCTCCCGACCGGGCGCAGTTTGCGCTTTCGAACAAGGAGTGGGTGCTCTTTTGTGCCGCTGTTCATCGTGCACGCGCGAGCCTCCTTCGCGAACGGACGCGCGCTCCCACAATCGCCATGAATAAGGAACTGCGCACGGCCGGAGAGCGGCAAACAGAGCTAGTGGAGCGCATTATTGACGCTAATGTCGGGCAGGAGGCTATCGACAGAGAGCTTGCCGCCTCGCTCCTCTCCCAGTTTGACTCCGGGCTCGACAGGGAGACGGCCCACTACCACGAGCGATTCGCTACCATGAATAGTACCCGCGAGAAAATCGATCGCTATGGCCGGGCCTTCGTCCGCGGGGGTATTAGGGCCACCGGTTTACCGCTTCT
Source organism: Candidatus Vogelbacteria bacterium CG10_big_fil_rev_8_21_14_0_10_51_16 (assembly GCA_002774795.1). Taxonomy (GTDB): domain Bacteria; phylum Patescibacteriota; class Minisyncoccia; order Phycocordibacterales; family JACRKE01; genus 1-14-0-10-51-16. The sequence goes on along the minus strand of PCYI01000025.1, from coordinate 45,264 downwards.
GTGCGGGGTTGCCTCTACGGCTGTGGGAGTCACTGCTAGAGTTGGGGGGCAGGTGGTGAGCGCGGTCATAAATCCGATAGGCAAAGCATTTGGGGTAATAACCGCCCCCGTGCGCATTATAAGCTCTAATCTTCCCAAGCTATGGAGTACGACATCATCAAAGAGTTCGTTGCCGAAGTAATAACAGATGCCGGCATCGACGGTAGCGATCGCGAGCTTATGGGTCGCCTACAGGCCTCTCTAGAGACGCGGGTAACCACCCGGCTTCTACTTGAGCTAGTGGCTCGTCTCGATAAAGAAAATGCGACCGCCCTTCGTGCGGAGATGGACTTCTCTAATCCGAATCCGGAGCAACTTTTTGGCAAACTGGTAGACCGAGGCGAACTCACCCTTCAGCAACTCACAGGAATGCTTGCCGGCATCCGCCGTGAGCTACTCGAAGAGCTCCAAGAGATGCAGTCGGCATAGTAGGTTTTTTGATCCAAAAAAGCGGAATGCTCAAAAGCAGACACCCTTGCTTTCAGGGGTATTCAGTAGCAAGGCTACTTGTATTCGGGCAACCCGTACTAATTAATCGCGTGTGGGAGTTTTAGTTTTGGCAGATTGGCGATGGCTTCCACGTGTTCGCCTATCTTGCTCTCGAGCGCGGAGAGCCCAAGCTGGATATCTAGAATTTTAGAGGCACTGGCTCCTTTTAGGGCGGATTCGGATCCTGTGGTATTGGCATCATGCCAAAGGAGCAGGAAAGCCTGCGTTTCAACAATCAGTTGCATTCGGTTGGCGAGGGACTCTTTTTCAGCTTCTATTTCCCCGAGACGGGCATTTATGAGGCTCATTTCTCGGTGTGGGGCGTTTGTGGCCACAAGGTCTTCGCGATCGCTCGTAAGACGCCTCTGTTCCTCTTCGAGAGCCAGCGTCACTTCGGCGATGGCGAGTCTGTCTTCTTCGTAAGGAAGTTCGCGATAAGCGGAAGACGCCTCCGGCTTGCTCGTTGAAACTCCACTCTCCTCCCTCGCCACCTTTTTCGTTGGAATGGAGTCTGTAATAGTTTGTGGTCCGCCGTCGCCCACGGGTACTCGTCCGAAGACGGGATATCTGCTTCCTGGCATAGCTGTCGATTGGGCAGAGACTCCCACCTCCTCCAAGCCTGGTGTAGGGTTTTGTGCGAGTGGGGAGGGGCGGGCACTCGCTATTACCGCAGGCCTATCTTGAGCTACTGTTGTAGCCGCAGTCTGTTCCTTGGTTGGAGCGACAGTAAGGATGTCGGCGATGGTTGGTGTCGGGATTTCCGGTAATGCAACCTGTGGCGCAACTGGAACAGGCTCTGTGGCCACTGCCATGGGAGTGCTCGGTATGACCCCTCTGCTTGGCGGCACGACTTTCTTCGGCACTGCTTCCACTGCCCCCGCCTCTTCAGGGGAGGAACTGTTTTGCATAGCCGCTATCGGTTCCGTGCCAGCCGGCGCTTGTTCGCCGGGCGCCATTGCCGTGCGGGTGCTAGCGAGCTTGGCCTCAATGGCAGCAAGGACGTCGTCATGATTTGTTGTGGTGGTGTTCATAAGCATACCTATCGCCTCTTCACCTGGTGTCTACAAACTACAAACTACCGTTAACCGCCTGTCTATGTGCCAGCAGAACCTCCCGGACCGCCTCTTCCACAAGGCGCGCATAGTATGGGATGTGTTCTTCGAGAAACTGTTGAGCCTCTTCGGGAGTCGTGCCCTCGCTAAGCGATTCATACTCGGTCCTAGCCGGCTCGTCGAGGTGTGCCTCGGTAAGTTTAGCAATGGCGATGACGGCGTTCCCGGCTAGCTCTTCTAGTAGGCGGTCGCGCAAAATCTCCGGCATGGCCTCAATCTCGAGGTCGCGGGCGAGGAGCTGCTTTATGTGGTCTATTTGTTCAGGAGACATAAGAAATGGAAAATTGAAACCTAAAAATGAAAAATGTGGACACCCTACCCCCCAACCTCTCCCTGTCTGCCCGCACACCGCCATTGGTGCTGGAGGCTAGGTGGAGGGATATTATGCTTACACTAATGAACGTTCATAAAAGCGCCGCTCATTGGGGGCTTTCGCGGCCACTTCACGTTTGTGCTGGCCATACCCGGCGGCGAGCGCGATAGCGCCGGTGATGGCGGCGCCGGTCGCGATGACGGCTCCGTAGTAGACCGCCCCAAGGAGGGCCACGCCAACCCCCGCCTTCTTAAGGGGATTTGCGTTCCAGAACCACTTGGCGGCCCGTCCCGGCGCGCTCTCAGTCACAGCCTCTACCCCCTTCTGCCAAAGCGAACGGTCGTTACCGAAAAGGAGGCGGTTGCGCTCTTTGCGCGCCTCGAGCATCTGTTCGCCAAAGGCGCGCATCTGTTCCTCTGAAAGATTACTGGCGTTATCGAGCTTGCGTTCTATGCCGGCCCGTTCGCTCTTGAGTTCTCTCACATACTCCTTATTGGTGGCACGACCCTTTCTGATCTCTTGGCGGAGGAGCGCCTCAATGTCGTCGCGTCTCTTTGCGAGCTCGGCCACCTCTTCACGCACTGTCTGCTCGGCGAGGGTCATAGGGTTGTCAGGGATGTCAAAGGAGGCTTCGAAACTGCCCGGTGCGCTCTCAGTCATGTCTATAGTTGGGCCGTTCCAGGACGCTTCTGTTTGTGGTGGGGCGAAGTTCTCCAAAGGAGGTTTTTTTGCGGGTTGCGCCGGCCGCTTTAGGTTGCGGCCCATTCGCCTGGCTTCGTGGGTCTCGAGGGTCGCTAGGTGTTCCTCTGCTTCGGCAATTGCCTGCGAGTCGCCACTGTTTTCCTTTAGCTCAGCAAGGTGTTTTCGCGCCTCTTTAAGCGCTTCCGGATTGCGCACGAACTCCTTTTCAATGCTTATTTGGTTCATTCGGGCCGCGATTCTTTCCAGTTTCCCGGCGTCACTCGAGCTACGCACCCCTGTCTGTATTTCCTTGAGTAAACGATTCTCTTCTCCTTCAAGCTTAAGTAAGCCGTCCCGCTTTTGGGCCAGCCTTACCCACTCTATTGTACCGGCCAGGCGTTCCTTCAGCAGGGCGACCAGCTCGGGGTCATTAAAACCCATCCCGCCCCCTTCGAGTTCTTTTATTTTATGTGATATGGAAATATAGCGTGCTTTGCTGGCTTCGCAAGCCTCGGCCAGTTTTTCCGCTTCGCTCCCGCCCACCTCTTTTTGCTCTCCAGATTTGGCTGGGGCTGTTTCTGTTGATTGCGGTGAGTCTGCCTCCATCTTGGCGGTTTTCTCGTTGAGCTCGCCGACAAGCCTCTTAGACTCCATCCTTGTTTTTTGCCACTGCGCGCGGTCGGTCTCGCCTTTTTTTTCCTTTATTGATTCGCGTAGCTTACTCATGTCTTCGGCTACTGCTTCATCGCTCTGTCTCTTTTTTGTATTATCTAGATTGGTTTGTATAAGAGTATCGAGCAGGTCCGACCCTTCCCCAGCCTTCTTTTGGTCTTTCTCAAGTAGCCGAGCGACACGCATTCCGCCTTCCGCCGCGCGGGCCAAATTGTCGGAAGCCTTTGCTTCCGTTGTCGCAGGTGCCGGAGGAGGAATGGGCGTGGCCTCCGAAGTTGCTACAGGTTGCTCTGCGGGGACTTCCGATGCTGAGGAAGGAGTAGCAGAATTGTTGGTCTGCGGCGGTTGCTCTATGGCGGGCTGTGTTTCCGGCGAAACGACAGTCGCTTCACTGGACGTGGTCACCACTGCTGGTTGAACCAAAGTTTCTGGCGCGCTACTAAAACCCAAGTCAGCCAAGTTTGTGTTGAGAGTGGTTACCGGTGTTTCGGCATTCGTAGATGTGTCTGTAGACATGCGCGTACGCTCTTCTGTTGAGGGGGTAGATATAGACAAGCTCGTTGAGGTGTCTCCGTTGAGGGGCGAAATAGTCGTTGTAGTTTCCGTGGGCGGCAAGGGAGGTGGCAGTACCGCTTCTGGTGCCATCGGCGCGCTAGGTGTAGTGATACTGATAGATTCGGCTCCCATAGTGTATTTAGTATACTACAGAGGAGTAAAAAAAATCACACCGGAAGTGTGTATAAAAGGAATTTTTCGATAGACCCAACTTGGGACTGTTGCCGAAATGGATATTTGGCAAGAGGCCCAATTTACGACTTACGCTATACGACTTACGAATAACCATGCGTGAATGGCTCTTCGTAAATCTTAAATCTGTTTCTATGTCCTAGGCCGGCAATTGTCTATGTTCCAAAGAGGTAACCACCCCGCGGAACTCTTCCACAATCCTTTTCGTCTCCTCCTCTATAATGGCTTCGAGATTTGGAATATAGCTTTGCAGAAAGAGTGTCAGCGCCTCGTTGTCCCCCGCCTCGCGAAGCTTACGGAAACGCACGTGTTTCTCTTTTGGAATGCGCAAAAGGATGGCAATAGTAATGCCCCGCAAGATGTTTTCAGTGAGTCCTTCGACAATCTCGCGCTGGTCTTCTTTAGAGAGAGTCTCGATGCCGAGGTGCTTCAATATAGTTTTTTGTAATGTTTCGCGGGAAGGCATAGTGATAGGAGGTAGGAGTTAGGAAGTAACGGGAAGAAATGGAAAATGGAAATCTCAAAACGGAAAATGACAAGTTAAAATGGAAAATTATCGGAACCAATTTTCAATTTGCAATCAATTTTCAATGTAACAATTTTCAATAGCTGAACCTCGAATTGATAAACAGAGCATCGTATTGTTTTGTTTGGAACATTGAAAATTGAGACATTCACTGAAAATTGAAAATCGGAAATTGAAAATTAAGCTTACACATTTCCATTTTAAATGACACTCCTCTGGCTAGGGTGGTCAAAACCTAAGGGCGGAGTGACGGGCGGATATTTTGTGTCACCGCGTTGAATCAGCTCACCTCCTGTTGACCATGTTTCGGGCATCTCTACCGGTGGGGGGGGTGCGGACGGGCCGGGAGTAGGAGCCGGAGCGTCGCCTCCAAACAACCATCCCCGTGAAGGGGCCTGGGCTTCCGGCCATTCAGCCCCCGGTCGACCAAAAGGATACTCCGGTGGCGCACTTTCCGGTAGCGGCGCGGGGGTGAGCCACGCATTTAAGCGGGGTGTTTTGTTGGGAGTAAAGAAGCCCCAGTCAATGGCCCAATCACGCACGCCAGAGGCAATATTTGAGAATAGATTTCCTGCCGCTTCACCAAGGGCCGGGCCGGCGAGGACAGCGGTGGCCGCGCTTCCGGCCGTGATGGCCCACTTAAGAAAGCGGGGTACCTTGTTCTCGCCAAACAGCTTCTGTACTCCCTTGTTCACAAACGCCTCCATGGTGTAGAAGGTGCTCATGGACCCGAGGACAGAGCGAAGGGCGAAGGGCGAGAGGCCGTATTGGGCGAGAAAGAGCCCCAGAGGGCCTCCGCCGAAAGTGGCCACCACTCCGGTACCGAGCATAAAGAGCCCGCCCAACTCCAGCTTTTCCATAAACGGCGCCCGCTCGTAGTTCTCCATAATTGAGTTTACCTCGGCCCCTATTCCCTCCTGGGCGGCCACCGCCTCATGGGCCACCTTTCGAATCTTGAGTCCCTCAAGGATTTTTTTGGTCCCCTCTTTTTCGTTGGGATCGGCGATATGGGCGACTTCGCTCGAAGCATCGACGTCCGGACCTGCCTCGATGGCATTGCGGAGGGCCTGAAGCTTGACCGCTTTCGCCCGATCCTCTGCTCTTGCGGATGCTAAAAGCGGCTGGATCTCGTCATTCAGTTTGTCAAGTTCGTAAAATTTGGACATGGATTGAGTGAAGCACGAAGCACTAAATCTGAAGCACGAAACAAATTCTAAGCGGCAAATCCTGAATATCTAAACGAATTCTGTATCTAATTTTAGAGCTTTGAATTTGGTGCTTGTTTCGTGCTTCAGATTTAGTGCTTCGTGCTTAAACAAGTGCTTCAGATTTATGATTTCGTGCTTTGGAATTGTTGCGCGTAAAAACACGAAGCGCGAAACATTAAACACAAATAACACCGACAATTCGCGCTCGGAATTTATGCCACTTGTTCTGCCACCTGTCTCTCGGTCTCCTTAAACGCGCGCAGTTCATCCGCCGCCGCTTGGGCCACGAAGGTATCCACATTGGGGATGTGCTTTTTGAGGAGCGAGAGCGCTGTCTCGTGTTCGCCGGCTTCGATGAGCGACATGTAGGTGTCTTGGTCGGTGTCGGGCAGGGCGCTCAAGAGGGCCGCCTGTACGGCCATAAAAATATTCTGACCTATTTCCGCGAGCATGCTCTCTTGTACTGTCGGCGGAAACGTCTCAAGCTCGAGCTCGCGGATAATCTGAGCGTGCAGTTGTTTTATCTGTTCTGGGGTCATAGCTGATTGCTAATTACTGGTGACTGGTAGAGAAGAGTAAATAAGAAACCGAAAAACAGAAACTAGAATTTTCTACTGTCTACTTCCTACTTTCTACTTCCTAACGCCTACTAAAACCGGCTTTCCGCCTGGTCTCTGCTGTGGCCGTGCTGAATACTCCCCGGACCCTTGTCAATCCGACCAAATCTACCTCCCGCTTCCGGCTCCCGAATGATGGCGGAAGCTCCCTGCGACTGAGCAGGAGCGACAGGAGAAGAAAGAGGCGGCACATCCACCGCGGCGCGGCCTGGGTGAATGTCGCGGGCGTGGTCAAGCAAGCGGTCCAGTTTGGCGCGATCTTCAAAGAGCTCGTGGAGGTCCACTGCGGTGCCATCCGGCACACGGCGCAGGTTGTCGGTAAAGCCGAAGTGGCGAGGGTCACGCTCGATCTCACGTGTCAGATTGCCGATGATGTTGTTGCGCTGGGCAGTGGTGAGTGTCTTGTACTCGTCACCAAGAGCGCGCTCAAGACCTTTGTCAGCCATAGTCCAATCGTTCTTGGCCCACGGTTCATCCGCGTTCGACTCCATCAAGGTGAACTTATAGTTGTCTGGATTAAAGGTCGGCACAGGTGCTTCGACCGGCACGTCGGGCAGGTATTTATAGTCGGCTGAATGAGTGCCGTCGGGGGTGCGCAAGCCCGTGTAGTCATCCGGATGAGTGCCATCAGGAACTCTAGGAGCCACATAGTCTTTCAGATTTCTATAATCAGAACTGCCGGTACCATCTGGGGTGCGCAAGCTACTGTAGTCTGAAGCGTCGGTGCCATCGGGAAGACGGGGAGCAACACCAGGCTCTGTGGGGGAGATCTGGCTTAGTAAACCATCCGCT
>PCYI01000025.1:27535-37999 GCA_002774795.1 Candidatus Vogelbacteria bacterium CG10_big_fil_rev_8_21_14_0_10_51_16 | reverse complement strand
CGAGGCCAGGCACAAACTGACTCTCTGAAGTCCACTCTACTCCCTTTCCCGTACGCACCGCATCGGCGAGGCCAGGCACAAACTGACCCTCTGAAGTCCACTCTACTCCCTTTCCCGTACGCACCGCATCGGCCAGTCTCTCGGCGGACGCAGGCAATGGAGCAGAGGGTTCAGCAAGATGAGGGGGTGGCGTGGGAGGAGTCGGGGCGAGCTTGGATGCATGTGGATAGTCGCTCCCGTGTTCGTATGCAGGAATACGCCTCACAAGATCATCCCCTGTTCTCGCTAGCGGATTATCGTGGCCCGCCCCGGTGTTAGCAAATGGGACTGTTTGACTTGTGACCGGTGTGTCTAATACTGATCCGAAGGGTTTTTCACCCGACAGCGTTGCGTCTGTATTTAAGGTGTTTACGCCACTAAAGTCGTTCTGTTCATCGGGCGCCAGGCTGGCAAACGGATTGGCGAGGTTGGACGGATGGTCGCTGTTCGTAGTTATTATCGAGCTGGCAAACCCGCTTGAGGTGGCAGCGCTCGGTGGGATAGAGGCAATGTCTGGAGCGCTCGTGGCCGGAATGTCTCCGCCCGCGCCCAAACTGGGGCGGAAAGACCCAAACGGGCCAACACCAGGCATGGGGCCGGCTGGCGCGCTTGCCACCGACGAGAGCTCTGGGCCGGATGAAATCGAAGCGCTCGCAACCGAGCCCGTGCCACTGGGGCGGAATGGACCGAATGGCCACGGAGACCGCTTTTCGGCGATGGCATCAGAGGCCGCGGCAATATAAGGCATAGATGTGGCTGGTGCGCTCACTGCCGAAGAGAGATCGGGGGCGCTCGTAGGCATGCTCGCCCCCGCACTCGGCATGTCTGCGCGAAGTGCGCCAAACGGCCCAAAAAAGCCCGGCATGGGGCCGGCTGGCGCACCCACCGGTCCCACTGTAGCCGCGTGGGCGGTTCCCGTAGCCGACGGGAGCCCTCCAAGTGCGTCAACCTTGTCCTTTGCCCACTCCCCGATGATGCGCGAACCATTGCTTAGGTGGTGAGCGGCTCCATTGGCCGCGTTGGTAACATACTGGGTAACGCCGGCATTTTCCGCCCCCCAACTTACGGCCGGGCCGATAACGTATTGACCAAGCGCAAGCACGCCCGCCGTCCAGAATGTGGACTTGGCGGCGTTCCAAAGCTTCTCGCCAGTCCCCATGGTTCTAGCTGTGCCGGCCGCTGCGTTCTCCGCTCGCAGACGCGCCTCGGACCGGTCGTTGTAGTACGTATTTGCGGCGGAGAAGGTAATCAATGCCCCGGCGCCGCGCATAAACATTTTACCGGCGGAAGCGACCGCGATGGCCCCGGCTCCCAAGACTCCACCCACTGAGCCAACTCCCACCGCAAGTGCTGTGAGGCCGAGACTCAGGCCCGCTTTACGCCAGAACGGCATTCTGCGGTAATCTTCGGCACGGTTTCGAATCCAGTCAGCCGTAGCCATCGGCATACGGCGGAGGCGCTCGTTTAAAGCTCCCCGACGCATCTCCGCCGCGCGATGCATGCGCTCACGTAGTGCCAGTTGTTCGGGGGTGAGGTCGCGTTCCTCGTTATACTCTTGTTGGTAGCGAGCGGCGTAGCGTTCAAGGCCGTCGCGAAGGTCCTGTTGCCGGCGAATCTCATCTTGGGTTGAGTTATTTTGCGGCAAGGCGCGCAATCTTTGGATTTCTGTGGTAATTCGCTGGCGCTCATCGTTGTGGCGGTTGACCTCTGTTTGGAAGCGTTGAAGTTCAGCAAGACGCCGCCGCTCGGCATCGTAGCGCAATCCTTCATTGTTGAGGAGGAGATTGCGGTTGCGGGGAATGTTCAAGCCTCGTCGACGCCCAATTTCGGCGACAATGGCGCCATACCGTGTCGCCTCAGCCGGGGAGAGGCCTGAGCGCGGCCGACCAAGAATATCTTGCAGTTGTCTTCGCTCCCGTTCCAGCGCGAACGATGAGTGACCCATAAGCGCTTGTTGCGGAGCCGGAAGGGCTCCCGCTCCGGTCGTAAGCGTATTGCGGTGAGCCGTTACGGCCGCCTGATAGGCATTTAGAGCGGCGGTGCGCGCGGCAGTCAGCCGAGTCATTTCGCCCGCGTTGGTCGGGTCGTTCGCAAGTAGGGCCGTGATTTGGCGATTGATCTCCTGAAGTTCGTGATTGCGGTTAGCGATGCTTAGTTCCGCTTCCGGTGTTCCCGGCTCAATCGGTTCTGGTAATGTGTCGTATGTGGCCATGATTCTAAAAGACAGAAGTTATAAATTAAGAAGGAAGAAGAAGGCAATAGGAATTTGTAATTAACGTTAAGCTCTCTGCGCCTAGCACCTACTGCCTAATCACAAACATTGTCCCATGTTTGTCTACCAGAGTCTAATGAAAAAGTGGGGATTACTAAATTAAAAGTACCTAGTACATTTAATCTGCTTGCTCACTTTTCTACAGATGAATGTACTAGTGCTTTACTGATAGCTCTGTTGAGAAAATCTCGGGCCGTCTCCCCTTGTCTTGGCTCAAGCCCGCTTACGCGGGAAAGCTTTTCTACGGTTTCACCCAAAGGCTCGAGGTGGCGACCCAAAGCATCACGTTCGATCATAATAGTCGTTGCCGGACGCTCGCCGAGGCGCTTCCAAAGAGCGGGATTGCTCCCGCTTACGGCGCTCTCGATACCGGCCAGGACTTTTTGTTTGGCGGCCTCAAGAGACAAGAGTTTTTCTATCACCGGCTCCCTCTCTCGTCTCTCTCTCGGCTCCTCACTCACCCTTGGCGTCACTTTTGGTTTGCCGGCCTTTGCCGGCGGATGAGCATCTATATATTCAGGTGTTTTTTCTTTCGCCCGTTGCTCTGTTTGTGGTCGAGGTTTTTCTGTTGGGATTTCGACGCGCTCTGGATTCTCAGGTTGAGTTGTTTCCGTGGGCGGTTTAGGTGTGGCGATAGGGTCGGACGGGACAGGGGTCGCGACGTGCTCGGGTGGGGGTAGTGGGATGGGTGTTTTGATTTGTGAAACAGAGGCAACCTTAGCCGGTGATTTTGTTCCAAGCGAGCGGAAGGGGTCTCTGTTTGGCTTAGGCCAAGCTCCTGTTTGTCGTCCTCGACTCTCCTCTCTATGGGGTTTTTCTGTTGGCGTAACTCTTTGCGTGAGCTCCTCCCCTTCTCCTTTTACGACCTTCCCCGGAGTACGCTCTCCGCTTATTCTAGCGTCACCTTGGAGAATGTCTCGCACGGTACCATTACCATTTGCCACTGACGCGTCGCCCATGTCTCCGAAAGAGCCGATGGCGAGGCCTGTCGCTAGGCCGGCCGCCGCCACTAGACTACGCCGCGGGCGCTCGTCAGGAGCGAGTGACGCGCGCCGGCTCGCCTCGCGAATCTCGTCGCGATATTTGGCTTGCTCCGCCTCGAGGATCGTTTGATACTCGTCGCGCACTTTTTTTTCTTCTGCCTCACTCGTTCTCTCTTGGGGTGGGCGCCTAGAGGTGGGCGAGGGTGGGGCGGTAGGGGTGGCGCTAGTTTCTAAATCCGCGTTCTCCTCAGGCTTTTCTGTAGCCACAACATCATCAGGCTCTGGAAGTGTGTGTACAGCTTCTTGTGTTGACGCGACCAATTGGGGCTCTCCATCTAGAAGAGGTCGCCTTAAGAGTTCTTCCCAATCTACTTCTTTTCTCGGAGTTGGTTCCTGTATCGGCTCGAGAATCTCCTCCTCCGGGCTGTCATCAATAATAGGCAGTGATTCTTGTGAATGGTCCTCTGCTCTTGGCACCACCTGATTCGGGCGGTTTTGCTGTGGTGTGGTTGCGGGGTGCTCTCTTTGTTTTCGCAGTTCGTCGAGGAGGTCACGATACTCTTGATCGTCTGTCTCCCGAAAAGCCCGGTCTTCTTCTGGTTCAATGTGGACCTTTTGATCCCCACCGTCGGCGTCGAGCTCTGTGGCGCTTTCTGTCAAAGTTGCTCCAGGGGCATCTCCCGCCCCTGTTTCGATTGAGGAAAAAAGAGGGGTAATTGGTTCGTTAGCATGCACCTGGCCAGGATCGGTGGGGGTTTTTGACTCGTCTCGTTCATCAGGGTCTTGCTCTACGAGAGACGGCCGTTCCGGAGTTTTTAGGGCCTCTTGGTCTACCTGGTCGAGAGAGTAAAACGCAGGAGGAAAAAATCTTTTCTCTGGTTTGTCTGTGGACATCGAGACGGGCGTATCGACAGATTCATCTAAAAGAAGATTGTTCCCGCACATGCTGCAAGTACGGACATTGGCCATATTGCGCACGCCACAACTAGTGCATTTAAGATGAGTTTTTTCGAGGGCGACAAGCAACTCTTCTCTTGACCTGCTTGGAGGAGGTTGAAGAGGAGCGAAAACAGATGGCCCTCCCTGCTCTCTCTGGGTACTCTCATTGGCGAGCACTTGGTCCCTCTTTGCCAGAGGTTCATCTTTTGCGTGAACTTTACCTGGGTCGGTCGGGAAACTTCTTTTTATAGCAAGCGCTCGACGCAAGGTTTCAAGTTCTCGTGCTGTGTCTGCTTCAAAAGTTGTTAGATATCTGGCCCTTTCCGTCTGCCCGATATTTCTATAGTCCTGAAGGTCGCGCTCTTTTTGGGCGATGTGCCGCTCCAGTTCCACGACGCTTTTTTCCAGGCGGCTACTGTCTAATAGTCGCTCTCGACTCATTGCGCTTTCTGACCCTTTTTGTTTATCGGACATGGATGGTAGGTTTCAGAGATTGAAAAATGAGCAATTTATAGCGTTCTCCCCTCTTTCTGTTTCTGGTTTTCAGCCTCCAGTTTATCGCTCATTATTGGTTACTAAAAGATTAACACGATTCTTGTGTTTCCCTCGAACGTTTGTGGTGGATAATGTGCTGATATCTGAAGACTGAAAACTGATATCTTGAATTTGCCATCTTTCCCCTTTTCCCGCGCTCGTCTACCATATATAATGAAGACATGATAGAAACAGTAGACCGCAAAGGAGTTGAGGCGGAGATTATGGCTCTTTCTCGAGAAATCGAGGAGAAGCGGCGTCTCTTGGGAGCAGAGCACGGCCTCGTTGCCGAGCGTGACCTCGTTCGTCATGTTGTTGGAGAGCGCATCGGCGAAGCTGTGGGCGCGGCGGCCACCGCCGCTGGTTCAGCGACCGACCCCGTCGGAGCGTCTCAGGGGCCTACTACTCCACCCCCATCTTCATCCCCAGGCCCTTCCGCCGCGTACTTGGCCACCTTAGACGACGAGACTGTGGCTAAAATAAACAGTCTTCTTGGGGAACTCTTTGCTTTGGGGGTGCAAAAAACCATAAAAAAGGTGGTAGAGGAAGACCCCTTTATTCTCGACGCCTTTCACGACGCCCTTGTAGATAAACTCTATGATGAGTTGAAAAAGCATGGCGTAGTAAATAGCTCGTAGGCAGTAGTTTTCGCACGATTTGCATGTCCTACTGCCTACCGCCTACCGCCTACCGCCTTATTCCCTCCCCATGCTCCCTCTCGAATTTTACTTTTTTGGCATCATCCTAATCGTCACAATGGCGACGGGAGTTTATTTGTGGAAAAAAAGAAAGTCGGGCGTGAAGCAAGACACTCTCAATTTGCGTCTACTCTCTATTCGTTTGCCACGGGAAGAGGACGAAGAGGGCCGCGGTGCTCGTGGAGAAGAAATAGTGCGTCAAATAGCCCAGAGCGAACAGCTTTACGCCTCCTTGGCGGCTGTCGGGGAGCCTTTTGTCTTTGAGGTGGCGGTCCATCATTCCGGAGAAGACATCCATTTTTACTGCGCGGTGCCACGTACACACGCTGATTTTTTTGCCCGCCAAGTACAGGGCGTTTTTTTGGAGGCTCAGGTAGAACAGGTGGGAGACTACACGATTTTTTCCCCGGACTGCAAGGCCGCCGCCGCCCACATGCACCAGAAAGAAAACTTTGTTCTTCCAATACGCACGTATCGCGAATCAGAGTCTGACTCTTTTGGCCCCATTCTGAGCTCTCTTTCAAAATTGGCCGCTGAGGGCGAGGGGGCCGCTTTGCAGATGGTAGCGTTTCCGGCCGACAGTAAAACAAAAAAAGCGATTCTAGGTGGTATTGAATCTTTGCGTAAAGGCGACAAGCTTAAAGACATTCTCGACACGCGCCTAATTAGCGGCAAGGAGATTGCCAAGCTTGGCAAGGAGTTTATTATGCCGGGTAAAAATAAAAATGACGACAAACCCAAAGACGCGCCCATTATAGACGACGATGCGGTAAAGGCCCTTCAGCAAAAGGTGACCAAGCCGCTCTTCCGGGTAAATGTGCGCTTGGTAACCGCGGCGGCCAACAAAGACCGAGCCGAAGACCTTTTGCTCTCGATGGTTAGTTCGTTTTCGCAGTTCTCCGCCCCCCAGAGAAACTCGATTGAGTATATAAAGGCGACCGAGGCAAAACAGCTTCTTTATCAGTATGCTTTCCGCGAGTTTTCAGGCGAGGAGGCCATGCTTTTAAACACCGAAGAGATGGCCAGTCTTTTTCACCTGCCCACAGCCTCGAGCGCCGTTCCTCATGTGCGTTGGCTTAAAAACAAAGAGGCTCCCCCGCCCGAGAACCTTCCCAAGGAGGGCATCATTTTGGGCGAGAGTCAGTTTCGGGGCGAACGTCGACTGGTGCGCATGACAGACGAAGATCGTCGTCGCCACCTCTACATTGTCGGCCAGACAGGTACTGGAAAGACGGTCACGCTGGCCAGTTTGGCGGCGCAAGACATACTGGCTGGCAAGGGTCTTTGTATCATGGACCCAAACACCGATTTCTTTAACGACATGATCTCTTTGGTGCCCAAAGAACGCGTGGAAGATGTCATTATCTTTGACCCATCAGATCTTACGCGTCCGATGGGATTAAATATGCTCGAGTTCGACACAGCACACCCGGAGCAACGCTCGTTTGTGATAAACGAAATGCTGGGCATTTTCGACCGTCTTTATGATTTAAAATCCACCGGTGGTCCGATGTTTGAGCTCTATTTGCGAAACGCCCTACTTCTTCTCACTGAAGACTTTGCAAACGAGCCCGCCACCCTCATCGAGGTCCAGCGTCTTTTTGTGGATGACGAGTTTCGTAACCGCAAGTTGGCTCGAAGTAAAGACCCCTTGGTAATCGGTTTTTGGGAGAATGCCGCCAAGCGCACCGGCGATGGCTCTCTTCCGAACATGACCACCTACATCACTTCTAAGTTTACGCAGTTTGTAAACAACGACTACATGCGACCCATTATCGGCCAGCCAACCTCTTCGATAAACTTCCGCGAGATTATGGACCAAGGCAAGATTCTTTTTGTAAACTTGCCGAAAGGGCTCATCGGCGACATGAACGCAAACCTGCTCGGCATGGTTATCGTCGGCAAGCTCCTTATGGCCGCTTTTAGTAGAGTAGATCAAGAGATGGCGGACCGTAGAGACTTCTACCTTTATATGGACGAGTTCCAAAACTTTACCACCGACTCCATCGCCACCATCCTTTCCGAGGCCCGCAAATATCGTTTGGATCTTATTATTGGCCACCAGTACATTGCCCAGTTGCAGGAAAATATTCGTGATGCTGTCTTTGGAAACGTGGGCTCGATGTTAGCTCTTCGTGTCGGCGCTCCCGATACGGAGGTTTTGGCCAAGCAGTTCGAGCCCGTATTTACTCCGCGCGATCTCATTACCGTGGACAATCTCTGTGGTCACGCGAAGATTCTTGTCGACGGCCAGCCGGCAAGGCCTTTTAGTATGAAACTCATTTTCCCACCCAGGGGGTCTAAGGAGGTACGCGAGAAACTGAAGGAGCTCTCTCGGCTCGTTCACGGCCGCGACCGCGCCGCTGTCGAGGCCGACATCTTTTCGCGACTCAAGGTGTAGAAAAAAAGAAAAAAGAAAAAAAGAGGGAAGGGGTAAAATGACAGCTTGTACTCATCCCTCCTTTCCTTCCCCCCCCCTCCTTTTTCTTCTTTCTTCTTTCGCCTCCCCTCATTCTCCGCTGCTGCTGGTCATTTTTCTACAGTCTCAATCTGGATACCTGCTATCCACAGGCCATCCCCAACCCCTCTTCCCAGCCCCAGGCTTTTCTGCTACGCTTACAATACTGATAGCACGATTGATGAGCTTGTCTACGGGGTCATGAACTGTCTGACGACCCTTAGGCGGGCCAGCCGAAACTCCATATTCTTAGGCTTATAGAACCTATTCCGTCATCGGCCGATTTGGACCACATACCCGGTCAATCGGCTCCCATAGGGCCTCTTTCTGTCCACTCGCCCCGTCTTTCCGTCGCCATCGTCGGCCTGTTTTTGTTTTCGATTTTGTTTTCGGCTATGTCAGCCAGTGCCGCCTTTTCGCCTTTTGCTTTCGGCATTGGAGGGCCGACGACCACCTCTTTCAACTCGCAGACCATTCCTCTTCTTGAGCCCTCCATGAGCCCAGACCCATACGCCGCTTTAGGTGGCGGGGGTATTACCATTGTGGACGGAGACTCCCTCCTTCCCGATGCCGGCCCTTCCGGTACCTCGGCGGAGAGCCTCTCTTTTATCTCCAGAAATCCCGGAGGGGAGATTGCTCTTTACTCTGTCCGCAAAGGGGACACTTTGGCTGAAATCGCCGCCATGTTCAAGGTTTCAGTGGAGACAATTTTGTGGGCAAACGACATGAGCAAGAAGGACACTCTCGCCGAAGGACGAGTGCTTGTCATCTTGCCTATCACGGGCGTAAAGCATCTGGTGGCGAAGGGAGACACCCTTTCCGCTATCGCTAAGAAGTACAAAGGCAATCTCGCCGAGATCGAGGCCTATAACACAGAGGTACTCGCTCGGGGCTTAAAACCGGGCCAAGAGGTTATTATCCCCGACGGGGTTTTGTTGGCCCCTCCCGTCCGGGCCATTGCTCGTCAGTCTTCGCCGGCGATCTCTGTGGCCGGTGGTGTGGCTATATTCGGCTACTATAGCCACCCCCTCCCCGCTTCGCGTCGCACTCAGGGTGTTCATGGCTACAACGGTGTTGACCTCGCCTCTTTCTGTCGTTGCTCGGGCGACCCGGTGCTTGCCTCCGCCGCCGGAGTGGTCATCATCAGTCGCGAGGGCGGTTGGGGCGGGGGCTATGGCAACTATGTGGTGGTCAGTCACGCAAACGGTACGCAAACCCTTTACGCACATCTTTCGCGCAACGATGTGCGCGTGGGCGAGCGGGTCATTCAGGGCCAGCCTCTAGGAGCTGTGGGTAATACCGGTCGCTCCACCGGCCCGCACCTTCACTTCGAGATCCGCGGCGCCCGTAATCCTTTTTGATGTGTAGAATTGCGGACAGTGCCCCCTCTCCTTTTCGCTCCTGTCCGTATTTGTCTGTGTATTGTCAGTACTTGTCCGCGTCCTTTTCCTCTTTGTCCGTGTTTAGTCCTCGTTCAGTCCGCATCTAGTCCGCATCTACTATGAATTTCCTCCTCCAAAACTCAGAGCTCATCCGCCTCGCCTGGACCTACGTCCAGGGCTTGTTCCAATAGCCCCATTTTCGTAATAAATAACCCTTGGCGAGTCCACGTTGTCGTCTTTCGTAACGAACGCCCTATTGCGCGCCCACGGTGTCATCCCGGCGGAGGCCGGGATCCAGGCTGGCATTGAAACTGGTTTACTGCCCGACATGCCAGTTTGTGGCAGGCCTGCCTGCGGTAGACAGGCGGGCCGTTCTACAACGGAACGACACTCGATAAAGACGAGGAGTGTGAGCAGTTACCGTTTTTATGCTTGACACATACAGTGTCTGTGTAGTAAGGTATATACAGAGTCAATGCCTTTCGCTGCGACAGTCCTGTCGCAAGACACAAAGAGGTGCGAGATGCGAAACAAGAGGGAGATTCAACATAGGGAGGCTCTCCTTGGGTAGAGAATGTGGTTTGCGACAGCGTTCGCGACAGTCGTGGTGATGATTCTGGTCGCCTTCTCTGGAGCGACGTTCGGCGTCTTTCCCAAGTGGACCGAAGCCGAGCGGGCCGAGGCCCGCGCAATGCAGGCCACCCTAAAGGAAGCCCCAGTGGGCACGTTCATCGTCTGGGATAAGGCGGAGGATGGGGTGAGTCTGGTCTATTGTACCGCTCACCACAAACTCTTCTTGCGTTCCCCGCTAGATGGTGGCCCGGGCCACGAGCTTTATTTCGAGCCCATCGGTAGGCATCTCCTTGCTATCGAGCGGGTGGTCCTCCCCGATTCGGAGGAGTACCCATCTACCTGCGTCACGTACGCAAAGCAGGTGATGCCAGTCTCGAGCAGGTGACGGTCCACATGAGGAGCTCGATCTTTCGCCCCGGCAACCAGCAATGGCCCGGGGCACCCATTTGCGCGCTTTCTGTGGGGTAACCCCTCACGCCTCTCGCATCTCTTGAATGTCATCCCGTTGCAGAACGGCCTGCCTGCGGTAGGCAGGGATCCAGGTTCAATATTCGGCCCGGATCCCGGCCTCCGCCGGGATGACACA
>PCYI01000025.1:21711-27499 GCA_002774795.1 Candidatus Vogelbacteria bacterium CG10_big_fil_rev_8_21_14_0_10_51_16 | reverse complement strand
GCACAACATATCTCGCTCCGTCTTTGCCACCGCCTTTGGCGGGGTCCCGTCCGAAGGCGGGACCCCGCCAAAGGCGGTGGCAAAGACACTTACTCAGGGTTGTGAGCAGTTACTCCGTGAGCTATTGACTAATACCACATTTATATAGTAGAATACATATAGAGTCACCGGCATTTCGCCGGGACAAATAGGAACTTGTAATGTAATAGGACTGGAGGTTTTAGTCATGGGTGTTTCGAGCGAGAACAAGTTCGCCGATCTGTGTCTGGTCATGAGTGCGGTTGTGGTGATTGTGCTAGCGGCGATTCTTGGCGTTGTGAGTTTCAATTCCAAGGAATCGCTTGTGGCGGAGCGTTCACGGAGCGCTGATATCGGCAACCAGACAGTGGCCGGCCTCGACATCAAGGACGAGGCAGGTAGGGTCTATGCCGGGAGCGGCCCCACCCAGCCCAATGGGCGAGTGGTGGTGAAGAAGGTCCAGCATATCGGCGGGTCGCCATTTGTGCGGCTCGTCGTCGAAGTGCCGAAAGCGGCGCTCAGGCCCGGAGCCAGAGTCGAGGCTCTACACGCTCTCGGAGTCGCGCGGTTCAACTATCGCCCAGGTGACGAGGTGACGCTCGACTACATCAACATGGCCGACGATGTCGGTCACTCCCACATCCGCCTCGCAAGCGAGCCCGTCTGGCGCGCTCCGCGGATTCCGATGGTCGCGGGCCCGGTTACCGAGCCCTCGTGGCTCATTCTCGAAGTCGGCGAAACCCCATGGGAAGGGAAGGACCCTTTCGGCCCGGCTTACGAGCTTCGGCTCGCGAGTGTCGGCTCGACACCGGTTCAAACCGCCACGGTCTGGGTCGGCGACCCCGCCATGACGGGAGTCCTCAACTGGAAGGGGCTCGAGAATCGGCGGGCTCTGGCGGGGACAATGTTCCCCACCCTCTCCCGCCACAAGAACCCCTATGCGGACTGGCATCAATACTACACTCAGCACGTCGTGCTGGGGCGATGAGGAGAGAGGTGTGAGCATGAAGGAGGCAATGTGGACCCAGATCTGGGTCGGTGCCGCAATCTTCGAGATCGAGGAGGATGGGTTCGGCCTCACGGGGAAGTGGCGAGAGATGCCGAAGGGAAGAGAGCGATGAGTGAAGAGAGTCCCCTTTCCTACACGTGGTGGTGGGAGCAGTCCTTCAGCCTTGGCGTGGTCGAGCACGAGGTGCTCGTCACTGTCAGAGGGGAGAAATACACAGGCTGGCATCGATGCAAGAACGGCCGACTGGCCGACGGCCGCCACCCCGAGTGGAAGGACGCGCTGGCGCGCTACCGTCTCCCCGATGGCAGTGTGACGGAGCCAGAGCCGCGCTTGCCCGCAGTGGACGAGTAGGCTCGCAGTCGTAACAGATTTGATGCTCCGGTGTCGTCTATCGGACATCGGGACACCTTAAGTGGGCGCGACCGCGCCAGAAAGGACGGAGCGATGACTCTCTCAAAGTCGGTTGCAAGACGGCTTATGGGGATTGCCTGGACCGTCACGATTGTCTACGTCGTGGCCTTCCACCTCCCCTACTTCTTCGGAACCCCGATGAATGATGGCGAATTCTGGAGCACTGGGGCGGGAACGGCGATTACCCAGTTCGCGACGGGCATCTGCCGGGCGGTGATGAATTGTGACGGGAACTACATGCCGGTGGCTCAAGGAGTTCTCGGACTTCTGATACTCATTGGCACCGTCTGCTTCGGTGTGTTTTGGGCGGTCCTTCCGTTTCTGCCTTGTGTGTGGCTCCTGGATTACCTGGTCTTGCCGTATACCGAGTATCGCTACTCGGCAAAGCATAAGGTCGGACTGGTGAAGCTCGGCTTCCGGGTCGAGCTCGGGGGCGACCCCGAGCGTAATCGAGCCATCGAAAAGGTGCTCGGAGACGAGAGTGCGCGCCGGGCGTTGATGCCTCGCCTCTTGCACTCATTCCTCCTCACCTATCCCACCTTCGCGGCAGGGAAGGTGGACCCATACAATGAGGGGGAAAGAAGTCTGTTCGAGGACGCCATGATGCGCCACCTTCGCCCCATTGTCGAAGGCGCTGGAGGCGGCAAAATCATGCCGATCCTCGACTCAACTATCGTCGGTAGCTGACTATCGTCGGTAGCTGAACCGCCAGCTGACCGCCAACCATCCCGGGCCACCTGTTTTTCGTTTTATTAAACTGTTATTCCGCGCGCTCACGAAGAGCGCGCATCGCCCCCGGCCGAAAGGTTGGGGGCTCTTCGTTTCCTGAAGTTTGCCAAAGGGAGACTTTCTCGAGTTATCCACAGAGGTGCTCTCTATTCGCCCCACCAGTTTCGCCCCGGCAACCAGCAGTGGCCCGGGCAATGGCCCGGGGCACCCTTTTGCCCCAAAATTACAATAACTCAGCCGACCGTCTAAGTTATTGTAACGATGCCATTATGAGAGGGGTAGGCCAAAATGCCGGCGGAGCTGGTAGTCGTTCTCAATACTCCTAACCCGCATGGTGATTATTTCCGCATTTATCTCATATTCAGCTTTGATAAGCCCGATCAGATCTTCGTGATCATAGGGCGAGACCCAGACGCTCTTTTGCAAGCAAACAAAATCGTGTTCAATGAGTTCTTCGCGTAATTGTTGCCGCAGACTGCGCTTGTATTCCTTAATGTCAAAAATCACAACGTACCACTCCCTATTCCACCTCCAAGATTTTCGGTCTTTCGTTCTGATCCTCTCTTTTTCAAGTTTTTGCTCGCCTTTTTTCGTCAGCTCGAGGTACTCCTCGCCGTTTTGTCGCACCTTCTTTAAGTGGCCGTCGCGGATCATCCGAGCGCGGACGTTGTTTATGTAGTAGTGCCGCCTGCGGTTCCTCGGGGTGTCAGCGAACAGATCGAGGGCCATGAGCGCACCCGGGGCGACAAGTCCCACAGCGATCACCCCTACACTGCCGACAACACCAAGGATCGCTCGGGCTGTATCTTTTCGAGCGATACGCTTCTCTTTCTGCGCCTTCGTTACGTTCACCTTCTTTTTCATCTTCGCATTATATCGCGCCCCGCGCACGCTTACAATAACTTAGACGGTCGGCTGAGTTATTGTAAAATGACTTAGGATATGAGCGGCCACGGGAGTGCGATGACTTCGCCGTTGTCACGGTCGGCGGCGCGGAAGAACAGGCGCGGGTCGCCTTTGGTGCGGGCGATATGGAGGATGTCATAAATACCACCGTGACTCACCAGAAGTGTGTTGTTTCCGGGTGTGGCCTCGTCGTGAGTTGCCGCTTCGCGCACGGCTGCTACTGCTCGTTCGAGGAATACTTGCGGGTCCTCGGCTCCTTCGGCGGAGACGAGCTCGAGTGGGGTGATTTCACGAATAGGCTCAAAACTCAAACTCCCCATGTCGTACTCCATGAGGCGAGGATCGGTTGCCACCCCACCCTCGAACCTGATTACTCGCGCGATGATTTTGGCTGTTTCTCGAGCGCGCAATAGAGGCGAAGCGATGATGCGGTCGATTGAGATTCCCCGCGTGATGATAGCGCGGCCGGCCAAGCGGGCTTGCTCGCGCCCGCGCAGAGTCAAGGGGGAGTCGTTGCGCTGGCCGGCAAAGACCCCTTCACGATTGGCTTCCGATTCACCGTGTCGAACGAAGTAGAGCATAATGATATTAAAGTACAAAAGCTTCATGGTTCGCCAAGGGCAACTCTTCCAATTTCGGGACGGCCACCATGACCGCATCGGCACCGTGCTCTTGGCCGAACGCTATATTCTTCGTAGGCTCTGTGATTACAATAACTTTGAATTACGAAATTCGGATTTATTCCCTCCCCTGGCCAGGGGAGGGCTAGGGTGGGGTAGATTTTGGGCCGTATTTCTGCATCTTACCCCCTCCCAACCTCCCCCCTATAGGGCAAGCCTCGGGCGATAGCCTGGCCATGGGGAGGGGCGATTTCGTAACTCACATTACAATAACTTAGACGGTCGGCTGAGTTATTGTAGACAGAGGAAACAAAAAAGACCCGCCGGGATTGCTTGCGGGACGTGGCGTTGGGCGCGTGTCCTTCGAGGGGTTTCCGGGGGTCGGTTGGCCTCAACCCCGCCCTGCGTCATGTTTGATGCAGGGCGGGGTGTGCAGTTCTTCGACTAGGAGGTCCGGACAGGGAGGCTTGCGGAGCATTCGATAGCGGTCTCGCCCCCTTCCACCTTCGCCGAGTCGGGCCGCTCGGTCATGCAGACGAATGTCGCCACAGTCGCGATAGTGGCGAAGAGCGGTAGGCCCAGAGCGAGAGCGCAGTAGGCTGGATAGGCCACAGCGATGTGTGCCTTCGTCACTGTTAGCCATGGCGCCTCGTAGACCGTCTCGATGAGGAAGCCGCAAACCACGATAGCCGTGGCTGCATAGACGCCAGCCAGCATATAGGCCCCGAGGTCGCTCGCGTTGTGGATCACTGCCACCAACTCGTGGCTGACCGTCTTTTGCCACCAGACCGACCCAAGAAACGCAAGCGTGTAGAGGTGGAGCTTATTTCGCCACCTCTCGATTCCGGTACTCTCGCTCCACCCACGGTGTTGGCGGAGGTGGTCGAAGGTCACGAACCGCACGAAGCGGTAGGTGGCCACCGCCAGCTTGTCGAGAAGCCATCGGGTCGCCGACTCGATGAGCCCAGGACTCTCTGCGAGCACCCAGCGCAAACCGTCGCGTCGTTGCCGGAAGATGGCCACAAGCTCTTCCCGGCTGAGCGGGTAGATGCCGGTGCTTCCGATGGCGGCGAAGGTTGTGAAACCCCACACCATGAGACAGGTGAGCCACCAGGTCGGTTTGCAGCCGAGGAAGTGGCCGTAGTGGTAGGTAGCCGTGCCGAGCATAGCGGCGATGAGTACATTCGCTACAATGTGTTCGCCGTGTTCGCCGACTATCTTCAACCATCGTGCCACTGCTCCGTAGTGGGGGCTTACACGGAAGGCATAGAACCACTCCCCCAGCTCCGCGAGGACTCGTAGCACGGCGAACGCGATTGCCATGCCGAAGACCACCAGGTTCATGTGGGCCAGTAGTGCCGCCCCGAGCAACCGGAGGCCGATATCGGCGGACTCCTCCGTGGCCACAATGTAACAGTGGAGTCCGCAGGCGTAGATTGCTGACAATACTCCCAAGAGAAGCACTGTGGCATTACACCCAGACCGAATCTGTTCGAACATCTTTCCCCTCCCGGCTCAAGGCCGATAAGAACTACGTTTTGTGACAGTGCTGTGAATTCCAGTGATAACAGTAGCACCAACAGCATGACTTTACAAGATCCGTCTTAATGTGGTAGGGTGGCTTCGGCAAAATTGGGCCGACGAGAGTGTGAAACCCTCGCGGCTGGGACCTTGAAACGTTACGTACTAGACGCACTGCATTTTCCTCTGCGATAGTCGTAGTGAGAAAATCAGGGCACTCCACGGAGGGGCTTTGACCCCGAAGAAAGGGAGATGGTTGGAATGAGTCACTTCGGAGAGTTGGTGGCCGTGCTCACGCGCGGCTGGTGCGAGGGCTGTACGAGCGCGCGTATCTGGCGTCTCATCCTGTATCTCTTCGGGATGTTGTTTTGGGTGCCCGTTTTGCTCTGCCTCAAGTTTACTTATGCTATGGATGTCACGAGCCCAGGCACATGGGCCGCGGGGGCGCTGCAGAACTACCTGCTGATTTGCTCACGCGCGCTCTTTGTGAGCCTGCTCTTCTTGTGGGGGACATCAATCAAGCAGTATGCCTACTGCAATAAGAATGGTCGGCAACATATCCACCACGTGGGCG
>PCYI01000025.1:4990-21694 GCA_002774795.1 Candidatus Vogelbacteria bacterium CG10_big_fil_rev_8_21_14_0_10_51_16 | reverse complement strand
AAGCAGTATGCCTACTGCAATAAGAATGGTCGGCAACATATCCACCACGTGGGCGCAGGATTCTTGCCTACAGACGACGAGATTCGCGAAGGGCTCGTCGGATGGGTGCGGTATTCTTTCCTCTCCTGGCTCGCGCCGGCGTGGGGAGTGATTATCGACAGAAAAGACAGCCCCGACCTCACTCGTCCCACCGTTCTCGACAGTTGGCGGATTCGCCACGGCTGGGTCGGCTGGGCGGCGGTGAGCACGGAGTGGTGGCCGTGGAAGCAACACAGTTTTCACTGCCCCACTCTTGGTGACGCGCTTGCCATCGCTTCACACCAGACGGTGGCCGACTTTCTGCTCTGGGCGGTACCTCGCTCGGAAATCGAAACAGCCGCCAACAGGATTGCAAGGGAGGCAACGCTGGCCGGGGTGGTTCCTCGTATGAACATCGATACGTCGAGCTTTGGTGTTTTCTCCGGTGCTGTCCTGGAAATCGTCCTATGCTACAGGGACCTCCTTAACCAAAGGGATCAGGAGATTATAACACGGAAGGAGCTTTTGGAGCTTAAGAATGGCGATATCGACCATCTTAAGAAGGCTCTCGCCTACGAAAGGGCGGTCGTAAACAACATGACCCTCCAGTACGACCTCCTTGGCGCCATGGTGGCTACGGTGGCCGCATGGTCGCTCGTCCGCAAGGTGAACAGCTGTAGGAATCCGGCGCAGGACACCAAGTACCTGCAGGCTGTCGGCTTGTTCGTGGCAACAGCGCTGCGTAACAATAGGGGGCTTTTCGGGGAAAAGCGTTTTGGTGAGGTTGGTGAGGAGGGGTTGTTCACGGACTTCTTGCGCCATGCGCAGCAGAACGGATGGACCTATGGCCCCAAGGCGCTCTTGGAGGCCAAGCGTCAGATTTTCGAAGGTGAGGTCATGGGTCGCCCGATTGCCTTGAGCCACGCCGTTGAGAAGGTGTTTGGCGAGCAGTCGGAGTGGAAGACGGGCTCCGTGTCGGACGAGAGCGAAGACACCGTTGCCGCTCCGGCCGGCGGCTCTCTGGCGTGTAAGGTGGGCGACTAGTCGCCCAGACCGAGAGAAGAAACGTAACGCCCCCGCGGGTTTCTGCGAAGCCCGCGGGGGAATGAATAACAAGAATAGGACCTTCAATCAAGGCCCCGCATCAGCCAGATGCGGGGCCTCTTACATTTCTGTTTCGCAACAATGAGGATTTCAAGGTCAGACTTCACATACTGTGAGTTACGAAATGGCCCCTCCCCCTGGCCAGGGGGAGGTTGGGAGGGGGTAGAACCCAGTAAAAACCCACCCCACCCTAACCCTCCTTACAGGAGCTGTACACCTTTTGGCTCTTTTCTTCGCTCCACCTGTCCCGACCGTAGCGTCGGGGCTCGAAAACAGCTCAAAAGGTCTTGCGACTTGGGTCCCTTGCCCAAGTCTCACCCTGGCCAGGGGAGGGTTAGGTCCGAATTTCGTAATTCGTAATTCAAAGTCTTGGAGTTCTGTGCGCTAAGGCCTGGAATCTCGGTATCGCTTCAAGGCTACCTGCGTGTTTTAGGACGATACTGCAGTGCCTCCATCACGTGCGATTCGGCTATGTGTTCGCTTCCGGCCAGGTCGGCGATGGTGCGGGCGAGCTTGATAACGCGGTGGTAAGCGCGGGCCGAGAGGTCGAGGGTGCGGGCGGCCGCGTTGAAGCTCGCCTTGGTGGCCGGGTCAAGTGTGGCGAAGCGTTCGAGCTCGCGCACGCCCATGGCGGCGTTTGTGGTGTGTGGTAGACCTGCCTCGGCAAAGCGCCCACGGGCCAGGCTACGCGCCTTGGCCACTCGCTCGCGCACTCGCTCACCACTCTCTCCTCTCAATTTCGGGTCGGACAGTTTTTCATACTCAAGGTGCGGCACTTCGAGCCACAGGTCGATGCGGTCCATAATCGGCCCCGACATTTTGCGTTCGTAGTTTTGAATGGCCCCCTGCGGACATTCGCAAAACTTCTCGCGACTACCACGATTGCCACACGGGCAGGGATTCATGGCGGCAATCAAAATGAAGTGGGCGGGAAACTTGGCCGAGCCCTTGGCCCGCGAAACATGCACCACCCGGTCCTCGAGCGGTTGGCGCATGGCCTCGATTACCCGTCGGTCGAACTCCGGGAACTCATCGAGAAAAAGAACGCCACGATGAGCGAGGGTGATCTCTCCCGGTTTCACTACCGCTCCGCCACCAATTACCGCCACGGAGGAAGACGTGTGGTGAGGTGAGCGAAATGGCGGTTGAGTAACGAGCACTCCGTCGAGATGGCCCGCCGCTGAATGAATGCCGGTAACCTCGAGTATTTCTTCTAGTTCAAGTGGTGGCAATATACCGAGGAAGGCCTTTGCGAGCATGGTCTTGCCGGTGCCCGGCGGGCCGTACATGGCGATATTGTGACCACCGGCCGCCGCAATCTCGAGTCCGCGCTTGGCCGACTCTTGGCCTCGCACGTCTGAAAAATCGATGGCTGCAGTATTGGGACTGTATACGACCTCTGTTTGGGGCTGGGCCGGAATAGGCGCGCCCCTTTTTCCTGTCTTTGAGTTAGTGACGCGCAAATGTTCCGCCACCTCTTTTAGGGTGTTGCATGGGTAAACAGTAACTCCTTCAATTAAGGCCGCCTCGGCGGCGTTTGCAGACGGAACAAAGAGCTCGCAGACACTATCCCCCGCCCCAAACTCCCGCTTGGCAAGGCGGGCAATCACGAGCGCGCCTTTTACTGGGCGAATTTCGCCATTCAGCGCTAGTTCTCCCACAAACAGTTTCCCTTTTGGGTTGAACGCAATTTCGCCGGAGGCCAAAAGATGCCCGACGGCGATAGCAAGGTCAAAGACCGGCCCTTCTTTTTTGACATCTGCCGGCGCAAGAGCCACCACTGTTTTTTTGTTTCCCTTGTGTGGTGAAGGGAAACCGGAGTTTTTAATGGCGGCCGAGATCCGGTCTTTGGCTTCGTCCACCGCCTTATCGGGCAGGCCGACGATAGTAAAGGCCTTTAGGCTTTTGGAAATATCCACCTCGACGGTTACGACCATCGACTGCAAGCCGAGTACTTGGGCGGCGTAAACTTTGGATAACATGATTCCATTAAAACACAAAGCCCAAAAGACACAAAACTCCAAATGGGCTAAAACACAAAATCACAAAACTCTAAAGAATACAGACACGTTCTTTTTGGAGTTTTGTGCTGTTTGTGTTTTGTGTTTTAGAAATAATGACATTGCGTGTCGTTATTTCGTGTGGACCACGCACGTAGTGGCGGCCGGGTTTGCCTCGAGGCGGGCGAGGGGAATCATGGTGCCACACTGGTCGCATGTGCCGTAGGTACCCGCCTCAATCTTGGCTAGCGCCTCGTCGACTAGATTGAGACGCCCTTCCAGCTCTTTGTTTAAAGCGAACCCTTTCTCGTAGTTACCAATAGTTTCGGCCACATCAATCGGGTCGATTTCCGTGACATGGCTTGCCATGTCGGCGGGCGTGTCGTAGGTCGCCTCCCAGTCGTCCGGATTCTGTGGGTTTACTTGAACACTTACGCCCCTTAGCTCCGTTTCTAGGCGAGCCTTTTCCGTCTCCAGCTTTGACTTAAATTCAGTGATGTTTAGGGTCATGAGTTCGAGTTAGTTAGTAAACGCAAACGACAAAAAAGAGATTTTATCATTGATGGTGGGCATCACATTCAGTCAATCCTTACGTTATTATAACAAAAATTGTATCAGAGAGGTTCTTGGCTGGCAATCGCGACCTTCCTATCTTGTGGGGGGTCGAGGGGTGGTGAGACGCGTAAGGATCTCTGTAAAGGTGTCTTCGCTTGTGGTTATTATGAGGGTATTTTGGTTAAAGAATGCGTAAAGGAGGGCGACGCGTCCACTTCCGTCTCTGACTATGCGTGCGTTTACATTACGAATGACGGTATCGCTCCATGGCGATGATTCCAGGCTGGCTTCTGGCGAGCGACCAGAGAGGATGCTGTATAAATCTCGGACCAAAAAGGGTTCCCAGGCAAGCATGCCCGCGAAGGCGCGATCATATGCTTGCGGAGTGATGATCAGGAAGCCGGCGTTTGTTGGCGCTGAATGTACACCGTACATGAAGCCAGATTCAAGATTACGAACCAGTATCTCGGGAGTGCGCAAGCGTAGTATCGCAACAAAGCGCGCAAGAGTCACCCTAGACTCTGCGCCCACGCGCTCGACCATCAGGACCTCCTCGACCGTGCTTAGCGGGGCGTTTAGGTTGCCGACTTCGTTACGCAAGATAGCAATAAGTTGGGTGTCTGAAAGTAGGCCTATCGGCACAATATTACTCTTTTCCGCGAAGATCATCGCCTCTCCGTATGTTTGCGTTACTGTCTCCGGGCCGGTGGAGTCCGGGAAAGAGAGTGAATAAAAAAAATAGGCACCCACCGCGATCCCGGCCACGATAAGGATGGTGCTCACGACCGCAAACATGGAGTTCTTCTTAGCCTCTTGTGTGGCTACTGCGGTTTTCCTTCGCCGATGCTCGTCTTCCTTGATTGCCATGCTCACTATCGAAAGATCTTTGCCAGCACCCTTCATGTCTTCTTTTAGTGTGCGAACCGGTCGCACGGCAATTGAAGAGTTGTTTATAAGTTCCGCTACGGTAGCGTTCTTTTTCACTAGAGCTTCTTGCTGGCGTTCGCGCGCTTCGCCGGTAATGCGGCGCATCTCTCTTTCGCGCTCTTCTGCAGTTTTCGCAAGTCGGGCCGACTCATCACGGGCGCGTTTTTCGGCCTCCGCCGCGGTTCGCGCCGAGGCATCAGTTAGGGCTCGTTCTTTGCGACGCTCCTCGCCTTCCATGGCCGACTCTGCCATTTGTCGCTGTTTGGCAATCAGTATGGAAAAATTACCAAGACTGTTTTTGTCCGTGCCGTCTTCGAGTTGATCTTGACTGGTCGTGTTTGAGTGAAGGAGCTCAGAAAGTTCTTCTTCTCGGCGATGCGCGTCTCCCTCCATCACATGACTGGCAATAGCGCGCGCGGCCAGGGTGTTTGTAGTTGGCGGGGTGGCTGCCGCACTCTGTTGTCCTGATTGTGGTCCGGGTTTGTCCATGCTGGAATAAAACACAAAGCACGGTGTTTGTTAGCGGGCTCTGTTTCCCAAAGCAAAACTGCCTTCACTTTTTCGCGCACTGTTCTATGAAAGCTTTGGCGCGGCTAGATTTTTAAGAGCGGCTTCGGCACCCGATATCTTTTTTTTGACCTCGTCTTCTTGGGCGAGAATATTACGATACTCGACACCAAGAGAGTCCATGGAAGTGGCCAGAGTTTCGATTTGTTTTGCGAAAGCCCACTTCTGCTCTTCGGCGCGGTGACGTCGCTCCTGAGTGGCCCACCGCCGCGCCTCCACTTCCTGTATCTGCGCCACTTGTGTGTTTGGTGTGCTTTGGGCCACAGCTTCATCCTGCTCTACTTTGCGTTCTTCGGCTTCCGTGGCTCTTTCTTCAGCCACGATAGGCTCGAGCTGTTGTTCTAGAGGTTGTTTTTGATTGTTGTACTTAACCCACTCTAACTCCAAGTACTCTTTTTGTTTACTCACCTGAGCTAAATGCGCGTTTAGTTGGTCTCGTTCAAACTCTAACTTTGAGCGCATCTCCAGCTCTTTCTGTCGCAGTTCTTCTTGCTCGCGCAGCTGCCTCCCCGCGTCACCTTCCATGGCGAGCATTGCTTGAGTTTTCAGATCTACCCCCGGGGTGAGGGTGGTTTGCTTAGGAGGCAAAACTCCCGCGTTGTTTATTGTCGGACCAGTTGTATTAACGGGAGTTATCGGCGCTTGTGGTGTGGAGGTTCCCACAGCCATACCCGTGTTCGCTAATGGTTGAGACTGGGCAAAGCTACCCGTAGGACTTGATGCTACAGAGACTTGTGTTGTGGAGATTGAGGGAGCTTCGGGGCTTTGTGGCATCGGAGCCACCCCCCCTGTGGGCGACAGTTGCCCGCCACTACTGTTTGTTGCTACTGGTGTTGTGGCGCCTTGCTCTGTTGCGGGCGCGGGGGACGCGGGTGTTATTGACGTGGCCGATGTTGCGCCGAGAGGTAAAGCGGAAGAGACATCGGGGGCCTGTGCGACGATGGTTTGTGCTAACACTGGAGCTTGTGTCGGGGTGGCTGTGGTGACGGTGGCAGGGACGGTCGACGGTGAATCTGTGCCGGAAGGGCCAATGGGATTACCACTAGCAAGGACCGTGGCCGGCATCATAAGATTACCGAGGCCTGTCTGGTCTTTGGCTGGTTCAGTTGTCGAGGTTTGGTTACTTTGAATTGGATCCATGATGATAAAAAAAGCCTAACGTTTGTGTCGTTAGTATACAACAAACTTCTAATGATTGGGAACCGGCCTCTTGTGGTCAGGGCGTAGGCCACAGGGTATGGTGGGCAAGAAACCGAATAATGAATAATGGAAACCGTCTCGAGTTTTCTCCGCCCTGTGCCCTACGCCCTGTGCCCCGTTCCTCACTCTTCCACAAGCTCAAAGTAGGCGACGGTGCGCTTCTCTCTCGCCTCCAATGATTGGCGGACGCGGTCGTTTAGAGGAAAGCTTAAGAGTTCAAGAGCCTTTG
The DNA here is from genome assembly GCA_002774795.1 of Candidatus Vogelbacteria bacterium CG10_big_fil_rev_8_21_14_0_10_51_16. Lineage (GTDB taxonomy): Bacteria > Patescibacteriota > Minisyncoccia > Phycocordibacterales > JACRKE01 > 1-14-0-10-51-16. Next base: position 15,094 of record PCYI01000025.1, on the reverse strand, counting down.
CGACCGGCACAAAGCGGTACTCTTCAAACACCTCTTTTTGGAGCTTGATTTTTAAAATTTGTTCTTTGGTGAGCACTCCACCCACAAATATAAAATGCACAGATTCGTAGCGCTGGCCTTCTTCGGAACGGCGCAGGCTATGAAATGTGCCCACGAGCGCGGGGGAGTGTGTGTCGACGCCGACCTCTTCTTGGGTCTTGCGGAGGGCCACCGCTTGCGGTGATTCGTACTGCCGGCAGACGCCACCGGGGATGAGCCAACCCTCCATGTAGTTTGGCTTCATCACGAGTATTTCTCCAGCCTCGTTTTCAAGGACGCAAGCCGCCCCAACAAGCTTCCGGGGCAATGTGTCAATGTGGGCAATTTTCGGCATAGTGTTGATTCGTCTACAAGCTACAAGCTATAAGCTATTAAGCACCCCTTTCTTTGTGGCGAAATCTGGGTCAGCAAGCTTGATCGATAGATTAAGACGGCCACGCTCGTCCACCTCTTTCACGACCACGGGCACTCTCTCTCCCTCCGCAAGCACGTTGCGTACGTTTGCTATCCGAAACGGGGCAATCTCCGAGATATGCACCAGTCCCTCGGTATTGGGGCCGACCGATACGAAGGCCCCAAACTCCATAATGCGCGTAACTACGCCCTCGAAGCGCTCCCCCTGTTTATACTCGTGCGTCATGCTTTCAATCGCCGCGCGGGCGCGGGCGACACCATCGCGCTCGCCGACAATGGTGACAGTACCATCCTGCTCGATACTGATTTCGCTTGCCGTGCGCCGGCCGAGCTCGTTCACTATCTTCCCTCCGGGGCCAATGACGCCTCCAATCTTATCCTGCGGGATTTTAAGCAAGGCGATTCGCGGGGCCGTCGGCTGAAGGTCTGGGCGCGGGTTCGGAATAGCCGCCTCAATGGCATCAAGAATCTGCAGACGTGCTTTTTTGGCCGCGACGAACGCTTCGCTTAAAACAGCGAGCGGGACACCCTCAACCTTCACATCCATCTGTACGGCAGTAATGCCCTCGCGAGTACCGGCTACCTTGAAGTCCATGTCCCCGTGCTCGTCCTCAGGCCCTTGAATGTCCGTCAAAATGCGGTAGGGCGTAGAGCGTAGGGCGTAGAGCGTAGTGGGCTCTGGTCCATCCTCTTTGCTTCTTTCTTCTTCCTTTTGTCTTCCCATCATGAGTCCTACCGCTACGCCAGCTGTGGGCCTGATGATGGGCACTCCTCCATCCATTAATGCAAGTGTGCTCGCGCACACCGAAGCCATCGAGGTGGAGCCGTTTGAGGCAAGCGATTCGGAGACGATGCGAATGGTGTAGGGGAAGCTTTCGCGCGACGGGAGCATTGGTAGAAGGGCCTTTTCAGCCAGGGCCCCATGACCAATCATGCGGCGGTTGGTACCGCCCATCCGTCCGGTCTCGCCCGAGGAAAAGGGCGGGAAGTTATAGTGGTGCATAAAATACCGGCGGCCATTTTCCTCAGCTCCTTCGAGAAGAAGGGAGTCCTTCGGGCCGCCCAACGTGAGCACCGAGAGTACGTGCGTGCCTCCGCGATAGAAGAGGCCGGTCCCATGTAATACAGACGAGACTCCACCCGCCTGTGCGTAGAGCGGCCGCACCTCTTCGAGGCCACGGCCATCAGCTCGCTTGTTCGCCTCGAGCGCCCCGCGATGAAGGCACGCATCCACCGCCTCGTCGAAGTGTGTCTCTGCTAAGTTGCGTCTTTCGCTTGGAAGCTCGGCCTCCAGACGCGCCAACCACCTTTCTTTTAGGTCCTCGATGGTTGTTTTACCGGGTGTACCAGAGAAAACAGTTGCCTCAATAACGGATTCCACCTCTCGCGCGAAGAGTTCACTGGCCGCCTGCGAGAGTGTTGGGAATATTAGCTCGCGTTTTGGTTTTCCAATCTCTTTGATAATCTGCTCTTGCCACGCTTCAATGGTTGTAATAGCGTCGAGACCAAAGGCGAGTGCGTTCTCAATTTCAGTCTCCGACATCTCGCGCCCGGAAGCCTCTATCATATTGATACTACCCGCCTTGCCACACATAACAAGCTCACAAGGGGAGGTCGTCTGTTCGCCGTTGGTAGGGTTGAGTAGATGATTGTCGTTCGTCCCCTTTCCCACTCGTACCGCCGAGACGGGTCCGTTCCAGGGGATATCGGAAACCCCTAAGGCGAGCGAACTGCCGATGATGGCGAGAGTGTCCGGGTCGTGCTCGGCATCTATGGAGAGTGTCGTCACTATTACCTGCACCTCATGGCGCAAGCGTTGGTCGAAAAGTGGCCGAATGGTTCGGTCTACCATCCGGCCGCTCAAAATGGCCTCCGAGGTGGGGCGGCCCTCGCGTCGTACGTACTGCCCACCCAAAATCTTTCCGGAGGCGTAAAACCTTTCTTCGTAGTCGACGGTAAGGGGCAGGAAGTTCTTGCTCTCACTTGGATGCTTCGCCATGACCGCCGTTACAAGGACCACCGTTTCTCCGAGACGCAGTAAGACGGACCCGGAGGCCTGCTCGGCCATGTCGGTAAAGGTGGCCGAGAGGCTCTTATTTCCTAACAGGAGGTGATACTCTTTTTTCTGCATGTTTGGTTGGGGTGGGCGTGGCCGCTGGCCGGGCCCGAGGGCGCGGGGTGCGACCGCTTCGGACGGAAAACAAATAGCGCTCCGGAGTCTCACAGAGGTCTATGAAGTCGTCAGCCGCCTCGCGCAATTTTGAAGAGGCACTTTTGCTAAAGGCAATCACCTCCGCCTGCACGCCCATGTTCTCTTTCAAAAACTGGAGCAGGGGCACGTAGTCGCCGTCTCCGGAAACTATGACCACCGCGTCAAGTCGCGGCGCGAGCTTTATGGTGTCTACGGCTAGTCCCACGTCCCAATCCGCCTTCTTGGCCCCACCGAAAAATATCTGCAAATCCTTCGTCTTGGTCTCGATGCCCATCTTGGTGAGGGCTTCAAAAAAAGTTTTTTCTTCACCGGATTCGGTGGTGATGACGTAAGCGATGGCGCGGATAAGCTGTCGCTCGGCCACTGCATCTTCGAGAATGGCACCGAAATTCACGCGGGCATTATAAAGATTTCTGGCGCTATGATAGAGATTGGCCGTGTCGATAAAAACCCCAACCCGTTGATTTTTGTGTTTGATTATACTCATAAATGTTTATGAAAAAAGGGCGTTAAATATAGTAGGGACCGTAAGTTATCGAGTCTCGCCCCATGGTGAGCAAAGCGAACTTTACGGGGTGTTTGATAATGCTCACAAGTAAATTGAAAATGTCATCCCTAAGGGAGATCTGCCGAAGGAGTGAGAAATCTCAAAATGTAAAGTGACAATATAAAATTGAAAATGCTTGACATGAATTTTCAATCCCGGCCCTTCTAAGTTTCTTGGAGGATTGAGTATGATTGCTCCCTCTCCTGCTTCGCCCTGTACCGAGCGAAGCTCTGGTACTGGGGGCCGGGGATATGCCCCCTCCCCTGCCTAAGGGGTGAGAAGTGGGATGAACCCCACTTCGCAAGACCGGACCGAGCGTAGGCGAGGGAGGTGGGCTCGCGGCCTCGGCGAGCACGCCGAGAGATGTGAGGGCTGGGGTGGGGTGGGGTAAGGAACTAATAACTAGTTGCCAGTTGCTAGTAGCTAATTACATACCGCACCAGAACCAGGCCGGCTGAAAACTGATGCAAGACAATTATATCAGATTCTATAAAAAAACACCCCACAACTGGGGATGTTTTTTACGCTCGCAAACCCAATTTTTTCACAACCTTGTCGTAGCTTGCGACATTGTTTTTCTGTAAATACTTCAAATGAGTGCGCCGGTCGGCCACCATCTGCAAAAGGCCCCTACGGGAGTGAACATCTTTCTTGTTTTTCTTCAAATGGCGGGTAAGCTCGGCGATGCGCTCCGTCAAAATACCCACCTGCGCGGCCGAAGAGCCAGTGTCCTTGTCGTGCAGGCGCACCTTCGCTATAACCCCCTCTTTTTTCTTGACACTTAACATAATATCTTATTGTAGCACAATACTATCTACTGCGCAAACTACAGAGGAGTAACCCCCCCTCACACTTCTCGCTTCTCGCGAGTGTCATCCCGTTGCAGAACGGCCTGCCTGCGGTAGGCAGGCCGGCCGGAGTTTACCCCGTACCAAATAAGGGGCCGGGACGACATACTCAGGCCTTGAGTTACGAAATGCGAGTTTTTTCCCTCCCCTGGCCAGGGGAGGGCTAGGGCGGGGTAGATTTTTGGCCGTATTTCTGCAATCTACCCCCTCCCAACCTCCCCCTGGCCAGGGGGAGGAGCCATTTTGTAATTCTATAGACTCAGGGTGTGAGGGGTTACACATAGGATTAACCCAGCAACAGTGCTCTAATTCACTGCTGGATTTAGGCTCTTGCCAAACCACTACGCCACATGATATACTAATAACAGTCAAGGTGAGCGATAGTCGCGCACCTGTAAGCCCCGAAACGGGGCAAGTTCCTTGAAAGGTGGTGTTTGGGTTATGTACGATACGATTCTCGGATTCTACGCGGTTTGGTTCTGGTCGTTGCTGGCCATCGCGCTCGCCGTCACGGCGTGGCGCATGGGGTTCTTCGGCTGGTGCCGGGGAGCGGCCCGTAAGGGCACCTGGAAGGCCCGGGTCTTCTTCGGCCTCACCGGAGGCGTCGTCTCCGCGGAAGGCTGGAGCGAGTGGATGCAGGTTGCCAAGGGCGATGTCGAGAGTGCGAGCGACAGTGGCGAAAGCCCCATGTCTTCGGGCGGGGAGTTCAAGGCGGCGGCCGAGGAGGCCATCGCCGAACAGCGCCGCCTCGCGGTCTTGGCCGCCGGTCGCGGACGGGTGTTCATCCCGCTCCGCGAGTGGTTGGCCGCCCGCCTCGCCTACAAGGATAGCGGCGAACCTGTCGCAACAGGCGAAGGCGCCGAGAGGTCGCCGAACGACGGTTTCCCGACCTCGAGGCAGGCCACCGGCTATTTCCTCTGCTTCATCGGGTCGCTGGTGGCTTTCGTGTTCGCGGACATCGCCTCCAGCGACTGGAATCTGGCCACACAGTCTGACTGGTCTGTTCTCGTCCTGGTTTCATTCTCCGCATTAGTGTTTCTTGCTGTGGTCCAGTGGGTACTCTGCAAAGAGAGAGAGGCCGGGGAAGATGTGTCATTCGTTCTCCCGGCTTGGGTGTGGCGAAAAGTTTACTACGGCACGGTCCTGGTTACGCTCTGCTTTCTGGCCTTCGGCTTTCACGACGGAATATTCATCGTCGTGGAGCATGCTCGTGGCCACTATGAAGTGGTTGAGGAGGCCCCCGGCTGGAAGGCAACCACGGTTGCCCTGTCGTCGCGGGTCATCACGGCAACTCCCACCTGCTGTCGCAAGACGGCAGGAGAGATCGCCGAGGGAGATGGCCGGACAGGCCACTGCTCCACGGACGGCTTCGCCCGTCTGGGCGAGTACAACGTCCGCGCCTACGCTCATGTGCCTCTCCGGCACACGGCGCACGGCATCGAGCGGATGCTCAAGCTCGAGGAGAATGGGGCCTCGTTCGCGGACGACTACGCGGCCACCCACGCAAGGGTGAACGCCATCGTCTCTCGCGAGCTCACGGTAGCGCTTTCGAGCGCTGTCAATGAGTTGGGCGAGCCGCCCATGGCCCCCGACACGCGCATGGCGGCGGGGACTCCCGAGGTCTCCCTCGCGGAGGCCGCCCACAAGGTGGCCCTCGCCGACTGGCAGGCGGGCCTACGGCAGTACCTCGCCAAGGAATTGCCGAAGCGCCTCAATCCGGAAATGCTGGAGAGCAATCTGGCCGGCATGGCCCTGCAAGAAGAGCAGAACGCCGCCATGGGTGTCTCCACCCATATCCAGTGGGACAAGGTCCGACTGGTGAAGGTGAACTTCGCCAAGACGGAACCTGCGCCCACCACCGGGCAAGGCGTGAACTGTGAGATGGGCTGTCCCATTGTGGGCTGGCACAATCACCACAGAGAGCCGGAGGCCACTGGCGCCATGCACCATGCGGAGGCCGGGCAACGGGCCCCGTATCACGTGCCGAGCAAGGCCGAAATGGCCAACAGGAGTCGTCAGGGCGAGGGAATGGTGGACATACCAGGGCGCGCGAAGCCATTCTCCGGCGAGCCGCCGGCCATCTGGGGTCCCTCTGCCGGCGCGGGATCCATCGACGAGCACAAGCTCATTGTCTTCCCATCTGTGAAGCGCCCCGCGCCCCCGCCGTGCAAGCACGACAGCGACCTCGGCCATGCAAACGGCCGATGCCCCGATCAAGATTGGTGCGATCACGGGGGCGGCCACGGGCATTACTGGAAGAGCTCCGGCCTTTATTGCGACTCGTGCCTAGTCAACGGCCCCGAGTCGCACTACATCGGTGAGGAGCACTGCTCCGAGCGTGAACAGGTGAAGGGGTCGAAGGTGGAGCCAGAGTCCCACAAGTCTCAGATGGGTGGCTACCTCGGCGACGCGCCGAAGTATGCCGGCCCTGTTGCCGGCCGATGTTACCATGAGGCCATGCATGGCGACCACGAGGGCGAATGCCCAGACGTGGCCGCCTGGCACCAGGCTATCTGGCTCGGAGTGGCGGGCGGCAGTCGCCCATCGCTCTACCGCGCGGGCGGCGGGGCCGAGCTACCCCTCCCTCCGGAGCTCGAGTACCTCGTGGGTGCCTCCCCGAGATTCCTCATCGCGAGGGACGACCCGACCCGGTTCGAGGTGCGTTTCGTCTATCGAGGCGAAGATGGCAACGTGAGCTACGATCTCACGGCCACCGAACTCCGCAAGCTCCGGCAGGCGGGGGAGCAGTTCAAACCCCCAGGTGGCTGGTGGACGCCGACGTTTGTCAGAGAATTCGGCGCGAGCCTCGAGGCTCTCGTTAAGCAAGGTCAGATGACTAACGAGGAGGCTGGGCAGGCGATGAAGCTCCGCATGAGCAACATATCCACGTCCAGTTTACAAGCCTACATCAGGCGGCTGGTCGCCGAAGGCCGCCTCAATCCCGCCATCGCCGAGGCCTTGATCGAGAAGTAGTCAGCCCCCACACCACCCAGATTCTTTCCAATTTGAAGAGCTTTCGCGAACGGCTCAACGACCGTTCGGCCGTTCGCCCTCTCTTCCATTCTTCCATGCCGCCTCCCCCGAGGCGGCATCTTTGCGCTTGCCCGCTCTTCGTCTGTGCCCCCGGCTATTCAAGCTCGGGGGCGGTTTGTTTTTGCGCGAAGACCCCTGCTGTGTTTGCTTAACCTGTAAAGTTCAACTTTACGTAAAGTTGAACTTTACGGGGGAAGGCCGGCAGAGGCGTTCAAACTTTACTTAGTCGATGAGGTAGTCGCGGCCGTCTTCCAGGTCGTGTTCTTCTCGGAGCCACTGGCGGTAATCTTTCGGCATCTCTAAATAGTCTTTCAAGACTTCAGGGTTTACTAATGCGTCGTACTCTCCCCTGTTGCAAAAAGAGTGGAAGCTTGACCAGCGGTACTTTTCCAACCGCCCCAGATCAGACTCACTGTTTCGGATGCGATACTCTTTTTTGTCACCAACATCTTTGCTTGAGGGCTTGGTCGGGTTGCAGTGGATGTAGTCGACGACACCCATCAGATAGTTTTCGTCATCGATTTCTTTACTTTTGTATCTTCCTTGAAACAAGGCCCCACTGCGCTCGTATTTTTCGTTGAAGTATAGCGTGTAAGCAGTGCCCAGGCGTTGCATAAACTTACTGATCCCACCCGCGAAAGATTCATGTAACAGAAAATGAAAATGATTGTCCATCAAGCAAAAGCAAACGATATCAGTAAGCCTGTTCCGGCCAGGCTGACTTTCAGGCTCTTCAGCGACGTTCAGTCTGGATGGGCTGTCAGCATCCTGATCATTTAGGATATTGAGATATTTTAGGAAGAGCTTCCTGTCTTTGTCGTCCATAAAAACCTTTCTTTTGTCTACCCCGCGGTTGTAGATGTGATGAAAGGTATTCAGTTCTATTGGTGGCCTGTCCATAATTAATCATTATAGCAAAGTTCAACTTTACGTAAAGTTGAACTTTGCAGAGGTGTGTGTGGTTGCCAGCGGAGGCGGCTTGGGGTAGGATGCCAGCAGTACAGGTGGGGCAACGGCGGGGCGCCGGACAATGCTCTCACTAAGGACTTTACAGGCCACTAATCCGGCCGGGAGGATTGGAAATGTGTGTTATCCCGAAGGTTGTCCCAAAGACGTTCGTGGAGTTTGATTTTGGAAGGAATGAGCACTGGCGGAAAACGGACGGCATGCCGACAGCTCTCGTTTACCATGGCCCGATGTCGCCGTCGTCGGTCATCTCCATAGCGAAGGTGACCTTCGAAGAGTTCAGAGGCAGGGTCGAGGCTACCATTTACTTGCGAGGCACGAGTATCCACGACTTTCGTGAGACAATCGGCCCGGAGCTCGAGAGGGGAGTCATTGTGCCAGCCGGCTTGAGCCTGACACGAATAGCCCCTGAAACAACGAACTGCACGCGATACGTGGCAAATGGAAGTATCCTCGCAGAAGGGTTTTCGGCTCCAGCGGCAATTGTGGAGATTTTCGTAAAGATGGTGATGGCCCTCGCCAAGCTCGATGGGGGCGCGGCCCTCCAGAACCACGGCGGAGACAACCTCCCCATCCCGGATATCACCCAGAGGCTCTATGAACTCGTCCCGCACCTCACGAGCCCCGACGGGCAGATGGCGCTTTCCCACGGCGAACAGCTTGCTCGAATGTGTTACTGCGGCTTTCGCACCGCCCCGTTCTGATTCGCGATGGTCTATTTCTTTGAGTTACGAAATGCGAGTTTTTTCCCTCCCCTGGCCAGGGGAGGGTTAGGGTGGGGTTGTGGTTAAGCCACATACAACCAACCTACCCCCTCCCAACCTCCCCCTGGCCAGGGGGAGGGGCAATTTCGTAACCCACAGTCTATTTAGCTTCAGTGTCCCCTTCCGCGCCCGCGGCATCTTGCTGGTCGACCCATCGATTCAGCGGAAGCCCCGGGCGCTTTATGTTTCAGACCGTCCGAAAACAAGAAGCAAGGCTTCTGCGGTGGTAAAAAGTCTTTACTATTAGCCACATGAGTTATTGTAAGAATTAAGAAGCCTTGCTTCTGGACCCGTTTTTGGACGGTCTGATCCGCAACGACATCGCGAAACGCTGAAACATTTTGACATAAAGTAGGCGAGCCCGTCCTTTCGGGCGGGCTCTGGTGGCAGTCGGGGCAGTCACTCGCCTCGTAGTTTGCGAATGGCGGCCCGCACGAGTGTTGCCGGCAGACAGGCTAGCCGGCGTAAGCCGTGTAATGTCGCGGCAACTAGAAAGAGAGTGAATGCCCCCGAGGCCATGAGAATAATGGACGGCATGCGAACTCCCTTCGTCGGCCGCCACGGTCGACTGTTGCGATCCACCACTAATGCATGGACGAGTCGGACGAGGTAGAAAGCCAGAAGCGGAATCACCCGCCCACAGACTCCCTCTGCCTCGAGCTCGCGCGGTGGCGGGTAGCCGTAGTACTGATTTTGGTGATATTCAGAAGGTGTTGTCATTCGACACACGGAGGCTCCTTCCTCTAAGGTTCCTAGTCTGCCACCACAGTACATGAGAATGATTTCCTTGCAAGGAAGGAATGTGGCAATAAGTATATTGAGACCATCTGTGGATAACTCCCTTGCATGTCCTTGACCATGTCCCTTATACTATAGGACAGATAGTTCTTTGTTGTGATGGAAGAGTTAGCGATTTTGGAAGCACACGGCAGATGTCGCCTTTGCGATTGTCCTTTATTGTTCCGAAACCGTACGAAAGAGAGCTCCACTCTCATTTCCGGTTTTACACGGAAGCATTACCTTCCTCTGCTTCGGTGTTCTCGGCGCAAGACTGTTGACGCCCGCTCACACCCAGGGCGCGTGCGCCCTTGAGGACGGGTAGCCAGGGATGTCTGCCACCACCAGTTAGCTCGACCATCACTATTTTTGCCAGCCCGCGGAGTAAAGAAAACAAAAGAACTCCCAGAGCGGCAAAAGGCGTGCGGAGATTGGAGATGTATGTAGCGGCATAAATCTTCAATTCCCGCACGCCTTTTTTAATGCCTGATTTTTGCTAATTCT
>PCYI01000025.1:0-4934 GCA_002774795.1 Candidatus Vogelbacteria bacterium CG10_big_fil_rev_8_21_14_0_10_51_16 | reverse complement strand
TGGGGCCCTACCCACTTCTCACCCCCTGGCTAGGGGGAGGGGCAATTTCGTAACTCACAGTCTAAAGAGCTCGGGAGTCTTGCCACAGGCGCTCGGGTAGCCGAGCCGGACCATCTTCTCGATGTGGTCGAGGTACTCCTGCCTTCTCTTGGCCACAGCATTTTGCCGTCTCTTTTCCGAGTCGCTCGGATCAATATCTATTCCCGTAAACATTCGTCACCTTTCCTTAAAAAGAGTGATAGTGGAGGGTCCTTTTTTCCAGGGTTACTTTATAGGAAATGACCAATCGTGGCAAATTTCCAAATATTGCACGGACGGTTTTTGTTTTATAAGCCGGGTTCAGTATTTTCCGGCAGGTGTTTGCGACATCAAAAAATCGGCCGGGGCATTGAGCTCTCTCGGCCGATTCAGGTGGAAAGTAGGACCCTCAAGGGGGCATCGGGCGGGTCGCCTTGGTGGCGGAGGGCGAACCCTTCAGCAGCTCCGTCTATGGGTAGGTAGACGGCCACCAGATTGGGGCGACAGTGGCTTAGGGCCACGTGCCGGTATGTCTCGCGAAGCGCTTCCACTTCGTCGAGTCCGGCAATGCCAATCTGGAAGGGCTCGCCCGGCTCGCGCCCGAGGCGGAACTCCCAAATGGCCACATTCCGCCGTTTCTCCGGCGTAAAGTTCTCAAGCAGGCGCTCCTCCCCTTCCATGCCCCAGAAGGCCATTTGGTGGCCGTAGGGGTAGTATGTACCCTCGAGTGCTACATAGCCGGAAATGATGCCACTTACCTCGCGGTGGTCCGGCCAGGGTCCCCACCAGAGCGTCATACCTTTGCCGTTCACTTCCGGATAGCTACCCACTATATCTACCCCGATGGCGGCCACCAGCTCTTTGCCCTCGTGGTGCTCGCCGAGCTCTTCGCGCCGCCAGCGATTGAGGTGCGGCAAGGTGGAAAACTGGCGCACAAGCCCGCGCAGTTGTGCGACGAGCGCGTCGTTCGAAAGCTCGCCCCTGAGCTTGGTCCAGGCCGGCTTGTCGTCAAGGTGTGCCGGAAGCCTTTCGAGCAAAGGTATCTTGCAGAGAAAGACGTAGCGCCACCAAGCCCACATTTTCTCGGGCTCGAGCACCACCACGGTAAGGCGGTGCTTGGACGCTTGCTCCTCGGCGAGGAGGGCGTCGTAGGAAGCAGGCAGTTCTCCTGTCATCTCGCTCTCCTTTCTTGGTCGCGACGAGCTTTTCACTGTGAAAACTCACTTTCCCGTGTACAACTTTACCTGTGTTTTATAGATGTGTCAATATCCCCAGAAAGGTAACCCATCACGATTCCTATGGGTTTGTGAATTGCGAAATTCGGATTTATTCCCTCCCCTGGCCAGGGGAGGGCTAGGGTGGGGTAGATTTTGGGCCGTATTTCTGCAATCTACCCCCTCCCAACCTCCCCCTGGCCAGGGGAGGGGCAATTTCGTAACTCACAGTATGGGTCATTACCTAGGAGTGTATTTCTACCTGCTACTTACTGCCTGCCATCTGCTAGGTGAAGTCGGTGTGTCGCACAACATCGTGCTATACTTTTTGTGTGACCAATGATATCCAAGAACTTCGCCGGCGTTTTCTCGAATACATCGAGATCGAGAAGGGCCGAAGTGTAAAAACCGTAGAAAATTACGACCGCTACTTGCGAGCCTTCTTCACCTTCGCGAAGATTGCCGGGCCAAAGGCTATCACCGACGATGCTGTGCGCCAATTTCGTCTGCACCTAAATCGCAAGGGTCTTCAAAAAAACACCCAAAACTATCACCTCATCGCCCTGCGCACTTTCTTAAAGTATTTAGTCCGTCAAAATGTGACAGCTCTTGCGCCCGACCGCATTGAGCTCGCGAAAACAGGCGAGCGAGACCTAGACCTCATTAGTGTCGATGATCTCGAGCGCCTTTTGGCCGCTCCGACCGGGGCAGACTTGCGCAGTCTCCGCGACAAAGCCATTCTCGAGCTTCTGTTTTCTACTGGTCTCCGTGTCTCCGAGCTTTGTGCTCTCACTCTCGACCGCGTAGACCTCTCTCGCGACGAGTTCTCTGTACGCGGAAAGGGCTCTAAGGTTCGGGTGGTGTTTTTGGCCGACTCAGCAAAGACCGCCCTGAAGAACTATATTAATAAGCGCGGGGACGTAAGCGAGGCGATCTTTGTGGCTATTCCTCGTGGAGATGGTGGAGGCACAGCCGCACTCCCCGTAGCCCTCACATCACGTTCGATAGAGCGAATTGTAAAGCAGTATGCCATAAAAGCCGGTATATCAAAAAAGGTAACACCGCACGTTATTCGCCATAGTTTTGCCACAGACCTTCTTTCAAATGGCGCCGACCTGCGCTCGGTGCAAGCCATGCTCGGCCACGCCAATATCTCGACCACCCAGATTTATACGCACCTTACAGATGCGGGCTTGCGTGATGTCCACAAAGCATTCCACGGTCGTCGGCGAGGTAAGTAGTCACAATAAAAAAGGCGAGGCTATTTTTTGAAAACATAAAATCCCGCGTAAGGCGGGATTTTATGTTCACGTGAAGCGTGAAGATGACTACTGAACCATCGCGTCTGCGGCCGGGGCAGACTCCCCTGCTGGAAGCACTTCCACGGTGGCACCCACGGCTGCCGGAGCTTCCGCTGCCGGTACTGGGGCTTCAGGCGCAGGAGTGGTGGTCTCGCCCTTGCTCATTGCCCACCAGATGAGCAACAAGACGACGACGATGACAACAACAACCCACACCGTCGCGTTTCCTTTCTTTAACATGGTGTTTGTTTTTTTGCCAGACATAATAAACAGTCTTATGCCTAGCGTATAATTCTTTGGGAGAAATGATGGTCGAACGAGCCTTTTCTCATCTTGTTCATCTAATCACAACTCCTTGAATTATGGCTAATAATAGCAATAGTTTACACAAGATGGCCAAAAAGACAATGTGGACAGCAGTTTCTGTAACCGTTCTCCCTTAGGAAACCTTATGTCTCCTACGAATCTTTCCAATTTCATGTTGTTCATGCACCCCCTTTCTTTCTCTTCCCTTTTCCCCAAGGGCCTCCAGCTCTGATGTCTTTAGCCTCATTAGTTCCAGCGCTCGCGTTTCAAGATACGTGGCCGTGTTTAATTCTGGGTTGTCCAAAACCTCTTCCAGGAGAGCGTGTAGTGTCCATCCCAATCTTGGCCCGGGCGTCTCGCCGGTAACAGCCATTAGTCTGGCGCCGTCAATTTTTAACATGCCCACAGTCAAGGGTGCTCTCATGGCCTCCTCAATCATGGCTTCATACTTTCGCAGTCTGTAGGGGGCCTCCTTGGGTCGTCCGGTGCCGATACGGTCACAGGCTCGCAATTTCATAAGCTCCCAGACAAGCTCCGGCCCGACATTTCGCACCATCCGGCGTACGGCTGAAAGGGTGATTTTGTCCACATCCGAGAAAAAGAGATGATAACGCACCAGCTTCACGACCACTTCCGTTGTTTCCCGTGAAAACTTCAGGCGTTGCATGATGCGCTTGGCCATCTTTGCTCCTACAACGTCGTGGCCGTGGAATGTCCAGATGTTTCGCGTCGTGTCGCGCTCGCGTGTGGCGGGTTTGGCAACATCATGAAGCAGGGCCGCCAGGCGCACGTTAAACGACCAGCCCCGGTTGGCGGCGTGCTGGAGTGAACGCAGGTTGTGCTCCCAGACGTCGTAGATGTGCTCACCCCTCTGCTCTATACCTATCCCCTCTTCGAGTTCCGGAATAAAATACTTGAGAAGGCCTAGTTGGTGGCAGATTTGCATGGCTGGAGCGGGGTTGGCGCTCATAAGCATCTTGGAGAACTCATCCGTGATGCGTTCAGTGGCGATCTCTTTTATGAGATGGGCGTTTACCACGATGGCCTCCTGGGTATCGGCCTCAATCGCAAAATTTAGTTCCGAAGCCAGACGCACTGCTCGCAACATTCGCAAGGCGTCCTCCTCAAAACGCTTTCTAGGCTCCCCCACCGCCCTTAATGTTTTCTTAAGGACATCATCCTGTCCCTTATGGAGGTCCACTATCTGTCCTTTAGATACTGAGTAGGCGAGGGCGTTTACTGTAAAGTCGCGGCGCGACAGGTCCTCTTCAAGAGATGCCTCAAATGAAACGTTATCCGGGTGGCGTTTGTCCGAGTAGGAGCCCTCTTTTCGATAGGGCGTCACTTCCACCACCGTGGGCCTTTGGGTTGTGTTGGGTTCACGTGTAACCACGTCTGTGGCCACGGAGTTTAGAGATGGCCCTGGTTCACGTGTAACAGAATTAGTACTGACCACGGCATCGGGCGAATAATCTATTGAAGAGGACTTAAAATGAGATAACTCCGCCATTTGGTCTAGAGCTGGTTCACGTGTAACCCTACTATGTGTTTCACGTGAAACATTACTTGGATTCGTTGCATGTGAACCCACACTGTTTTCCGTGCCAGTAGCATCTTGACCATCAATCACCACTCCCACGGTGCCGTACTCGTTTTCGTAGAAGGTGTGCGCAAAGAGAGACTGTATCTGCTCCGGGGAGGCGTTTGTGGTGATATCCCAATCTTTAGGTTCACGTGAAAGCAGGAGGTCGCGTACACAGCCACCGACAAAGTAAGCCGAGTAACCATTTCTTTCAAGAGTATCCGCTACAGCCTTTATCTTAGATGGTATTGTGATATTAGGTTTCATATGAAACGTTACACGTGGAACAATGTTTCTTATACGTTGCAATACTGTGGGCACGGGGAGAGTCGAACTCCCACGCCTTTCGGCACACGCTTCTGAAGCGTGCGCGGCTACCAATTACGCCACGTGCCCATTGACCGCTTCCTGTTTAAGCGATTGTGAATTACGAAACTCGCATTTATTCCCTCCCCTGGCCAGGGTGAGACTTGGGCAAGGGACCCAAGTCGCAAGACCTTTTGAGCTGTTTTT
>PCYI01000017.1:38883-40785 GCA_002774795.1 Candidatus Vogelbacteria bacterium CG10_big_fil_rev_8_21_14_0_10_51_16 | reverse complement strand
CCAAGTGGGTGGCCAAATTGCGCGAGCACACCACCTCCGACAACGTCATTCTTCTGAAAGTGAACATGGGGGCCGGCCACCAAGGCGCCTCAGGCCGCTACGATTCGCTCCGCGAAACTGCCTTTGAGCTCGCTTTTCTCCTAAGCGCGGTGGGCGAATAGTTTACCCGTATGTACTTTTTCCGGTTGCTACGCAAATCCAGCGTGAGAAGTAAGTCAGATGTCTACGAGCCAGTTGTCTTTCGAAAGGCGACAAGCTATAATATAACAGTATGATAAAGGAAGAGACAGCCTCAACGCCAACTGTGGAAGTGCAATTACAAACCGTGACCCCCACCGTACTTTCTGTCAAGGTATGGAGGGTAAACGCGGTGACTATTGTTGTTTTGGTGATTATCGCCTCTGTCTTTTTGGTATATCGTGTTTTTCTTTCGAATTATATTACGGATGAGGGAATCATAATGAGAAACTGGGTTACTTATAATGTAGCTGGTATTGGCCTATTGACAATACTTTTTTTTATTTTTGTCCTGGGATTGTTTACACGTCGAGAGCGACGCTTTATGAGTAAAGAGAAATCGAATGAGAGCGCAAAGAACAGTTCCGTCATAATACCGATACGGACACCTAATGCTTTATGGGCCCTTGTGATTGTAAGAAATTTTACCTTTATGTTCGCGGGTCTGTGGCTTTTGTATTTTTTTTTGGGCCACATGAGAACTGACCTCGGCCTGGCTATGGCATACGCCCTGTTCTTTTTTATACTTATCGGTCTCCCCATGCTTACCATATACACAATGGTCTATCTGACCAAGACATCTGTTTGACAACCGAAACACCTCCGCATTTAGATGCTACAATGCACATAATGGATGAGCGGGAACTCAAGAGATTTTGAGTTACGAAACTCTTATCTTTTCCCTCCCTTGGCTAGGGGAGGGTTATGGTTAGGGAGTATATAATTACGATGGAGAAGTATGAAGTTAATTAAACAACGTTAATCACATAACATCAAAGAAATGATAAGCTCTCAGTCGCCTCAAGGCGCACCACCACCGCTGCTTTCACTGGATACGGCTTCTCCGATTACTATGTTGCGTAGAGTGCAGAGTGTTAACATAGTGACCCTGGTTATTTTAGGGGTTGCCGCGGCGGTCTTTTTTTCGTTTTGCGTATCACCGCCGTACATGGTTACGGTCGACGGTTTCGGTGAAACTGTGCGTCAAGTTAACTTTAGTGTTTACGATGATGCCGTAACCGGTTTTTGGATAACCTTTGTCATTGGTATCATTCTGGGTCTATTTACGATTCGCGAGAGAGTGTTTTTGGCGAGGAAGCGAGGGAACGCTAACTTGAATGATTCATTGTCCCCTCAATTTTTAGCGGCATTTTACAGAACTGTACTCTTAAGGAACTTTTTGTTTCTATTCGTTGCTTTTTTTACTACTAGTGCGTTTTTCACTGGGAACTCTTTCACTATCAATTTTTTTGGTTTGATTCTGGTGCTATTGGGTATTCCCATACTTATTGCTTATACTTTGGTGTACATGCATAAAACCTCTATCCGAGAGTAGAAGCTTTTTGGTGCATAGATTCTCGAGTATCAATAACCGCATTTAATTCGATCCATTTCAGCCATACTTTTCTGCGCAACATTATAGACTGGCGGGTATTCTGTGTGACTGTTAGAATGGCGACACCATGCTCGACATAAAATTCATCCGCGAGAACCTTGACCTGGTAAAGGCCGGGGCGCAGAAGAAGGGGGTCACTGTTGACCTCGATGCGCTCATGCGAGCCGACGATCGGCGGCGGGAGCTTTTGTGGACATGCTAAACACCATGATGGACGAATCGCTCACCTCCACAACCCTTGAATACGAAGAGTGGGGCGACCCTCGCCA
>PCYI01000017.1:32360-38821 GCA_002774795.1 Candidatus Vogelbacteria bacterium CG10_big_fil_rev_8_21_14_0_10_51_16 | reverse complement strand
TCCGACAACGTCATTCTTCTGAAAGTGAACATGGGGGCCGGCCACCAAGGCGCCTCCGGGCGCTACGATGCCATCAAGGAAGAGGCCTTCGAACTCGCCTTTCTCCTAAGCGCGGTCGCTAACTAGACAGTGCTACTCCCGGAGAAGGGAGACTTCTGGGAGCTTCCGGGAGTTATCCATAGGGCTGTTGTAAAACTTGCATCTCTTTGCTTTCCGCCACCACTCGGGGTATGCTGACATGGCCTCAGCTAGGAAATATGGGAAACGAAACAAGGGTTAACCTGAAGCATCTGCTAGAGGATATCCGAGATGCCTACACCGCTCCGATTGAGGAGGTCATTTTGGTTGAGCTGGTGGCCAACGCCCTCGACTCAAAAGCTACACGCTTTGATGTGTCTGTCGGAGCAGATGCCACTGGTGGATTTTTGCGCTGCGTAGACAACGGAGTCGGTATGAAGCGCGCTTCTCTCCGTGAGTATCATAACATCGCCGCCAGCACCAAGGCGCGTGGCGAGGGGATAGGATTTGCCGGCATCGGCGCCAAGCTTTCTTTGCTTATCTCTGAGACCGTAGTAACCGAGAGTAAGGGTGGTAATGGTTCGCGCGCCGCTACCGAGTGGCGCCTCACCGGCCCCTATCGCGCCCCCTGGAAGTTTGTGCCATTTACGGAGAGTATTCCGTATCCTCGAGGGACCGCTATCACTTTGCGATTTACCAATCCCTCTCATCCGCTTTTAAACAAGGAGTTTGTGCGCGAAACGCTTATCCGTCATTTCTATCCTCTTTTTCATGACCACCTGCGAGAGGAGATAGTTCGTTATGTCTACAAGAAAAGTGTGCAATTTACCATAGACGGCGAACTCGTCTCTATCCCGGATGAAGAGCAACGAGTGGACCATCTTTTTCACGTTCGTGCCGGTAAGGGCAAGCGACCTATCGGGGCCGGTTTTCTCACTAAAAATGTGCTCGCCCAAGGATGGCTCGGGCGTCTAACCGGCCAGGCATCTCTGGGTCATCATCTGGAGAGTGGGCTTTCCGTCTCCACTTACGGCAAGGTTATCAAGGGTGGTTGGGAATGGCTTGGCATCAAACCAAAAAGTGCCTCGCTTCTGTGTGGTCTCGTCGAGATGCCGGCTCTGGCCGAACTCCTTACCACCAATAAAAGCGACTTTCTTACCGATGCCGTTCATCTCCGCAAGTTTTATAAGATACGACGGGCCGTACAGGAAGCGGTCATTCCCGTTTTGCGTAGTCTCGGTGAGTATGGGGCGGAGGGGGAGCGCCCCGCTTTAGAACGCAACATGAAGCCCCTTGCTCGCGAGCTTGAGGCCGCCCTGGAGCGTGTTTCCAGCGATTTTCCCGAGTTGGCTCCGCTCCTCTCGGTGCGCAGGAAGGCAGACGGAGCAGTGGATAAAAAAGATGGAGTTAGAATTGGAGAAGAGGGTCGCAGTAAAAACGAGTCGGCTCCGGACGCGCAAGCCGGCATACAAGAGAAGGTAGAGGAGAGAAGGGTGACTCAAAATAAGGAGAAAGGAAAGAAGGGGGAAAAGGGAGAAGGGAGCCACAAGCGTCCCGGTCTTACTCTGGCGCTCGCCGAGCTCACCGAAAGTCCAAAACTACTTGGCCGAGTCATCGAGGAGACCGTTATTATAAACACCCTCCATCCGGCCTGGAAAAAGGCGCTCTCAACCAAACAGGAGGAGTATCATATCGTGTTGGTCACCGCTCTTTCGCTCGCCGAGTACATAGACCCGGACAAGAACCCCCAAAATTTTCTCGAACAGCTTCTCTTCTCATGGAGCGAGGGTGGCACCCAGCGCAAGTTGCTCTGAAGACCGCCAAAGGAAAAGTCGGCCTGGAGGGGCCGACCGTGTACTGGAATGGAGTTATGGTCTCTGTGCGGTGTCGAGAGCACGAGCCGGACTACCCATCAGTGCCAGTGGCGAAGGCTACCTCCTCTGAAAAGAGGTCGTCATTATCTTCGCTCGTCTGATGCGCACGAGGCGTGTCTTCCCTTTTAGCAGAGGCATCTTCCTCTGCGGGCATGAGATGACGGGCGACGTTCTCGTTGAGTGTCCCTACGATGCAGTTCGGACTCGACTCATCTATGAACTGCCACCAGTAGGCGACAGCTGGATCTGCCACCTTGCGACCCATCACTGGGTTCGCAATTAGAAGAACACGATACTGGCCTGCGGGTAAAATTCTAGTGGATGTAGCCGTTGCTCCCTTCTTGCCACGCATCTTAGGCTGATGCACGCTCACCACTATTTCCCGGAGAAGGAAGACAGTTTTCTCCTGGCCCACGAGAAACTCCGCGTGTTTATTCTTCTTTCTTCCCACGTATTCCCCTCCTTGACGCAGTTGCATCAATTCAAATTACAGTATTGTGCTAAGTATTGTGCTAACTAACTAAAGCGTAGCACAAGCCTTGACATATCGCAAGTTTGATGAGATTGAAGATGAAAAATAGGCACTGGCCATTTTTACCCAAGACGAATCCAGATAAACAGATAGTGCCTCCCCTTATCCACACCCAGACACGTCGTGTCTGGGTGTGGATAAGGGGGGGAGACGGCTCAATGGTGGTTGCCGTTCAGCCGAACGAAAACCAAAATATCCTAGACCCACTGACTTTACGGAAGTCTCACGATTTGCTCATCTGGAGTTACTTGGTATGATAAGTTCATAAAAGATTAAATCACTATATGGCAAAAACGTATATTACCGACCTTGTGCCCGACCATCTAAATGATGACCCGCAATATCCACCCGAAGGAAACGAGGACGACATGTTTGAAGATGGTGAAGATGGTGCCACAGAGGCGCCTCGGCATCGCGAGCATGACCCCCGCACCCAACTCATCAAACACCAGTTTGGAGCGGAGGGAGGAGAAAAAAGGGAAGTCCAAGAGAGTGAAGGCGAGCAAGAAAAGCCAAGTAGAGAGTATAACTAAACAAACTAAACCAACGCAGAATCAAAAGAGAGATGTTCTTTCATTTTAATTTTTTGCAAATAATTAAAAACGGTATGTCTATACTTAAAAAAATCGGATGGGTGATTCTCTTTGCTTTTGTCGTACTTGTCCTCTATCGCGGGGTGGGGATGTGGGAGGCGAAGCGCACTGAGGCGGAGGTGGCGAGGATTCATGCCACAAAGCTGACTCTCGCGGATGTGACGGGGGAGAACCTGCCACCTTTGCCCGCCGAAGTTTTGGTGATGGCGGGCAACGTTAATCCGAGCGAGGCCGACATCCGCGCCTACTACGACACTACGGTCGCCGGGGTAGATGTAAATGAGAACGGCATCCGCGACGATGTCGAGCTCGCCATCTTCGAGCGCTACCCAGACTCCGCCCGCACCCGCGCTGTCCTTCTTCAGTATGCGCTCGCGTTGCAGATGGAGAGACAACCAAGAATAAACTCCGGAATAGTAGGAGAAATTGCTAATATGCAAGACAGAGCATTTTTCTGTATATCAGAGATTCATGAGTCTGGTTCTGAAGGACTTGGCTTCGATCTTGTATTTGGCGAAGATGTGTATTTAAGCTTTATCTTCGAAGAGCAGTTTAATACAGAGGCTAGGAAAAAGACACATGACGACTTTTATTCCAAGCTAAAGAGCGGAAGGATAGATGACTCAATTCCTTGCGACATAGAACTTTCTTTGTTGCCAAATTGAGCTCAAACCTGCCAAGTAAGCACATGATAAAGAAAACATTTACGACATCTTTGTTGGCATTTTTTGTGGTGTTTTTATCTGTGCCTACACTTTCGCTTTTTGCGTCTGAGGCATGTTTGAATGTCGGATATACCATTTCAGGAATTAATGGTGTTTTTACAAACGAAGAGGGCGCAAGAAACAATCAAAGATACTTAAGAGCAAAAGTTGGTGATTATTACAAAGGAGAGAAACTAGATTATCAATATCTATTGAACCCCTCCCACCTCGGGGGTGTTGGGGATATTTTGAAGTCGGTGGCGCAGGGGTTGCTTGACACGGAGACTGTCGACGACTACGACCTGCGGGAGATGCTCGCCACCGCTAGCGAGAAAGTACACACCAGAAAGCTCCTCCTTGTCGCCCACTCCCAGGGCAATTTTTATGCCAACTCTTTTTACGACACAATAGCCGGAAATGCAGGAGGTGTTCCTCGCGAGTCAATCGCCATCTACTCGGTGGCTAACCCCGCCTCCCGAGTAGCCGGAGCACAAGACCTCCCGGGCCGAGGCCGCTACCTGACCTCCACTTCCGACAAAGTAATTGCCGGTTTAGTGTCCCGTTTGCCGTTCACGCGCACTCTGCCTGCGAACACTACCATCAACCTCGAGCCCGGCGACGACCTCCTTGGCCACAACTTCGCCTCTGTTTATCTAAAGCATCGGGGCGCGGAGATTGTTGCAGGTATCGAGACTGTCTTGGGGACACTCTCGATACCGCAGATGGATGCGGACGGGAACCTACCCCACCCCACCTCTCCCACCCCACCTCAATCCTCCCCTCAGGCAGGGGAGGAGGCAATACCATCGGGCATGGGAGGGGGCAGTGCTGATTCCAGGCAGGGGGAGGGGCTATGCATCTCGCCGCCTCGATTGACGCTCACGCACAAGGCAAAGGGTCTGGCCTTTGCGGTGGCCGACCCAGTGGCCCAGGTGGTGGTGGTAAACACCCCCGTGGCCGCTTGGACCATAGGCTCCGGAATCGCCCTGGCAACTGGCCGCGGGGTGATATTTGCGCTCGACACAGCCAACAGCGCCGTGGGGGCCACGGCCCTTGCCACCCGTTCTGTTATCTTTAGCACAGGGAGTCTCATCGCAAGGGCCGCTAACGGCACCTTTTCTTTGCTCTCCAACTTCAGGGCCAGTGTGGGCTCCGGTCTCGGTTCTCTTTTTGGAAGCACAAGCTCGGCCACCGCCTCGCCTGCCCTCGGCCTCGGGCAAGGAGTAAGCGCTGGTACGGCCTCTCTCTTCTCTGCCATCTCGAGCGTCATCGAGGCATCCGGCTCCCCACAAGGCACTCCCTCAACCGCGAACCAAGCCTCACGCACCATCCGCATCGTGGCCGTCCCACCGGTGGTTGGCAGTCTGGCCGCCATTCAGAACCTTGACCTCTCTGCCGTCACTCTCGAAGATATTGACAGCGCACAAGGTACTGAATCAAGAGTAGAGCCACCTGAAAACCCATTTTCTGAATCTCCGCCACCGCCTCTTTCCTCCGGAGAAGAAACGGTGGTCGTGTTCGTTACGGAAGATGGTGCACAAGAGCTCTTCGACCTTTTCGGCGTAAGCTCCTCGGCCGGCTTTGGCGGGGGTGGAGGAGCAAGCGTCCCTGTGGTGTTAGTGCTTGCGGAAGATGATGGCGTAGTCGCTGAATCTGAACCAGAGGAAGACGAGACTACCCCCTCCCAGCCTCCCCCTGACCAGGGGGAGGAACCAGAGCCGGAGTCTGAAGCTGAGGCAGACAGCATGCCCCCAGACATTACCCTCTCGCTTCCCTTCTGCGACTTTTCTCTGCTTGCGGACGCGTGCTTGGTAGTCGCCACCTCCGCCACTGCCTCATGGGGCACCACCGCCGATGATTTTAGCCACTATCTAGTGGACTTCTTTGATGGAGTGAGCACAACCACTACCTCCACCATAGATACCACTCAAACCTTCACCATTGCCCACGGGGGTTCATACCGGTTTGTCGTCGGGGCTTATGACACATCGGGAAACAGCGCCACCTCCACCCTGTTTTCTTGGTCAGTACACACCTCCCCGATTCGCATCAATGAGATCGCCTGGGCGGGGACAGAGGCCTCCGCCTTCGATGAGTGGCTGGAGCTGAAGAACATGACGAGTGAGACCTTAACTCTCGATAATTTGATACTGGCATCAGTCACAGACGAGGGACCATCAATTGCCCTTACTGGCACCATTGGCCCCAATACTTACTACCTTCTGGAGCGGCGCGACGACGAGACTGTAGCCACAGTAGTCGCCGATCTTGTGTACGGCACCGGGGCTTCCGAGTGGTCCCTCCACAACGACGGGGAGGAGCTCGAGCTTCGGCATGTAGCTGGGGAGGTGGAGACAGTAATAGACCGCACGCCGGCGGTAGCCGAATGTGGAGGTTGGTGTTTTGGCGGATCGATAATCGTCGAGGACCAAACGCGGAGGATCACCATGCAAAGATTTGAAGTAGAGGGCGAGGGAGCCGACGGCACTGACCCGGCGAGCTGGGAGGAGTATAGCGACACTGTCGGCGACCATCTGGACCGCGACGGCAATGACATCCTGGGTACGCCCCGAGCGGAAAACGGTTTCGACTTCTTCGCCCCGCCGATGTTTTGAGGTTCAGAAAATGAAAATGCATAAAATTGGCACAAAGACATGCTGCGGCCGTGCTGTTTTTTAAGTACTCTGGCTTTCCTGTGGGATTAAGTGTGATTGCTCCCTCCCCTGCCTAAGGGGAGGGC
>PCYI01000017.1:27208-32344 GCA_002774795.1 Candidatus Vogelbacteria bacterium CG10_big_fil_rev_8_21_14_0_10_51_16 | reverse complement strand
GTTGAGCCACATACAAGCACCAATCTACCCCCTCCCAACCTCCCCCTGGCTAGGGGGAGGGGAACTACCCACAGGAAACCCAGAATACCTACATTTTTAATCGCGAGTGCCTGTGTCATTTTTCTACACTGGCGGGGGAGTTTGGAGACTGCTAGAATAGTCGCATATGCTAGACATATCATTTATCCGCGAGAATCTTGACCTGGTCAAGGCTGGAGCGGCCAAGAAGCACATTGTGCTTGAATTAGACGCACTTGTTGAGGCGGATGACCGACGCCGAGCACTCCTACAAACAGTGGAGGCACTTAGAGCCAATCAAAACGAGGCCTCGAAGGAGATTGCCTCCCTCGCGCCTCCGGAACGTGAGGCCAAGATATCTGAGATGCAAACCCTTAAAGCCGAGCTTCATAAAGGCGAGGAGGAGCTAAAGACAGTGATGAGTGAATGGCGAAGACTGATGCTTTTGGTGCCAAACATGCCGGACATCACCGTGCCGGAAGGAGAGAGTGATGAGGCCAACCAAGAACTTCGTACTTGGGGCGAGCTTCCCACTTTTGATTTCACACCGAAAGACCACATGGAGCTTGCTCTCAACCTCGACCTCATCGACTTGGAGCGAGGCACTAAAGTTTCCGGCTTCCGGGGGTACTTTTTAAAGGGCGATCTCGCCTTGCTCGCTATGGCTCTCTGGCGTTTTACTTTGGACCGGATTGTTCCCAAGGGCTTTACGCCAATGATGGCGCCAGCCCTTGTGCGCCGAGAATCTTTTATTGGCACTGGTTTTTTGCCTCAAAGCGAGGAGGACCTTTATAAGGTCCAAGACGAGCTTTATCTTGCCGGAACAGGCGAGGTGCCGACTATGGGTTATCATATGGATGAGATACTCGACGCGAGCACGTTGCCTCTAAAGTATGTCACCTTTTCTTCGTGTTTTCGTCGTGAGATCGGGGCGCACGGTAAAGATATGAAAGGCCTTATGCGCGTCCATGAGTTTTTTAAAGTCGAGCAGGTGGTGCTATGTGAGGCCAGCCATGAAGTTTCGGTGCGCCATCATGAAGAGCTTACGGCCAATGCCGAGGCCCTCGTGCAAGCCCTCGCTCTCCCTTACCACGTTGTAGTTAATTGTGGAGGCGACCTCGGGCTCGGACAAGTGAAGAAGTATGACATAGAAGTGTGGGTGCCGACGGAACGGCGTTATCGCGAGACTCACTCAAGCTCCTATTTTCATGACTTTCAGACTCGCCGCCTAAACATTCGCTACAAAGATAACGAGGGAAAGTTGCACTACGCCCACTCACTCAATAACACGGCCGTGGCAACCCCGAGAATATTAGTGGCTATCCTCGAAAACTACCAACAGGCAGATGGGAGTATAAAAATTCCCGCCGTCCTAGTGCCGTACATGGGTAAGGATGTTATTCACCGGTAGCTGTTGGCAGATGGCAGATAGCAGGTAGCAGGTGGCATATAGCAGGTGGCAGGTGACTTGCCCACCTGCCACCTACCATCTGCCATATCCCATGAAACTTGGCACCAATAAGCATTTACTCGATAAGCAAAAGATTGTCCGGCGCACGCAGGCACGTAGGCGCGCGGGGCTTTTTTTTATACTCGTGCTTTTGGTTGTGGGTGGAGTAGTCTGGCTACTGCACCGTCCACAGATGCGCCTGCAGACCATTTCTGTACATGGCACATCACTCGTGCCATCAGAGGCGGTGCTTACATTGGCGAGAGCTGAACTTGATGGAAAGTATGCCTATCTGGTTCCACGAGACAACTTCCTCTTTTACCCACGAGAAAAGCTTAAGGCTTCCATATTTGCAAATTACCTGCGCGTCGCGTCTATTGCGATTACTGAAGAGTCGCGAACGGCTCTGTCTATTGTTATACGCGAACGAGAGCCGGAAGCGGTATGGTGTAAGAAGACCACTGATTTGATTTTACCCACCGAGCAAGAAGAGCCGGTGACAAGCCCTAAGTCATCTTCTTGCTACTATGTTGACGCGACAGGTCTACTTTACGACGTTGCTCCTACTTTTTCAGGCTCTGTCTATTTTGAAATCTCCGGAGTAATAGGAGATGCGCCTCGCCTTGGCAGTCGCATACTGCCCATTGAAATGATGCACCGCGTCATTCATCTACGCGCGCTTCTCTCCGGTGTTGGTATCGCGAGTAAAGCACTCTCTATATCTTCGGGTTATAATTTTACGCTACACACAAGCGACGGCTGGCGGCTACTCTTTTATGGTGATGCATTACCTGAGGAACTTATTGAGCGTATTAGTACAGTGCTTGATTCTGAGATGTTTATTGAGCTCATGAAAAAAAAGGATAATCCTCTTTCGTACATTGACCTTCGCTACGGAAACAAGATTTTTTACATGTTTACAGAGTAGTGTCGCGGTAACTTTATTTTGCGTCTTCCACAGAAGGATGTTGTGCTGGATAGGGGACGCTATTATGGATTGAGGCACGCGACATTCGCGGACACACGCGGAGTTTGAGTTACGAAATGGCCCCTCCCCCTGGCCAGGGGGAGGTTGGGAGGGGGTAGATTGCAGAAATACGGCCAGAAATCTACCCCACCCTAGCCCTCCCCCTGGCCAGGGGGAGGGAATAAATCCGAATTTCATAATTCTAAAGACGTGGACTTAACGCAGAAGACCGCAGAATTAATAAAGGTTCATCCTGTTGAAAAACAGAGTAGGCAAGTGTGTTATTCTAATTACATGGCAACACGTCATCTTTCCCTTTCGCTTTTTAGCATTATTGCTTTTGTAGTCGGGCTTACGGCAGCGTCTGCTTTTTTTTCTCCCAGAATCTCAAGTGAGCTAAATGCCGCT
The DNA here is from genome assembly GCA_002774795.1 of Candidatus Vogelbacteria bacterium CG10_big_fil_rev_8_21_14_0_10_51_16. Lineage (GTDB taxonomy): Bacteria > Patescibacteriota > Minisyncoccia > Phycocordibacterales > JACRKE01 > 1-14-0-10-51-16. Next base: position 29,501 of record PCYI01000017.1, on the reverse strand, counting down.
TCTCCAATACTTGCTGTAGCCATGAGTGGTACCCACATTACGCCGGGAAAGTTTGCTCCGCTCCACTTTTCTCCCCCCGCTCGGGGAAAGTTGGTCGGAGTGGACCTTGACCAGTCGACTGTGCATCTTTTTGAAGACGAGGCGTTGGTAGCCTCTTTTCCTCTTGTAGGAGCAGCTCCGGAAGGATCTCTTTGGGAGTTGGCTCCCGGAAACTATAAGGTGAAAACAAAGCGGGCCTTGCACACCTCACCCATCACGCGGGTTCAAGTTCCATGGGCAGTGCATTTTTTTGGAAACTCATTTTTTCACGGCGAACCCTTAGCCCCGAGCAGTACGGCTTCGGGACCATTGCTAACACGTCTTGCCAGCTACGCGTCGCTTAAGTTAGCTGAAGATGACGCAGAGAAACTATACAGATTTGCAGAGATCGGCACGCCTGTATCCGTTCTCTCGACGAGTAAGTACGGAGAGCATCTGCGACTCGCTTCAGCGTCCACAGAGGACCCTTCCGCTATTTTTGTAGAAAAGGGAGTTTCCAGGCCAAATCTTACCGCCTCTGCCTATCTTCTTAAAGACATGGAGACGGGTACGATTATTTTCGAGGAGCGTGCTCACGAACCTCTGCCCATAGCCTCTGTTTCAAAACTAGTGACGGCCATGGTATCAGAAAAGTTGCTCACCAGGGATCGCATGGCTACTGTGTCAGCCGGAGCGGCCGCCACGGAGGGGTCGGCTGGCAATCTGTCTGCAGGTGAGCGAGTGGCCATTGGGGATCTCCTTTACGCGCTTCTGTTGCCATCAAGTAATAAGGCCGCTGAGGTAATAGCCGAGACGGCCGGGCGCGAGCGATTTATGAAGGCTATGAACGAAACCGTGCGTTCTCTCGGGATGAGCACCACTTCCTTTAAAGACCCCAGTGGTTTAAGCCCCAAAAACATCTCCACGGCGAATGACATTGTCTTATTGGCAGAGCATCTTTTGGCGAATGCGCCGGAGATTCTTGAAATTACCACCACCCCCTCATACGGCTCGCTCTCAAGTAAGCACGTTTGGACAAACCCGAATCGACTCATGGTTAATCGTAACCCGCGCTACATCGGCGGGAAGACGGGTTACATTCCGGAAGCTGGTCAGACATCGATAGCGATTTTTTCATTCCCGGTGAGTGAGTTTGTGGAGAAACGATTTGCGCTCGTGCTTTTACGAAGTTATAACAGGGATGCCGACACCCGTGCCGTCCTGCGTTACTTGGAAGATGGGCTTGTATACGACACGGGGATACCTCCTACAGACGATGATCTGTTTTCTCGATTTACTCATAGTACGAGCACTGCTCCTTCCGTGGCGAATGTAATTGCTGTTGGAAACATTTTGGCAAGCGACACTCTCGAGATGGAGTTGCTTCAGAGGGGTAGCTCATACTCGAAAGTTTTTGCCGCCTCTACCTACCTGAAAGGCGCCTCTATTGCTTTTGGTAATCTGGTTGGGGCTGTCACAACCGCCGGAACGCGGGCGACTGAGGGTTCTACCTTGCGCACCCCTAGGCGCGCCCTTACGGCACTCTCCGCGAGCGGTATTAATGCCCTGCATATCGCAAATGAGCACCTAGGTGATTGGGGCCGAACAGGCTTGGGGCAGACTTTGGGCGAACTCAAGCTGGCCGGCATTGATGTTTTGGGAGCAGGTGATAATGGTCGTGCGGCGCGAGGAGTGGTTGTGCGGGAAGTGAACGGACTTAGATTGGGCATGCTTGGAGTAAGCACAGTAGGACCAGGATGGCTCTTTGCGGAAAAGAGTCTGCCGGTCTCTCTGCGGGCCGATGATCCCAGTCTGCTCCCGTTGGTGCGTGCCGCCTCAGCCGAACTCGATCACCTAATTATTACAGTTGGCCTAGACTCTGCTCTTCCGGGGGAGCGAGCAGAGGTGCGCAAGCTGGCCCATAGCTTGATTGATGCCGGAGCTCGAGTGGTAATTGGCATGGGCCCATCAGTCCCCGGTAACTTTGAGCGATACCGCGAGGGGGTAATTGCCTACAGTCTCGGTGATTTTTTTCGTGAGCCCGCGTCAAAGGTTGATTCTGGAGCTGGGCCTATGTCGGGGCCAGCAGAAGGTCTAGCGCTAGAGCTTGTTTTTGATAAAAAGAGTGTCCTTGCTATAAACGCGGAGCGGGTGATTTCAAACGATGTCCTTCAGCCGGTGCTGGCGAACACTGAAAATTAAACTCTGTGCTCAATCGGCTTTGAATTACGAAATGGCCCCTCCCCCTGGCCAGGGGGAGGTTGGGAGGGGGTAG
>PCYI01000017.1:25759-27154 GCA_002774795.1 Candidatus Vogelbacteria bacterium CG10_big_fil_rev_8_21_14_0_10_51_16 | reverse complement strand
GGGCTCGAAAACAGCTCAAAAGGTCTTGCGACTTGGGTCCCTTGCCCAAGTCTCACCCTGGCCAGGGGAGGGAATAAGTCCGAATTTCGTAACTCAAAGTCAAAGAAAAAGGAAGGCCTACCCCTAATGAACGAGGTAGGCCTTTCATGAGAGAGGGCGTTTATCGTACGACAGACTTGATTTTGTCTGCCATGAAGAGCGATATCGCGAGTCCTACAAACATGTAAGCGAACACCTTCTGCACAAAGTTTCGCGCTCGGTTGACATGCTTGGGCTGTTGTCTGCCAGACTTTTCTTTTCCCTCGCTTTCTGAAGCGGAACTATTGATGACTGCCCGAAACTCCTTTGCTCCGTTTTTCTCCAAAACCATCGCCCGATAGAGGGCAATAGCGATCTCACGGCCGGCGAGGAGCCCGAAGAAGACCCAGGTGGTCGACATCGGGATGTCGTTTACCTCCTTGAAGTACCACAGGAGGGTTCCATAAGCGACATCTATGGCCGTTGCCGACCGGATGTCTTTGACCTGGGTATGGCCTTCGACGCTCCAGGCAATCTCTCCGCCCTCGCTCCTGAAGATGTTCAACATCCCTATGTTGAGCAAAGCAAGCATGCCCGCAAAAGCCAAGGGTGGTACCGGTCTCGGCAGAAAGACAAACATGTTCGCCAGATCGTGAGTGAGCCATGCCGCGAGCAAATAGCTCGTAGTCATGCTCTGGACAAAGCGCCAACCCGGTGCGTCTTTGGCCTTTAGGCGTTTGCGCTTTTGGAAAGCCAAACGCTCAAGCCGACCCTCCACATTCTGGGCACGCAGTGTCTGAAGGAGCGTGGCGCACATGCGACGTTTTGCCAAGAATCCGCGGATGTTTCGCTTGAGAAACCAAAGAGTGGCCGGGCCGAAAAGCACCGCAAACCAAATCAGAAACCCTGCCGCAAACGCGTAGACGTAGCCGTTGCAAGACTTCCACACCATACTTTCGATGACCGAACCCGGCGCGAAAACCGAGAGCGTCATAAACGAAGTGGAGATTGGCATTCGCCACTTCGTGCAAAAGTACACGGTGAGTGGCGCAAGCGCGTGCCACCATGTCACGGGAATCTCCGGGATGCTGTTCAGTCGGCCATAGTCGCATCGCCCGTCATGGGCGAAATAAGCGTACAATACAGTGCTGTTTAGCACTACGAGTGGTAGTATGACCTGTAGCAACCATGAGAGGCGCTTGTTTGACGCGATGTAGGTGCCGAGCGTCTGCGCGGCATCATTTCTCATGCAGGACCAAGCGCTCAATCCGGCACTAATGCCTGCTGTCAAGATTGTTCCAAAGAACACGAGGCCCTCCTTTCGGGCTATTTTCCTAAGTGACCTGTCCGGAGTCAGTATACACATAAGAGTTGCAC
>PCYI01000017.1:0-25733 GCA_002774795.1 Candidatus Vogelbacteria bacterium CG10_big_fil_rev_8_21_14_0_10_51_16 | reverse complement strand
CCGTCTTTGCCACCGCCTTTGGCGGGGTCCCGTCCGAAGGCGGGACCCCGCCAAAGGCGGTGGCAAAGACACTTACTCATGATTGTAAGCAGGTACTAGTTTGTGTCTATTCTAAATGGTGTAGTCGCAGTATAATATTTACATGCCCTTTCTCCATCACACTCCCATCCGGCAGAAGCGTAACGACCTCGCTCTTGCTCTCGACGCGGGAAGAGAGTCTGGCGATTATCTCGGTGTTTTTTTACGTTCGCCATTAGGGACTGCCTTTTGGCTTCGTTCGGAGATTCCCCATGAGGCCCGGCGCTCGCTTGAGGAGCGCACCATCCTGCTTCGAGCCGAGCGGATGCCGCCTCTATACTCACTTTCGGCCGGGGAGTATGTCGCGTGGCTTTGGGATGCCTATCCGGATTTTGCCTACCTCCTTTCTTCTCACGGAATGAAACGAGCCGATGCCCAGTCAGCTATGAAATGGGTGGAAGAGGAGAGGAGCGGCGAAGTTTTTTTAGTTTCTATGACGCACGGGGCGGAGCTGGCACGACTTGAGGCACTTATTCTGGGAGACAGCAAGAAGTCTGTTTTTATAACAACAGATTCTGTCGCTTTGGGAGAGAAGCTCCTTCGTCTTTTTGTTGATAGACAGCGGGCGCAAAAAAATGTAGCCTTGCTTACCTCGGAAAGTTTTTCAATGGTTCCTGGAAAGGAGTTAAGCGCGGATATTTTGCGTGAATACATCCGCCACGTCTTCGACGTGGCGGTCGGTTCCGGGGCAAGAATCGTAGTAGTGGAGCATTTTTCAGCTCTTGATTTTGCCACTGGAGCGCTGGGCCTAGACCTCCTTAAAATTATCGAAGAGTATCTTCATTGTGGATTACGCATGGTGGCTGTGGTCACGCCTGCGCGGGCGCACGCGCTCTTGGGTCGAGGGGTCATCAAAAAAAATGCCGAGCTTTTTCATCTCAGGATGCCCACCCATGGGGATTTAATTGCAACTCTAAAACGATTAGTCGCTCGTGCCGAGCAGGTGCATGGCATCATTTTCACCTACCCCGCACTTGTCCGCTTGGTCGACAACGTTCTTTCTACCAAAGGAAGTGGCGACGCTCATGAGCAGGTGGCCACCAATCTCGCTCGGGTAATAGCCCTGGCGTCAAAACGTCGCCAACATCGTATTACAGCCACGGACGTTTCTTCTCCCACCTGCTACTTAAAACCTACTGCCTAAACTACTTTGAGCTACGAAACTCGTCATTGCGAGCGCAAAGCGCGAAGCAATCAAGAAAATAATGCTGTGCTTCCTGGATTGCTTCGCGCTTTGCGCTCGCAATGACGACAATTTTAGGTGTTGCGTAACCAACAGTAGACTACCTCCTTTTACCCCATGTCTACCTCTTTTTGGGACAGTCTACCTCGACCTATTATCGCCCTCGCCCCCATGGCCGATGTCACGGACGTGGCTTTTCGGCGAGTCATAGCTAAGTATGGAAAGCCCGACGTGATGTGGACAGAGTTTGTCTCGGTCGAAGGCCTTACACACCCAATGGGTCGCGAGAAACTACTCCTCGACCTTGCTTACGATGAAATAGAAAGGCCCATTGTGGCGCAGGTCTTTGGCGCTGACCCCGAGAAGTTCTACGAGGTGGCCCGCCTGTGTGTCGAGCTCGGCTTTGACGGCATTGATATTAATATGGGATGCCCGGTGGACAGCATCAACCGACAGCGAGCCGGCACCGATCTTATTAAAAACCCATCGCTCGCGCAAGAGATCGTCCGTGCCACGAAGCAAGGTGTCGTGGACGCTGTTTTTAATTGTCATCCCGGACATGATCCGGGATCCAGGTCCGTACCTATTCCTGTCTCCGTTAAAACCCGGGCCGGCTACAGTCAGCCCTCGATCGAGACATGGATTCCCCAGCTCCTCGAGACCGAACCTGCGGCGCTCATTCTGCACGCTCGCACCAAAAAAGAGATGTCAAAGGTTCCCGCCCCCTGGGAGCGGATTAAGCAAGCGCGCGAGATTCGCGATGCCATGGGCTCCACGACACTACTCATCGGTAATGGCGACGTCGAGAATGTCGGTCAAGCGTTCGCGAGAGTAGAGGAGACTGGCGCGGACGGAGCAATGATTGGCCGGGGCTTCTTTGGCAATCCTTGGCTCTGTGCGGATTTGAGAGCCGAGCGCGAGGCGTGGCTCACTGCAAAAAAAGCACCTGGTACATTTTTGAACCCTAAAAATGTACCAGGTAGTTTAGAAGACCCCCGCGAGAAGCTCCCGTGGGCCGAGCGTCTACGTGTTCTCATTGAGCACGCGCAACTTTTTGAGGAACTCATCATGCCCCAGAAGCCTTTTGCCGTCATGCGCAAGCACTTCGGCTCCTATGTCAGTGGCTTTGATGGTGCGAAGGAGTTGCGCATACAGTTAATGGTGGCTGAAAGCGCCTCAGAGCTGGAGAAAATACTGAGAGATGCCGGCTACCCTGCATAGAATCAGAATATCTATAGTATGTCATGTCAACTTGCAATGTTAAGCACACCTGCTATACTGTATACAGAAAGTTCTTTACACAAGTAAGTGATGAGATACGTGCACCGAAGTTATTCGGTTCAGCTATCTCATCACTTGCGGTAATGGTCTGGAGGGTCGGCGCGTTTCGGTATGTGGCCCCGCTCAACCCCCCTTAGTGTGCGGCAGCTACCGACCGCGCCGGCCGCTCCAGGCCATTACCCCCCTCGCCTTCCCATCCGGGTTGAGGCGATTACCCCGAGCCCAGCTCGATACTAGGAGAAGGTATCGACCATCTGGCCGGGGTTTCTTCATGCTTATTTTTTGTTTTACCGGGTCTAATGGCTAAGCGGATTGTGAATTACGAAACTCGCATTTATTCCCTCCCCTGGCCAGGGTGAGGAGCAATTTCGTAATTCAAAGTAAGCGGATGCTAGGCACTGGCTCACTATAAGCATAAGCTATCCTAAGCAGTAGGCTATTGGTGGTGGAAAACAATAAGGTGTCCAAATATGCTATATTACCAACTACTATGTTTCGTAAAAATGTCACCACCAGCATTGAAGCGGCGCTCTTGAGGGCGGGATTAGTGGATAGTGAGGAAGGATTTAAACAACTTAATTTTGCCGTAGGCTATCCTGACACTGCGGAGCATGGTGACTATACCACCAACATCGCCCTCGTCTTGAGTAAGAGCCTCGGAAAGCCACCCAGAAAAGTGGCGGAGGCTATTGTGGCCGCTCTGCCGGAGTCGGACATCATCGCTTGTGTGGAGGTGGCTGGGCCCGGGTTTATCAACTTCTTCTTACGGCCGGAGGCTCTCGCGCAATCGCTCGTGCGGGTGATTAAAGAAGGGGATGAGTTTGGTAAAGGTAAGTCGCTTATAGAAAAGCGCATGATGTTTGAGTATACCGACCCGAATCCTTTCAAGGTGTTCCACATCGGCCATCTGATGGCAAATACGGTAGGGGAGGCGTGCGCGCGTCTGGCCGAGTGGCAGGGGGCCACGGTTGTTCGGACGAACTACCAAGGGGATGTCGGCCTGCATATCGGTCGCGCGCTTTACGGTATGCGAGAGATGCGAGACACCCAGCCCCCTGAGGCCGCGCTCGGCGTGGAGAAGGTCGCTTGGCTCGCTGATGCCTACGTACGGGGCGCGACTGCGCATGCGGAGTCGCCCGAAAAGGCCACAGAGATAGAGAACATAAACAAGGCGGTGTACGAGAAGATTGATGCAGAAATAAACGAGCTCTACCAACTTGGGCGTCGCTGGTCGCTTGACTACTTTGAGGAGCTTTATCAAAAGCTCGGCACGAAGTTCGACCACTATATTTTTGAGTCGGAAGTGGCTGGGCCGGGCATGGAAACAGTGCGCGACTATCTGGCCAAAGGAGTTTTTGCAGAGTCAGAGGGGGCCATCATCTATGATGGCGAGAAGCACGGTCTTCACAAGCGCGTCTTTATCACCTCGGCCGGCCTGCCCACCTACGAGGCGAAGGACATTGGAAACCAGCTCCGCAAGTTTGCACTCGAGCCGACCCTGGATTTTTCTTACATATTCACAGGTGCTGAACAGCAGGAGTATATGAAGGTGGTGCTTGCCGCCATGCATGATATTCGGCCCGATATTGCCGAGAAGACCACCCACCTCACCCACGGTCTTATGCTCGGCCCCGATGGCAAGAAGATGTCATCACGCAAAGGTGGAGCGCCTTCGGGGGACGGGCTTCTCCTTGAGCTTGAAGGGTTGGTGGCGCAGAAGCTCGCTGTAAGTAGGTACGACTTTCCGCCGGAGGAGGCACGCGTGGTGGCCGATAAGGTGGCGGTGGCCGCCGTAAAGTACGCCATCCTGCGCCAGCATTTTGAAAAGAACATTATCTTCGACCACGAAGCGGCCACCTCTTTCGAGGGCGACTCGGGTCCATATCTGCAGTACACCTACGCGCGGGCCAAGTCAGTGATACGAAAGGGAGAGGATCTCGGACTCGTGTCTTCTATGGAGAATCAAGAACTCCCAGGCGCTCTCGAGCGACATCTGGCTCGCTTCCCGGAAGTAGTGGCTGATGCGTGGATGGCAATCACGCCAAGCGGCATTACAACCTATCTTATTGAGATTGCTCGCCTGTTCAACAGTTACTACGGCGACCACCCAATCATTCGAGAAGGTGTTCCGGAAACCGCATACCGCCTTGCGCTCACCGCCGCTGTGGCGCAAGTGATGAAAAACGGACTGACCATTTTAGGGATACCGATGGTGGAGAAGATGTAGATACTCGTAAAACACAAAGCACAAAGTACAAAACTCCACAGAGTACAAATACTTTTCAGCCTATGTTTCTGCGTTCGTGATTTTGGAGCCTTGCGTATGTAAGCTTTGTGTTTTACGGCCTTGCGGTGCCGGTGTCGTGTGCTAATCTATGGCAATAGCCGTTAGGCTTTTTATATATCACCAAAATCAAATTAATCCATGTCCAGCCCCAATAAGCAAACAAAGACAAACTCGCGCATGTCAAAAAAGAAGGTTTCTCCCGCCTCCACTTCCCATCGCCTCTCTCCTCACGTGCGTCCAGAGCGCTATCGCATCCACATAGAGCCGGACATTCCTGGCGGTACTTTTGTCGGTACCGCTCATATTGACCTCCTTATCGCGAAGCCCACCCGTGAGATTCATTTTCATGCAAACGAGCTTGTCGTACATGGTGCGGAGTTAGAAAGCTCTGAAAACCTGAAGCCACACACTATCGGTTATGACATAGAGCGAGAGTCTGTCGTTCTTCATTTTGAGCAGCCAGTATCTGGCGCCCACACTCTCGCGCTTGATTATGCTGGCAAAATCAACGAGCACTTGGTTGGCTTTTATCGGAGTACTTATACCGTGAAGGGCGAGACTCGACACTTGGCCACTACCCAGTTTGAAGCCACGGACGCTCGTCGAGCTTTTCCCTGCATTGACGAGCCATCACACAAGGCCACCTATGAGCTCTCTTTTACTGTGGAAAAACAGCATACCGTCATATCTAATACTCACGAGACGGCAATGACCGAGCTAGAAAATGGCAAGCGTCACATTCAGTTTGCTCCTACCCCCAAGATGTCCTCCTATCTAGCCGCTTTTGTGGTAGGGGAGTTTGAGCACCTGGAGGGTCGTTCTAAGCGCGGAGTGCGGGTGCGTGTGAATACTACTCCGGGAAAGAAGCACCAAGGCGCTTATGCTCTTGATGTAACTCTGCGCATACTTGATTTCTATGAGACATATTTTGGAGTTCCGTATCCCCTCGACACTCTTGATCTGATTGCCATTCCGGACTTCTCGTCGGCGGCAATGGAAAACTGGGGGGCGATTACATTCAGAGAGCCAGCCCTTTTGGTTGACTCAAAGAACTCCTCTTCAGCCATTAAACAGCGTGTGGTGGAGGTTATTGCCCACGAGCTCGCGCACATGTGGTTTGGAAATCTTGTCACCATGGAGTGGTGGACTCACCTGTGGCTAAATGAGGGTTTTGCGACTTGGATGTCTTATAACGCCATGGACCATCTTTTCCCGGAGTGGCGCGTTTGGACCCAGTTTATTTCCAACGAGTATGCCATGGCCCTTGAGCTTGATGGCCTTACCTCCACACACGCGATTGAGATTCCCGTCAAGCACCCTCGCGAGATTCGAGAGATTTTCGACACCATCAGCTATCTAAAGGGCGCTTCTGTTATCCGCATGATTGCCGACTATTTGGGAGAAAAGAAGTTTCGGGCCGGCTTGCGTCTATATATGTTGCGCCACGCCTATGGAAATACCGAAACCGAAGACCTTTGGGACGCTCTCTCCACTGTTTCAGGGGAAGATGTGCGCGCCATAATGAAGGAGTGGACAGGAAAGCCCGGCTATCCGTTAGTCAAGATAAAGAAGCATCCAAAGGGCTTACTCGTAGAGCAGGAGCGTTTTTTTGCCAGTGAAGTAGAGCGGAAAGTAAGCAAAGACGGTACTTTGTGGAAAATACCTACGACCATCTCTATCGGAAAGGAAACGAAGTTAAAACGTCTCCTTCTTGGTAAAAAGCGCGAACTCTTGCCGATAGATTGGGACAAGAGTTCGTGGGTTAAACTTAATTTTAAACACAGCACTCTCTGTCGAACTCACTACGACGAAGCGCTTTTTTTGGGTGTTAAGGAAGCGAAGTTCACAAAAGAGCTCAAGGCAAGAGACCGCATCGGGTTTCTAGGAGACTTAATGGCATCGGCGCGGAGTGGAGTTGCCAGCAACAATGATCTCGTCCAGGCCCTCAACTGGTTTGCAGATGAGCGTTACTATACCATATGGGTGGCGATTTCCGGAACACTGGGCGCTCTTTCCGGCCTCCTCTCGGGAACCTCTCTTGAGCCGGCCTTTAAGGAATACGCGCGAGGGCTCTACTCCCCGGTGGCACACAGTCTCGGCTGGAAGTCGAAGCGCGGAGAAGGTCACCTTGAAGCAAAACAGCGCGGACTTATTATTGGCGGTGCCGGCATTTTTGGGGTACCGGAGATAGTAAGAGAGGCCAGAGCGCGTTTTGAAGCTCACGCAAAGCACAAAAAACAGATTGAGCCGGACTTACGCTCGGCTGTATATGCCACTGTTGCACTTCATGGAGGAGAGAAAGAGTGGAAGCAGATGCTCGCGCTTTATGACGAGACGGAGCTTCAAGAGGAGAAGAGTCGCTTGGCTCAAGCTATGGTCCTTTTCCGTCAGCCAAAGCTCATTGCAAGGTCTATCAGCTTCGCGGTCGGCCCAAAGGTGCGGTTACAAGACAGTGTTCATGTGCTTGTAGCTATGGCGCGTGGTAACGATAAGGCGCGACAGACACTTTGGAACTATCTCGAGACAAACTGGGAAAAGCAGAGCGCTCGTTTTCAGTCAGGCCTCACCTATTTTGCGCGCCTAATAAACGCCCTTCTCTCCGGCATGACAGGGCCGGGAGAGCTACAGGAAGCCGAGCAGTTTCTTAAAAAACACATGTGGAAAGGCGGCGAGCGAGCGGTTGCTCAAGCCATCGAAAATGGCAAAGCCAATACTGCTTGGAAAAAGAGAGCGGTGAGGGAATTGAAGAGTTATTTTACCAAGGGAAAATAAGTTAGATTCCAGAACCAAGAGCACGGCACCCCACATTAATCGAGAAGAATGCAAGAGATAAAAAAGAACAGGTCACGACCGGGGTCGTGACCTGAATGCTCGAGCCGCACGTCGAGCCTAACGCTTCAAGAGAATGGGATTAATGTAACGCTCGAAGATGTCCTTCCCGTAGACGGCCATCATGATGCTCTCGAATACGTAAGTCTCATGGTCATCGAGCTTCCCACCTCCCTTCGCCAGTTCCCCCAGGTATTCTTCGCATGCCCGGAGAACAGGCGCCCAGTTCAGTTCTGCGACCGGTTGTGGCATTATCTTTGCCAGCTCCCGTCTCTCGATTTCTGCCTGAAGCTCTTCGTCCGAAACCGAGTCCAGGTTGACTGTCTTGCCCACACCATACCTCCTTGTCCCCACATGGGACATTTTCCGCAAGGTGAGTGTTTGGATTGAGGGGCTTATTTAGCCAGGCAATTCCATGATATTCATATCACACATACGCATATTACGCAAGGAGCTCCTCCGCCACCGCTTTTACATCACCACCGTCGGCCTTGCCCTTGAGTTCTTTCATAATGGCTCCGACCAGTATTCCTGATTTCGATTTATCAAGTGCTCCCATTTCGGCGAGCTTAGCTTCGGCAATCGGCCTAATCTCATCGCGGCTCATTATCTTGGGCAAGTAGGCTTCGAGAAGCTCGAGCTCCGCCTGTTCTGCCTCGGCCAGGTCGGGGCGTTTGCCTTTGGTGTACTGCTCGATGGAGTCCTTCCTTTGTTTAACCTGCCGGCGGATGACTCCGAGCGCCTCCTCATCTGAAAGAAGTTCGTCCGGCTTACGCTTAGTGGCCACAAGCTCGTTTACAAAAGCAGCGAGAAGGCCTCGTAATACAGAAAGTCGAGTCTCTTCCTTTGCAAGCATTGCCTGTTTTATCTCATTACGAATGTCGTCTTGAATCATGTTGTGAGTAAAATGAATAACTGTCTCAGTCTAGCACATTTAGTATTGCAAAAAAACTCACTGTCGAAGCTCGTCACTAAACATATGTACAGCAGACCTACCAACCAGCATATCACCCAGACCGTCCAAAAACGGGTCCAGAAGCAAGGCTTCTTAATTTTTACAATAACTCATGTGGCTAATAGTAAAGACTTTTTACCACCGCATCCCGCCATGGCGGGATTGTTTTCGGACGGTCTGGGGTGGGGAAGATGTAACTCCATTTTTAGGTTTCGGCGTGGCTTTTCTAGTTTAGATTTCTGTGCTATAATAGATTACTTTTGTATGCCAGCCCCAAAGACGCAATTTGTAGATGAGCCGTTGGCCAAGAAACGCCTACGCGTGGCTGTCGCCCGTAGGCGCAAAGCACTACAGCTTGTTATCGCGGAAATCGAAGAAACGCGCGAGGAGCTTCATTTAATAAAACTTGAATACGATAGAAGAATCGGCAGACTATACTTACGAATCGAAGAGATTGATGAGGAAATATTTGAACAAAGACGCCTCCACGACCTTTTATTAAAAAACATACCCATAGCTGATGCCAAGCGCATTACGGCCGAGCGAGCGCGCGCCCAGCGAGAACGCGAAGAGGCAAAGGCGGAAGATCAGGGCAGATTGCAAGAAGAGATAAATGCGAGCGCAAAGAAAATAAAGCCGGCAGAACGCGAAGAGCTTAAGAGAGTTTGGCGCCAACTAGCCTTTCGCTTTCACCCAGACCTGGTGGCTTCAGAAGAAGAGAAAAGCCGCCGGGAGCATATGATGAAAAGAGTTAATGAGGCCTACAATCGCTCTGACCTCAAAGGATTGCAAGCTCTTGCGGTAGAGTCAGGCGAAGCGCAAAATGAAGAAGTTGATGATGTTTCAATGGAGAATCTTGAACAGAACCTCATGGATATTGAGGCCTGTATCCGTCGGATGAAGCAGAAACTACAGGCCTTTCATCGTTCGGAGTGGTACGCCTGGAAAGAAGGTATCGCCACTGCCAAAAAGAAAAAGCAAGATTTTTTCGCCGTACACGAAAAAAACACTCGTAAATCTGTGGTTGCCAAAGAGCGCGAACTCGCGAAGATTAAGGAGATGGTGACCGCCTTCAAGTAAACCAACATCCCCAGTCACTTAGTGACTGTGGATGTTGGTTTTGTTATAATTACAGAATGAGAAACCTCAAGTTTGAAAATGGGGAATATTATCACATCTACAACCACGCCATCGAGGGACGCGACCTTGTGCTCGATAGGCACGACGCAAATCGCTGGGTCATGGATCTGGTCGAGTTCAACAAAGTAGAGTCGATCGGCAGTCTACGAGAGGCTATGCGGCCGAGTCGTCACAAACCCCACACTTATATCCCCAGTCACTTAGTGACTGGGGTGGCGGAGACTGAACGTTTGGTCGACATCATATGTAGGTGCTTGAATCCAAACCACTTCCATCTTGTACTCAGTCAGCGGGTCGAAGGCGGCATCTCTGCCTTTATGCACAAGCTTGGGATGGGATACTCGCACTACTACAATACCCGCTACCAACGGAAGGGAAGACTTTACCAGGACACCTTCAAGGCGACATTTGTGACCGACAACGACTATCTCCTTTATTTGAGTGTCTATACTAATCTTAACGATAAGGTACATCAACTACCCGTAAGGGTCTCGAAGGAGTTAGTCCGTTCGAGCTGGGGTGAATACACAGAGAGGGCAGAGGGCCCGTGTGACCCAAGCGTAATTCTCAAGCAATTTAGGAGTGTGAATGAGTACAAGCGATTTGCCGCAAAATCTCTCCAAGAGATGCTTGAAGCAAAGAAGGAGCAAAAGGAGTTGAGACACATCATGTTCGAGTTTGATTAACCTATCTCACTCAACCCCCAGCCACTAAGTGGCTGGGGGTTGAGTGAGAATGAAAATGAAAAGAGCGGCCCGTCCTGCTGTGCTGCAGGGGAGTCCGCTCTGTGTGCGCGTCTTAATGGCGACGCTAGCCTATGTTGGGCTACTTAAGCCCGGGGACCCTCCGTTGCCTTGCGAGGGGTACTACTCACCGGCCCGTAGGCCTCTGGATACTACCGAAAGACATGTGTGTCTTAAAAAAAATAAACGAAAGACCCTAGAAACGAGGAACAATAATATTGTTCCATGCGCGGTGCCTCGCTACCTGGAACGAGACTTGCCGAAACTCTCCGTGCGCGTGTCGTATCGCTCGCGCTCTCGGTCGAGCTCGGCGTTGGCCTCATCGAGCCAGTCCTCCTCGGCCTGAAATTCGGCCTTGGTGAGGATGCGCTCCATCTCCTTGCGCGACATGCGCAAGAAGTAGCGGCGGGCGAAGGCCCTCAGGTGTTCCTGACGGAGAGCGTGAAGGTGGTGGCGCCCCTGGATACCCAGGTACTTCCTCCAACCCCAGCTCATCGACTCGAACTCGAGAGCGAAAAGGCGGGCGAAGCCCTCACAGGACTTCCACTGGATGTCGAACTGGAGGCAGCCCACAGCCTCCGGGTCCGCGAGTGGCCGAGCGTTATGGATGTCGAGGTCAATGAACTGGACCTGCAATCCCCAGTGCCTCTCCTCGACGATGAGGGCGAGGCGATTCAAAACCGCCATCCTCCAGTCTTGCTCCTTTCGAGCGAGCAAGAGGTCCTTCTTCACCTGGAACAGCGTCAGCTGGTCTATATCTTTCCTCCTCTCCGCTTTTGCGGGTAGGGGAGTCCGAAGTCGTTTCAGACTCCGCCACTTTAGTCTGCAAGGTTGAACCTTACTGACACTAAAGTGGCGAAGCCTGTTGTGAGTAGTAGTTTGTAAAGAGCTTCCCTTTCGTCCTTGCGCCGCGCTCACCGAATGGCGAAAGCGAGGACTCATCAGGCGGGATACACATCCCGCGAGGGCGGCAGTTTGTGGTAACACTGCCAACCTTGAAGCCTACTTGCCGCTCCTGCTTCTCCTCGCCCTTGACTCCTGGTAGGAAAAGAACAGAGAGTAGCGCGTCCCCACTGCATCATTGCCGAAGATGGTGTTGAACTGCTGGAAGTTGATCCGGATCCCAGAGTTCTGTTTCAGCCATCTATTGGCCTGTTCCTCGACGGAGCTTGAATCGCTACTAACGAAGATCTTCACTTTCATTGTCGCTTCACCTCCTTCCGTAGAAAGATTGTAGTTACCCCACGACCTCTTCTCTCCTCACACCCAGTCGGGCTTGGCGGAGAGAAAGTGGTCGAGGAGATCGTCCTCGTATTGATGGACGGCGATCTTCCCGCAGGTGGTGTCGCCGTAACGTTGTGCGATGACATTCAGGTCCCGATTGAGGACCCTCCGGATGGCCACCCGATGAGGGGCGATGACCGCGAGGACATCGCGATTCCAGCCCCGGTGGTCCATGTGGAGCCAGTAAGAGCTCCTCTTGTCATCCTCCTCGCAATCGCACGTATGGGGGTCACTCACACCCATCTGCACCAGGTAGTGCGTGAGATTGGTCGGGCCGAAGTTGGTGGCGCGCTTCAGTTGGGCCAGCCACTCCTCGCGTTCGCTCATGGCGAACCTCCTTTGTAGGTTTTAAACTTGGTGATGCCGCGTCACCTTTTGAAGATTCGTGTCCGCTGTCATTCCGGACTTGATCCGGAATCCAGATGGTTTCATCCTGGATTCCGGCATTCGCCGGAATGACACGGGGCTGACAAATACTCAAAAGGTGGGGCCGACAGCGTGGTGCGTGCTATCGACCCAAGCCCAGCCTTACCGCGTCGCCCTATCGAGAATCATCTCGACAGGGTATGGAGGCAGGTTCACTGCGCTGATGCCGAACGACCCGCCTTCCTCCTTCCATACGACCAGGTAGCCGTGCGGGGCGAAGGCGATGATCAGCATCTTGATGTGGTCTGCCGTGGCAAACCTCATCAAGCCCAGTTCTACGCTCCGCCGCGAGTCGTCCGCCCAGATGACCTCCTTGCCGTAGTCGACAAGAGGCGGTCTTGGGGAAACGCCTGCGCCGTAGGCGTAGTACCTGCCCTTGTCCGGGGTGAGTCGAAGCGTGTACAGGCCGAAGTTGATCTTCGGTCGGTAGGTCACGTCGCTCAATCCTGAACGCATCCCGGCTAGGAAGTAGAGGATTGCCATCCGCCACTCCCGCTCCGGGAACCATCGGTCGCCGCTGACCTGGATGATTTCAAGCTCGAGATCCGGGAGATCTTCGAGGATGATGTCCAGCTCGAGGGGCTTCTCGACGACGGGGCTGGGGTTACGGTTCTGAAATATGGGGGACCTCCTTGGGGTCACGGGTTGGTGGTCGGAGCGTTAGGGAAAAACTCCCGTTGCAAAGCTCCATTTTGACCACTCTCAACACCGTGAACTCGCCAAGTATGGGCGCCGACAGTCTCGAACCGATTTTTTAATGTGCTGGCAGAACTCTCATTCCGCCTATTGAAGATTTGTCTGTACGCCTTGGATTCCCTGCCTGCGGCAGGCCGGCCGGCTGGAGTTTACCCCGTACCGGATGCGGGGCCGGCATGACATAAGGCTGACGAATGCTCAATCGGCGGCGCCGACAGTACTCGATGACTGGCGACCCTCACCGACCCTGGCTTCACATACTAATCAGCCTGTGTAAAAAGTCTTTAAAAGACTGACTTCACACAGAACCTTTCGCAAGGATACAATCCTCGCCGTCATACAGGGATGGCGACCCGGAAGCCTTCGGTCGGCAGAAACGGGCTTACGGACGGCGCTTGGCCATCACAACACCCACGTAAGCCCTAACTGAAATCTGGCCATATGTTATCATGGATAGTTGTCGCTGTCAATAGATAGACAAGGACCCGCCCCTTTATCTAGGGATGTCCTTATTTACAGCCATACTTTGAAGTAAGAAAAAAATTTTGACTGTGCTAGACTTAATAGATGCAGTCTGGTGAATTTGAGAAACAGTACAAGGCTCTCACTCCCACCCAAAGGGAGGCGGTGGATGCCATTGAGGGGCCAGTGATGGTGGTGGCTGGGCCGGGGACAGGGAAGACTCAAATTCTTACACTTCGTATCGCGAATATTTTACAAAAGACCGACACAGCTCCGGAGCAGATTCTTGCCCTTACCTTTACCGAGTCCGGCGTGCTCGCCATGCGCAGGCGGCTACTCTCATTCATCGGTGAGGCGGCCTATAGCGTTGCCATCCACACTTTCCACGGCTTTTGCAACACAGTGATTGCGCGCTTCTCGGCTCACTTTCCTGCCCTTGTCGGGAGCGAGACGATAAGCGAACTTGACCGCATCCTCCTCATGCAGAAAGTGTTCGACGAGGTGCGACCGGAGAGTCTCAGTTCTTTTCGTAGCCCCTACCACTACGTCTCGAAAGCGCTTTCCGCCATCTCCAATTGTAAGCGCGAGAATATCTCGCCCGATGCACTCGAGGCCCGGGCGGCGGAGCGCCTGGCGGCTATCACCTCAGCTCCTGACTATCGCCACGAGAAAGGCGCGCATAAAGGCAAGGTGTGCGGGGAGTACAAAAAGGAGGAGGAACAGTTGGTGCGGGTGAGCGACCTGGGATCGCTTTATCACGACTACGAAGCGGCACTCGCTGAAGCACAGACGTATGACTTCGACGATATGATACTCGCTGTGGTGCGGACGCTTGAGAGTGATGTCGATTTGAAGCTTATTTTGCAGGAGGAGTACCAGTACTTGCTTGCCGACGAGCATCAGGATGCCAACGGTGCCCAGAACCGAGTACTCGAACTCATGGCCGACTTCCACTCGAACCCCAACATTTTTGTAGTGGGTGATGAGAAGCAGGCAATCTACCGATTCCAGGGAGCATCTCTTGCAAACTTTCTTTCCTTCCGTGAGCACTATCCGGAAGCGAGGCTCGTCAGTCTTATCGATAATTTCCGCTCGCCGCAGGCTGTGCTCGACCTTGCGCATGGGTTCATTGGCAATGAGTCAGCGTCACCTTTGCCGCGCCCCCGGCTACTTTCACTGACAAAGATAGCGGGGGAGACTCGACTGGTGACACTCACTGACCCGGACCAAGAGGCGGCCTGGGTGGCGGAGGATACCAAGGTAAAGATCAAGGCCGGGGCGGTTCCTGAGGAGATCGTACTATTTACCCGCACCAATAAAGAGCTGGCGCGCTTCGGTGCCGCTCTGGCGCGGCTTGGTGTGCCTTACTCACTTGAGACTAAGGAGGATGTTCTCGACGACCCGCTCATTGAGAGGCTTCTCCTTCTACTGCGCGCCGTCGCTGATTTCGGCGAGGAGTCGGCCTTGGTGCGGGCGATGCATGTCGACACTCTTCAGATTGACGAGCTGGCCATCTACGAGCTTGCCCTGAGAGCCGCCAAGGAGCGCCAGCCGCTCGTCTCTCTCGCTTGTTCGCCGACCGCCCCGCCCGACATTTTGTCTTTTTGCAAAAAATTAAAAGGTTGGGCGAGCTTTGGGGCGAATCACAGTATGGCCGAATTGGTGAGCTTGGTGGTGCGTGAGGCAGAACTTCTGCCGGACTTTTTGGCGCGCCCGGAGGTGCTCGCCAAGTTACGCGTGCTGCTTACTTTCCTTGAGGAGCATCAGCGCACGCACCGCACGGCACGCTTGGCCGAGCTTTTGGAGAGTTTGCGCCTGATGGACGAGTACAATATCCTCAAAGCCTCCGGCTCGGCCCTCCCCGGGCGCGTCCAGCTAATGACGGCGCATCGCGGTAAGGGATTAGGCTTTCGACATGTCTACATCACCGGGCTTCAGGACGGTGTGTGGGGTAGTCGCCAGTCAAAGACCACCTTTAAGATTCCCGGCATAGCGCCGACCACCAAGGCGGAGGAAGAGGCTGATGAACGTCGCCTATTCTATGTGGCCATGACTCGTGTGAAGGAGAGTCTGACACTTTCCTACGCGGAGAGTCGCGAGGATGGCAAGGAGGCCTTCCTGAGCATGTATCTTTCTGAGCTCGACGAGAGCCTTCTGCGGAAAGAGAAAGTGGCATCTTCTCTCGAGCTCGCGACGGCGAGATTCGCCCCACCCATGGAAGAACAACCGGACAAGAAGGAGTTTCAAAGGTTCGTCCGCGAGACTCTGCTCGAAAGAGGTTTGTCTGTTACTCATCTCAATAACTATCTCGAGTGCCCGTGGCGCTGGTTCTACCGTAATCTCCTGCGCGTGCCGGAGCCGCAGAACAAGCACCTCATGTTTGGGAACGCGGTGCATGCCACTTTACAGTGGTTCTTTGATGCACGGACACAGGGGAAGATATCAGATATCAGATATCAGATGTCAAGCGATTTGCAGTCGAAACAGAGCGGAATGCCGGGGAAGCCGGAGCTACTTGCGCGACTAGAACGTGAGCTTGCGCGGCAGGCCTTCACGGAGACAGAGCTTGTAGACGCCGAACGCGAAGGGGCGAAGGCCCTGGCCGGCTACTACGACGAGTATGTCCATGCGTGGACGAGCGATATTGAAAACGAAAAGGCCGTCGATGTCATACTTAAAATCGAAGGGTTGGATATCCCCTTGAACGGAAAGCTCGACAAAATCGAGAAGCGTGATGATGGCACTGTGAACGTGGTCGATTACAAGACAGGGAAACCCAAGAGTGAGAATTTTATCCTTGGAAAAACAGCCGACTCAAACGGTGACTACCACCGCCAGCTCGTCTTCTACAAGCTCCTGCTTGACCGCTATGAGGATGGCCGTTACAAGATGACGACCGGGGAGATTGACTTCGTGGAGCCTGACAAAAAGAGCGGCAAGTACAAAAAGCTCACCTTTGAGATAACAAAAGGTGAGACGAGAGAACTGGAAGAGCTGGTAAAAAAATCCGTAGAAGAAATGCTCTCACTTTCCTTTTGGAACAAACGCTGCGATGATAAATTGTGTGAGGGGTGTTCCTTGAGGTCAATTAACGGCGACTAGCATCACTTGGTGACCGAGTCACTAAGTGATGCCCTACTTGGTATCCGTCAAGCGGGCGCACCAGTACAAACCCGAGAGCATGACCACTCCGAGAGCAAGAAAAATAAAGCGAAAATCAAAGAAAGCCAGAAATCCGCTCGCGAGCAGAGGCGTGATGACGTAGGCTACTGGCTGGGCGTTTCTGAAAAGTGAAATAACACCGGCGTCCCCGTCACGGACCTGTTTAAAAAAGTATGTCTCGCTCATCACTTCTAGGGTGGCCGCACCTATGCGCCCGCAAAATAGAAGGGCGGCCCAGATAGCAAAAGAGGCAGAGCCGAGATACGCCATAAGAACACTGGTGCCGGCCAGAGTAACAAAGCTTCCCACCAGAAACTCTTTTTCGCCATAAAACTTATCGGCGAGCCAGCCCAAGGGAAGTTGAAGGATTATAAAAGAAATGAGGGCAATTGAGGTCATCATGCCCACTTCAAGCCAACTAAATCCTATGTGGAAGCGGAGGAAAATAGGAGCGTATATGACGATAATAGAGTAAAACACTTGAAGCAAAAATTGAGTCATCAAGGCCGCCCAGATATTCTTATCACGCCAGGCCATAAGGAGACTCTCGCCTATGGCTGTCTCTAAATAGACACGAGGTTCAATATGCGATAGCTTGTGAGTGGTTATCGCCAGGGTGAACATCATAAATATTGCAGAGGCGATAAATACGAGAGAGAAGTCTGTTTCGTTTACAATAAGCAATGCGGCTAACGTGGGGGCGATGGCCACGGCTACATTCATTATCGTAAGGGCGACTCCGCGCAACCAACCTGTCTCAGCATCATCAGAAAACTCCTCCAGATATAGATCTAGCGAGTATTTGGTTAGAATAGAAATGCTGTGAATTAAGATAAAAAGTGGCAGAATCTCTATAACACTACTAGTCTGAGCAAGTAAAAAGAGAGCGACTACAGAAAAGAACATCATCAGTGACGTCACCCGATAGTGTCCAAATCGTCGAAAAGCGGGGGCAATGAGGGCAAGAGCACAGATGGAAACGAGTGAGAGAGCGGTATAGACAAGACCTACTCGGGATTCGCCAACAAACTCCTTGAGGAAAGAGGAGTTTATATAGAGTGTCACGGCGTAGTGCATCGCCAAAGTAAAGATGGCGAAATAGATTGCAGTAGTAGCTTGACCTCGGCTGAGGTAGTGCATGCCGGGTGCTCCTGGTGGACGACAAACCGATGTGGTGGAAAGTCGACGTGGTGCGCGAACAGTTTTCATGTACCCCAGTATATCCGTAAGTAAGATCTTTTCCTTGTGCACAAACCCAAAGTTGCTATACTGCTATCAATTACTATCTGCTATCCGTCACCTGCTATCTACAATATATATGGAAATTCAAATTGTATCCGGCACTCTTGATGTATTCCTGCGTTTGTTGGTCGCCCTTATGCTTGGCGCTTTTGTGGGTGTGCAAAGATCGCTTGCGCACAAGACAGCCGGTATGCGCACCTATGCGCTCATTAGTATGGCCTCTTCCGTTTTGGTGATATTTGGAGAGCTTCTACTTCAGCATTACACCGGCTCAGGCCAAGGAGACCCCACGCGGATAATTGCCGGCATTGTTCAAGGAGTCGGCTTTGTGGGCGCCGGTATGATTATTTTCCGTGATCATCATATAAATGGCCTCACGACAGCGGTAGGCTTGTGGGTCGCCACCACCATAGGCATGGCATCAGGACTGGGCCTTTACGGCATCGCACTCATCATCACCATTCTTACCCTTTTTGTTTTTTCGGTGATGTGGTTTCTAGAGGAAAAAGTGGTGGAGATCGTGGATGAACACAGTAATTAGGAAAAGCACAAAACACAAAAGCACAAAACTCCAAAGAGAACCCACTCCATTTACGCCAACATCCTGATTTGTTTGTTTGGAGTTTTGTGACCTTTGTGTTTTGTGCTTTTTAACCTCTCCTATACTTCAATGATCACCGGCAAAATGACCGGCCGCTTGTGTGTCTGTTGGAAGATGAACTTTCCTATTACTTCGCGGACGGCGTTTTTAGCGTAGTCAATGTTTATGGGGCGCATCCCGGCAACCGCTTGTTCTACCGCCTTTCTCGAAAGTAGGCGGGCTTGTCGTACCAGCTCTTGTGATTCCTTGAGATAGACTAGTCCGCGTGAGACTATGTCGGGCGAGCGCACTACTTTACCGGAGCGAGCATCGATGACGGCCACGATCATGAAGACACCATCTTCGGCCAGCGTTTTCCTGTCGCGAATAACCACTTCATTTACATCTCCGGTCCCGAGACCATCCACCATGACAATCTGGGACGGTGCTCGCTCCTTCAAAACAGTAAGTTTTGTTCCCTTGTCTTGGAGTTCCAAAATGGTGCCGTTGTCCGGAATTAGCGTGTTTTCTTTTGGGATGCCGACAGACTGGGCCAGCTCGACATTCATGCGCAACATGAAGTGGCCGGCATGGCAGGGCATAAAGAAAGTGGGATGCACCATTTTGTAAATCCAAGCCGCTTCGTCGGCGTTCGCGTGACCGGAGGAGTGAATCTCGGCCAAGCGGTAGTCCATAATGCGCGCCCCCTGGCGGGAGATGTTGTCTTTGAGGGTCTGAATGCGACGCTCATTTCCAGGGATAATCGAAGAGGAAAGAAGAACCGTGTCGCCTTCTTGGAGTTTAATCTTGCGGTGTGTTTTCATGGCCATGCGCATCAGAGCCGAAAACTCGTCTCCTTGAGCACCGGTGGCAATGATAATAATCTTTTCGGGCGGATGATTTGCCATCTCCTCGGCCGTGATGAGAGTGCCAGGCTGAATCTTGAGAAGATTGAGCCCCTTTGCAATATCCACAGACGTAATCATGCTCCGACCGTCAATGATAACCTTTTTGCCAAGTTTCTCAGCCGCTTCAATGATGAAGATGACGCGGACAAGAAGAGAGGCGAAGGTGCCGATGATGAGCCGACCTTTCATTTCCGCGAGAATCTTGCGTAAATTTTCTTGAATAGTGTGCTCGGAATGCGACCAACCTGCCCGCCAAGTGTTCGTTGAGTCGGACATCAAGAACAGGTTGTTTTCTTTGGATAGCTTTTCGTAGACAGCAAGTTCGTCGGGCAAAACTTTCTGATCTATGTGGTCCACCTTTAAATCTCCCGCAAAGATGCAGTTGCCATAAGGAGTTTCTATGATAACACCCATGGAGTCTGGCACCGTGTGAGTGACGTTAAAGAAGCGCACCGTTACGTCTCCCGCCTTAATGTGAGCATCGGTTTCGATGACATTAATATTGAGTGGTGGCAAATGGGGAAACTCCGACTGGCGCTTCTTGATCAAAACAGAGGTCATGAGACGTGTATAGATTGGGGGATTTCCAATCCTGTCCATAACAAAAGGGATGCCACCGATGTGGTCGAGATGTCCGTGAGTGACAAAAATACCACGAATGCGATCTTTCCTTTCCACCAGATAGGTGATGTCTGGAATAATATAGTCTACTCCGGGGACCTCTTCGCCCGGAAACTGAAAACCGGCATCAATTATGATAATGTCGTTTTTGTACTCAAAGACAGTCATGTTCTTGCCTACCTCTTCCACGCCACCCAAGGGGATGATGCGGATATTATCTGTCTCGAGGGGGCCTTTGGGTAGGTTAGAACCTCTTCCACCATCATCCTTAATCTGCTCCACAATGTGTTTGTGAGGACGACGCGAAGCGCCGGAGGAGTGTCTTCCTCTGTCGCTTGTACCGGCGCTAATTGAGTGCCTCGAGGGAGAGGATTGGTGTGGGCGTCCGTGGCCCCGACTGACCGTTTTGGAATCTCTAGAGCCACCTGATTCACCTCTTCCGAACTGTCTCTGACCAGAACCAGACGGGCCAGTTCTTTGAGGACGACCACCGCTTCTTCTTTCGCCTCTCGAAAAAAGCCCACGACCCTTATCAATATCATTCGGAGCGGCGCTAAAAGTTCTTTGACTGGCCGGTGGACGTGGTGGTTTGATGTTACTGTTTGTCATTTAAGTTTTTTGATATTTTTATATACATGATAAAAGCCAAACCTCGCTCTATCTGGCGAAAAAGGGCCACACCTCCTCTGTCTCGATGTACCATTCGTGAACATGCTGAAAGCGATCTGACGTTGTGGACATGTTGATTAGGGAGACACCTTTTAGTTTTTCAGGAACAACATACAAGTAAACAGGAGAGTACAGAAATATAGCCGGACGTTCTTCACTCACGATGGTCGAAAACTCACTCAAGGCCTTGTGGCGGATTTCCGGATCTCTTTCCGTGCGAAGACGCTCTAAAAGTTTGTCGCTTTGCACATTTGTGTAGAGTGCGATATTGAGGCCGGGGTCGTTTCTTTGGGAAGAGTGCCAAAAGGAAAAAAGATCCGGGCCACGGCCAATAATGGCCCCAAACAAAAGAGCATCGTATTTACGACTGCGCAGAATGTTTTGCTGAAGATCCGCCAGGTCAAAAGTGACCACATTCACACCAATGCCCACTCGTCGCCAGTCCTCGGCCACCATTTCCACGATAGCTACCAGTTCCGGAGTGTTGACTGTTGTGAGGCTAAAACGCAACTCCACTTTTTCCTTATTACGCTCCCGCTCAAAGACGCCAGTCTCTTCGTTTAACTCCCAGCCGGCCTTCTGAAGAATCGCCTGTGCTTGAAGTACGCGGTTTTGAGTCGGACGAGAGGTGTCTTCTTCTTTGCTAGCAGAACCATCGTCAGGTGTGTCTGAATCCTGAGCGGCACTTATGGTTGAACCGTCTTGTTGCGAGGTTGTCTTTGGAGGTACCGGCCCGGAAAGTGCTGTCGCGTGGCCGTGAAAGATTTTTTCAATGATGCTTTCTTTGTCTACAGCAAGGTCGAGAGCTAGCCGTAGTGCCTGCTCGCTAAAAAGTTTCTGATGATTCTGGTTTAAAAAGATTGCAAAAGTACGAGGCAGTGGGGTACCCATCAGGCGGGCGATATTATTATTATCGGAACTGCCACCATCCGCATTTTGCAAGACGAGACCGGCTTCGCTTAAACCCTGCGCGAGCGTAGGGGAGACACCGCCCATGCTTTCAATTTCACCTTTCAAAAATGCCTGAACCAGTGACTCCTCATTGGCATAGAAGCGGACTATCATCTTGCCAATCATCGGGGAACCTAGCGCGAAGTTTGTAAAAGGGTTCAACTCGTAATAGTTTGGCTGACCGTCCGAGCCACGCTTAACTCTATTTAAAAGAAATGGGCCGGATCCGATAGGCTCAAGATTAAGCGTGCTGAACGCGAACAGTTCTGAAGAAATACCTTGCCATAGATGTGCGGGAAGAATGCCCACTGTGAGATTTTCTTCAAAGCTAGCATAGGGTTGCTCGAGAGTAAATATTACAGTTTGAGCATCGGGGGCGGACACCAAAACTCCTTCAAATCCTGGTCGTTTCGGGCTTTTTACAACAGGGTCTTTAATGCGACTTATTGTGTGGACAATATCCGCGCTTGTGACGGGCCGGCCATCGTGAAAGGTGGCTTCAGGGCGAATGGTAAAACTGTAGGTGAGGCCGTCAGCGCTTACGGTTGAGGTGGCCGCAAGGTCGGGCACAAGAACCCCCTCTTCATCTACGCGCAGAAGACCGGAGTATAAGAGAGTTGTAATGTCGCGGTCCGTGTCCGAGAGGGCGAGCACCGGGTTTATAAATCGAGGAGAGCCAAGCACGCCCTCTGTGAGCTCGCCTCCGGCCGCGGTAACAGTAACCATGAGACCCTGGTTCCAAGAATGGAGAGCGCTGATTAGGCTAACTGCCGCCACAATGACAAGAGTAAAATACAGTCCCGCCAACCTGCGCGAAAAAGAGCGACGCACCGCACTAACAGAGAGGATAAACATTGTCCACCAAGACTCTCTAGCCTTGCGGGTTTTCGATGCTTCGATATTTGGATTCACGTAATTATAATGCGGGAACATAAAGGTTGATAACCAAACTACGCACCTAATCTCAAGAAATGGTTTAGAAAAAACAAGAGAACAAGAGATGGTTTTGAGTAAGACGCAAGAGAGACTCCCGGCCTACGTCCTAAAAAGTAAAAGTCAAAAGAGTGTCTAAGTGCGAAAATTTAAAACAAGCAGAAAATAATGAGTGCGGGTAGCAGATAATTAACACGATAGTAATGCCAAAGGCATTACGGCTTTCTATCATTTACGCGACAACTTAGTAATAAGTGCAGTATCTCGGACTGACCACGGCCTTATTTAAATAGGACTTACGCAAAACACTGTTTTCGTCTTTGCGAGCGCTCTGCGTGAAGCAATCTGGACTTATTCTTAGGTCTCGCAAATTCTGGATTGCTCCGGCTTACCTCGCCACCGCCCATAGCGGGGCCCCGCCAAAGGCGGTGGCAAAGACGCCATTTTGCGTAGTTACTATTAAAGTACAAGAGAAATAACAGCTATTGCCACAAAAAGAATACTGACCACGATGGTGGCAAGAAACAAGGTTTTTTCCGCACCACGCTTTGTGCGAAAACTTGATTCTCCACTGCCCCCAAAGGCCGAACCGAGACTAGACTCATTTTGCTGTAATAAAACAAGCACCACCAAGATTACAGCGAGGCCAATCTGAATATAAGGCACTGTCGTACGAAGTATGTCCATGCAAGGATAACGGGTCTATGCCGAATCTAAAGGAAACTCAAAAAGAGAGGCACGCATTAATCATAATCAGGCCCTACATACAGCGAGCCCAATCACAAAAAATACTGTTACTTAAACAATAGCACAAGAGGGGAGAAGAGCGCAAGTTTGACGGCAGGTTTTGCGCGCGCTATAATAGCCACGCTCATCAGACTGTTTTGATGAGCGTTTTTTAATGAATGAATTATTATCAGCGTTAAACACATTACAGCTATGAGTATAAAGATTGGTATTCGCCCTTTGGGCGACAGGGTTGTGGTACAACCATTGTCCGAGCATGAACGAGGAGCAAAAACTGCCTCCGGCATCTACATTCCCGAGACGGCCGAAAAGGAGCGTTCGGAAAAGGGAAAAGTGGTGGCTGTCGGCCCGGGCAAGCTTTCAGATGAAGGCAAGCTTCTGCCGATGCATGTAAAGGTGGGGCAAACGGTGCTTTTTACAAAGTATGGCCCCGACGAAGTAAAGATAGATGGTGAGGAGTACTCCATTCTGAGTGAGGCAAATGTCCTTGCGGTACTTGAATAGTTGTCTGTTTTAAATTTACCAGCTTACATAAAATAGAGGCAGTAGGCAGTAGGCAGCCCCGACGCTTTGTTCGGGGCCCCGACCTCGCATGAAGCGAGCGTCGGGGTAGGCAGTAGGAAATCCAATTCTGGTTACCTATGGCCTATATCCTATAGCCATGAGCCTAGTAAAACTATGAGTAAACAAATTATTTATGGAGAGGATGCCCGTAAGGGCTTGAAGCGTGGTGTGGACAAAGCGGCCAATGCTGTGCGTATTACATTAGGGCCAAGAGGGCGAAATGCAGTTATTGACAAAGGATATGGGGCGCCCACCATCACAAATGACGGTGTCACTATCGCAAAGGAGATTAGTCTCGCGAACAAAATTGAAGACATGGGGGCGCAAATAGTGAAAGATGTGGCCAGTAAGGCTGATGAGTCTGCGGGGGATGGCACCACTACCGCGGTTGTGCTTACGCAAGCCATCGTTGAGGAGGGCTTAAAAAAAACGGCCCTCGGCGCGAATCCCATGGGGGTGCGCATGGGCATCGAGCACGCCACAAGAGATGTCGTGGAAGCTTTACGCGCTATTGCAAAGCCCATTAAGGAAAAGCACGAAGTGGCTCAGGTGGCCACCGTCTCAGCAGAGTCCGAAGAGTTTGGTAAAATCATAGCCGACGCCATTGAGAAGGTGGGCAAGGACGGTGTGGTGACTGTCGAAGAGTCTCAAACTTTCGGCGTGGAGTCGGAGATTGTGGAAGGTATGCAGTTCGACAAGGGCTATGTTTCTCCATACCTTATCACCTCGCCAGAGCGAATGGAGGCTGTCTACGAAGATGCTCCTATTTTGATTACCGACAAGAAGATTTCCACCATCAAGGACATTTTGCCACTACTTGAAAAGGTGGCCCAACAAGGGAAGAAAGACCTGGTCATTATTGCTGACGATGTCGACGGCGAGGCGCTTTCGACTTTGATTGTTAACAAGTTGCGCGGGGCGTTTAACACTCTCGCCATTAAGGCCCCCGGCTATGGTGACCGCAAAAAAGAGATGCTCGCCGATATTGCCGTAATGACGGGCGGTACGGTGATAAGCGAGGAGACCGGCCACAAGCTCGAGAACGCGGAGGTGGCCATGCTTGGCCGAGCCAGGCGTGTGATTGCAAGCAAAGACGACACTACCATTGTTGGCGGAAAAGGAAAAAAGAGCGATATTGAGGCTCGCGTGGCCTCTTTGCGAGCGCAGTTTGCCAATACGGAGTCATCGTTTGATAAAGAGAAGCTCCAAGAGCGCATCGGCAAGCTTTCAGGAGGGGTGGCTGTCATTCGTGTAGGCGCCGCCACGGAGGCCGACATGAAGTACAAGAAGTTAAAGATTGAAGATGCGGTGAAGGCCACCAAAGCCGCTCTCGAGGAGGGTATTGTGCCGGGTGGGGGAGTTGCCCTTGTGCGAGCCATGAACAAGGTGCTCGAAAAAGGCGTGCGCTCACCCTCGGCTGACATTAAAGATGAGTTTGCGGCAGGAGTGCAGATTCTCCTTTCCTCACTCGCTGCGCCATTGCGTCTGATCGCTATGAATGCCGGCAAGGAGGACGGTTCTGTGATTGTAGAGCGAGTGCGGACGGCAAAGGGGAACGCAGGTTATGATGCCCGCAAGGACGCAATGTCCTCAGACATGGTGGCGGACGGCATCATCGACCCTGTCAAAGTGACGCGTACCGCTCTTGAGCACGCCGCCTCGGCCGCCGCTATTTTGCTGACCACGGAGGTGGCCATTGCCGAAGAGCCAAAGAAGGAGGAGAAACCTACCGCGCCGGATATGGGAGATATGGGGGGCATGTACTAGAATTAGCAAGTAGGCTCTAGGAAGTAGGAAGTTGGGAAAACCCAAGCACACAGTTAGTCGTTATTAGGGCGTTAAGAGCGCAACACCACAAAAGCCGCCAAAAGGCGGCTTTTGTGCGTAACTGCTCACGCCTCTCGCGTCTCTCGTGTGTCATCCCCTTGCAGAACGGCCTGCCTGCCGCAGGCAGGGATCCAGGTTCAACCATTGTGAATTACGAAACTCGCA
>PCYI01000008.1:3447-9779 GCA_002774795.1 Candidatus Vogelbacteria bacterium CG10_big_fil_rev_8_21_14_0_10_51_16 | reverse complement strand
TTTGTTTGCATAGTCATATGCCGACTACACTAACAGGAATTATGAGCTATACAGGATGGCTACACTGATTTTCTTTGTGAGCTACTGGGGGTGCTTTTCCACCTCGGTAAACCATAGTAGAATAGTAAAAAGATGAATGTATGGATCCACGACTCGGCGCACTACAACTTTTACCGGCCCTTGAACATCTAGACTTAGTAGCGACCCCAACGGCCGGGCTTTTGCAAACCCCGCCAGGCGCGGAATCTGTTCGCGTATGCACCATCGACCCGGAGCTTTCCGACACGGCCGCCTTTTGCGCTCACTATGGGACAGCGCTGGAGGTGTGCGGTAACTGTGTCATCCTTGAAGCCACCCGTGGTGAGCGAACATGGTACGCCGCCTGTGTCATCCCAGGAAGCACACGAGCAGACGTAAACGGTCTCGCCCGCCGCACTCTCGGGGCTCGCAAGGTTTCCTTTGCCCCTATGGCCACGGCTGTGGAACTGACCGGCATGGAGTACGGAGCTATCACACCCGTAGGCCTCCCGACTGACTGGTCAATTCTTCTAGATGGCAGTCTCGTAGAAAACGAGTAGGCGCTTGTGGGAAGTGGCGTCCGCAGGTCAAAGCTCATACTCCCCGGCGACATCCTCGCGTCTATCCCAAACGCTATCGTACTTGAAGGCCTCGGCCGGACCGCCACACATTGACAGCGCAAATCTCATCCGCTATCCTCTTCGCAGAGTAGAACCCGACTAACCAACCATACGGTTTAAATGTATATGCATTTAAACTGTATAGAATTCGAGGAGGAATAATGAGTTTGAAGAGCCTGCCCCCGGCTGCTCCCCCGCTTCACCAGCTCTCGCAAAGGGAGCGCGAGGCAATCGGCAGGTCTGTGTACGTGCAGATTCTGCTGGCCACCAACCCGCCCGATTTCGAGCACGAGTGGTTCGACCTCCACGACGCCAATGGCCGCCCCGTCGGGCAGATCGGCTCCTCCGGCCGCTACTTCAAGGGGAGCGAGCTCGAGCAGGCCTGCCGCGAGGCGTGGCGAAAGGCGGGTGGAAAGTGAACATCTGTTCCGCTCCACTGCATACACCCGACACAGTAGTCCGCGAGAGACCGAGCGACTACGACCCAGCCGTGTCACTGCGTGTCCTATGGGGGTTCTCTGGTGATGTGGTCGTCTCGATAGTGAAGGATGGCCTCATCTTGGGCGAAGTAACTTTCGCCTCCGGCCCCAGCGGCGGGACCATGAGTCGCCACACCGCGCGAGCCATCAAGTTTCACCTCCTCCCCGCCATGGAGCATGACCAAACGGAAACGCCAGTTTGATATTTCCCAGCGCGGCAACAGCGCCAGTATTAGCCTCACCTCCAGCCGACCCCACAAGGGTCGGCGTTCCTTTTGTTTGCTTGTCAAACTTAGCAATATACCACCGACCGCTAAAACACTGGTGCCCAACGTTCAATCCCCAGTCACTTGGTGACTGGGGATTGAACTAAGTTGCTAGTGGTTAATTCACTATCCCCAGATGCCGAGGCCGATACCGATGTACTCGACCACCACGTATAGGAAGAAGAAATAGCCGACGATGCCGACAATGAGAGAAAGTAGGAGGTAGTTTAAAATCTCGTTACGGCGCTTTTTCGCCTCATCGATGGTGCAAATACCCTTAGCCCGCCGTAGGTAAACAACAAACGAGGCAAGGAGAGCGAGGAGGCCGATTGTGCGGAAGAGCCACTTGTAATCGCCATAGAGCGTATCGGCGAGCGACCCGGCAAAAGAGATGGTGGAAACGCCGAGCAGAACGAAAATGACGGGTGAGAGACAACAAAGCGAGGCGAGCACCACGGGGGCCCAGGAGAAGGAGAGGACTTCTTTTAGTTTATGCATGGTTCAGTTTTAAGTTTTAAGTTTTTAGTTTACAGTTTTTAGTTTGTAGTAACGAAACGTATATAGTCGGCGTAGCCTTCAGTGGCCATGTCGGCGAGTGGCACAAATTGCAAGGCGGCGGAGTTCATGCAGTAGCGGAGGCCGGCGGCATAGCCTGATTGGACTAAAGCTGAGTCCGTGGGGCCGTCCTCAAAAACGTGTCCGAGATGCGAATCGGCGTAGCGCGAGCGCACTTCTGTGCGGACAAAGATTAGATAGCGATCTGGCTTTAATACTACCGCCTCCGGGGTAATCGGGCGCGTGAAGGATGGCCAACCTGTTCCAGAGTCGTACTTGTCGCGTGATGAAAAGAGCGGCTCACCCGAGACGACATCAACATAAATCCCCTCCGCTTTGTTGGTGTCGTAGGCATTATCAAAAGGCGGCTCGGTATCATATTCTTGCGTCACACGATACTGTAATGGGGTAAGCTGTGCGCGCAATTCAGTCTCGCTCGGCCTTACAAAGCTTGCCCATGGTGACGTTGCCTCGGGCGCAACACTCACCGTAAACTTCCCCGCTTGCGCGCCCCAGTGACGCTCAATAAAGGCGTCTCGACCCGACCCATTGCGGTAGTAGGAGTACTTTATCGAGTTTTTGCGGTAGTAGTCTTGGTGATAATCCTCCGCCGGCCAAAATTGCGGTCGCGGCGATATAGCGATTGCAATGAGTTTGTCGTAAACCCCGAGAGTGTCAATCGCGGCTACTAGACGCTCCGCTTCTCTGCGCTCATCGTCGCTCTTGTAGTAAAGAGCTGGAGCGTACTCCGCTCCCCTATCATAAAAGGAGCCCTCGGCATCAGTGGGGTCGCTGTGCTTTATGACCCACTCGGCCAGGTTAGCATAAGAGACCACCGCGGGGTCGTAAGTGACGAGCACAACCTCGCGGTGGCCGGCACCGGCGTAGTCGGCATAGGTGGGATTAGCAGATGTACCACCGGCATAGCCCGAGACGACCGAGACAACCCCAGGCACCTTCTCAAGGTCTGCCTCTACGCACCAGAAGCACCCGCCCGCGAACATGGCGGTAGCTGTCTCTCCGACCAGAGAGGCAGGATCAGATGGCGGAAGTATGACTGTCGCCGACTGACTGCTAAATGTGGCGAGGAGGAGGACAATAAACACCACCAGCAAGGTAACAATGACGCGCGCAAGCTTCATTACCTCATAATATCATACTTGGAACATGAACTACTAAATGCTTCACAAAAACGTTTTCTTCAGTCAGGCCGTTCGAAAAAAGTCGCAAGACATCTGGTGTCTTAATTGTTGAGAAGATGTTTTACAATCCCCAGTCACTTAGTGACTGGGGATTGTAAACGCCGGGAGTATGATGGAAATCAGAAAAGCACGCGGTGAAGCGTGCTCGACACAGGGGATTTTGACCACCTGCAATGGTCGGCGACAGCGTCGACCGACCCAACCGACCTCGGCCGGCAGGACTGCTCGCGGCGAGAAAGTGAGCAGTCCTGCCTAGCAATTTAGGAAGCGGGCCGGGCACTGGGACCCAATGCCTACGCGTAGACGTACTCGCGGGGCCCGGACTGCCGACCGGGCTGGCAGAAATTGCTTTCTGGTAGATTAAACTGCCAAAATGCTTCATCGTCCCTACCGCGCATCTGGGTGTAAAGCACAGGAATCAGAGTAGTGCGGTTTCTGCGACCCCGGCTGGCAAACGTCTGGGTCGGACAGGTGGTAAAGGTTCTCTCTCCTTCTCCGGCATCCAGGTAGGGGCACGGGAGAATCTCGCGATGCCTCCAATAGAACCAGGCGTAGTGGATGAGGTAGAGCGAGACATCCTCAAACCGCCTGAAACCATTCCTCATGCTGTTCACCTCGCGAGTCATCTCCTTGCCCATCCACACAGGGTCGGCCCCTTGAGTATCGCGCACCCAGACCGCCCTCCAGTCACCTAGAGGATCCTAAGCGGGATATGCAGTGGCAATCTTCGAAAAATCCGGCGGGACCACCAAAGAGTGCGTCGCCGGGAAACACATGCGCATGGTGCGCTCCCAGAGAGTCTCCGGCTTCACCGCCACTGGTGGGCGGAAGAGGGGCAAGTTGAAACCGTCGGGTGGGGCTTCGCTCGAAATCGGAAGCTCGGAGACGAAGTTGATGTCCTCTCCGGCGAACGCCCGCCAGAAATCCCCGAAAAGCTTGGTGTACCGAGCTATCTGACAGCCCACGGGGCTCGCGTCTGCCACCCGCTGTCGGCGGACCTCCTCCGTCATGGCATGCAGTCTGTGCACCCAGTCTCGCGTTTCCCTTTCGGTATTGGGGACGGGCAGGGCTCGCGCGAGGGCCTCGAGCCCTTGGCCGATTTCCGGTACGGTGAGAGCCTCGCCCTCGGAGACCACCTCGCCATGCGCCACGCGCAAGAGCAGATGGTAGCGCCGGATATACTCCTCCTCCTCCACATCGGTTGCCAGCCAATCCACAAACTCATGGGGAAGGTCAAGCATCCGCCTCACCACAGGGGCCTGGCCGTCTTTCCAGCTCCAGTTCGCCGTCTTCGCCCCCTCCGCTTTCTCGTTCATTATCCAGGCCTCCTTTGGCCACCATCATCAAGGCACGTCGAGCACCCACCATGGGCACTCGGGAACTCCTCCTCGGTGATTCAATCAGTAAGCGAGCGAAAAGTAAAGAAGACTGCCGGTAACACCTCACAAGACTGAGAAGTGTCTTTGTCACCGCCTTTGGAGGGGCCCCGCTATAAGCGGTGGCGAGGTACTCCGAAACAATCTAGGTTTCTTCACGTAATGCACTGGATTGCTTCGGAGTACCTCGCCTACCTACCGCAGGCAGGCAAAGACGGAGCGAGATATTTTAGGCTAGTTAGCCACCACTCGTTTTTGTGAGTAGTTGCGACTACAGTCGCAAAACAAAAAAGCGGCTCGCGCCGTTTTTTTGCCTATCCTCGTCTGTCCGCCTACCATCCGCGTGAATCCGCATCAGTGGTGAGGGCTACTTCATGTGCCCGGAGGCGAGCTTCGTCATCTCAAACATGGTCACCTCGTCTTTACCGCCAAAAATAGGGCGCAAGAGGTCGTCGGCTAATATATTACGCTTGTTCTGAGGGTTCTGCAGGTCGTGCTTCTTGATATAGGCCCACAATCCTTTTACCACCGCCCCACGGGCCATCGGACCCTTACCCACCACCGCTTCCAGTTCCGCGGAAAGCTCGAGTGGCTTCATCAATGCCGGGTTTGCTGTTCGTACCATAATAGTATCTAAGAGGTTACTAATTATTGACTAATCATCACAGTGTAGCACAGTTTGGCAAAATGCAACAACCGACCCGGTTGGGGTCGGTTGTTGGGTCTATCTTTATACTTATTCTACAGACCAAGCTGGAGGCCGTTTCCCACATTTGCATTAACAGAACCCTCTATCACTCCCGACGTTCCACTATCTCCGGCGTTGCCATTCACTCCCCCGCCAACTTCGAGATTAAGGCCATCGTTGGCTTCGTCCGCATTACCAGAAGTGCCTTCAGTGTCCGCTCCGCTTTCTTGATTCACTTCTGAGCCTAGACTTAAATCAAAAACTGGCAACAAGAGGTCAAGGTCTAGTCTTGTTGCCCCCCGGACGGTAGTGGC
The DNA here is from genome assembly GCA_002774795.1 of Candidatus Vogelbacteria bacterium CG10_big_fil_rev_8_21_14_0_10_51_16. Taxonomy (GTDB): domain Bacteria; phylum Patescibacteriota; class Minisyncoccia; order Phycocordibacterales; family JACRKE01; genus 1-14-0-10-51-16. Next base: position 4,261 of record PCYI01000008.1, on the reverse strand, counting down.
CACGCTTTCTGAGATACGCGCGGACGCGCGCGAGGCGACAAGAGAGGCGGCATGCGCTTTGGCTTCAAGTTCGGCCTCGGCCCGCTCAAGCATGATTGCGGCCGCCTGAAGTTGTGTCTCGGCCCCCGCCTTCAGGCTACTGCCGGCCCTCGCGGAGGCACGCTTGGCCGCTTCTAAGGAGAGTCTGGCTTCATTTAGGCGCGCTTCGGCAGAAGCCCCAAGATCCGCATCGCCTTGTGCCTCAACCCCAGCGTCAGCGGCGGCTCGTAAACCAGCAACCCGACCCTGTGTCTCACGGAGCTTGAGTAAGATGGGGACCAGAGTGGTACTTGTTTCTGAACTTGTTTCTATGTCAGCATCCGCCATGACTCTAGCAAGTATCGCTTCGTGCGCCCCTAAAGCCACTTCAAAGTTTGCGGCGATATCTGCCGCCGCCCGCGCATCAGTCTCCGCAAGCTTTTCAATGCGGGCCTCCGCGCGCTTTGCTTGTAATTCAAAGTTCTCTTCAAGTCGGACCACGGTCTCAGAGCTTAGTCTTCCATCCGCAGACAGTGTAGCCGCCTCTTCCAGACGACGTAACGCAAGAGTCGCGTCCACGCGCGCCTGCGACTCTCCTGAAACCGCAACCGCATTTTGTAGGTTTTCATTTACTGAAACTTTCACGGGATACAGAACGTCTCCCGGTACACTAGAGCGAGCGGCAAGCATACCGCCACCACCAAGGAGAGCCACTATCAAGATTGCTATAGGCATAATTTTTATTGACTAAAACTATTAATAGCCGGCTGGCATAGTGTGCACGATCGCCCAGGAG
>PCYI01000008.1:0-3425 GCA_002774795.1 Candidatus Vogelbacteria bacterium CG10_big_fil_rev_8_21_14_0_10_51_16 | reverse complement strand
GAAGGTGAAAAAACGGAGTAGTAGCAGGGCTACCATGAGTATTTTTCACCGAGTCGCAGTAGCACTTTGGGAAAAGTAGCCGAAATGGATATTTGGCGACAGGCCCCAACAACCGGCTTCACAAATAGAGACGGAACACCCCCCACTCTCTTACAAGGGTGGGGGGGTTGTTTTTTGAAACGACACCGAAGTCTGCCTATGTATGCGCCGCATGCGTCGGCATTTTGCCTCGAGTGATGAGGGGGTAAAGGTCCAAGAGGGCGACAAGGAGGCTTACGGTGAGCGGCCCGAGAATGAATCCGCTTAGACCAAAGAAGTTTATGCCCCCAATTACAGCCAAAAGAAGAATCATGGGGTGTAAGCGGATACCGTGGCTCAATAATCTTGGGAGAAAAATATTGTCTACGAGGCCTACCACAATTACGCCCCACACAAGGAGACCAACGGCCGCCCCGACCGAGCCGGTAAGGAACAGGTAAAGGATGGCCGGAGCAAGAACAAGGGCGGTGCCAATACCGGGAAGCAGGGCCGAGACCACCGCAATACTACCCCAAAAAGCCGGGTTAGGCACACCAAAAATCAAAAAGCCTAGGCCCGCCAAAACTCCCTGAATCAAGGCGATTAAGAGGGCTCCGCGCACTATCGAAATAACCGCTCGGCGAAGCTTGTCGAGCACTTCAAGGTCATAAGAGTCATCTAGTGGACTTAGGGCGAGGATGCTTTTTTCCATGGCTGTTCCTCGCAGGAAAACAAAGAATATCGCAACCAACGCCAAGAGTATGTGGAAGCTGATAGTGGCGGCTCCGGAAAATATGGTAGCTGAATGCTCAAAAAGCCAAGAGGCCCCCGAACTCACAAGCGCTTCAAGGTCGAAGTCGGCCCGCGGGTTTAACTTCTTGAAAAGCTCTTCAACTCCACCCGCGAGTGGCCCCAGAATAGTATCTTCCCCCGCTCGCACGTCCACATATACCACCCGCGCTTCCTCTACGGCCGTGACCGCAAAGAACGAAACTGGGCCCGCAATGAGTAAAAGCAGAATAAGAGTGGCAAGAAAAGCCGCCGGCCAGTTAGAGGTCGTTCGCAGGCGAAAATGAAGCCAAGAGTAGAGAGGCATAGCGGCGACAGCAATAGAAGCGGCCACAATGAGGGTGCTTATATATGGCTGAAAAATGAAGAAGGTCAACACTGAAGCGGCCACTACAAAAGCGTAGAAAAAAGAGAGCTGAGTATGATGAGTAAAGTGCGAAGATGAACCTATCATTTATTTAAGGTAACACGCACTCCCTAGACAATCAACCGCCAAAGGTAAAGATGTGTGGAAAATCTTTGCAAAGTAACACTGGCCAATAAACACTATGAAAAGAAAGCTGAAAGAAAAACAGCCGGCACAAGCCGACTGTTTTTACTTCAAAACCATACTTTGTTCTACGCACCGGTCTCTTCATCGTCTGCGGGAGTCGCCTTACAGGAGCATGGCTCGTTTCCGCATTTCTCGCACTTTTTTTCTTCGTCCATGTATATATATGTTTCTATGGCTAATGATTACGACCGAGCGGGTAGGGTCCCGCATGGATGTAGAGTATATACCCTTCGCGGAATCTGGCAACTATACAAATGCCATTTTTATTTGGGCTCTACCAATATACGCATAACGTAGGCGGTGGGTCGCACCGAATACTCCTTCTGCTCTTTCTCGTCCGGATGGGGCGTGCGCTCTACAAGGCGGACATGAAAACCGGTGCCTATATCTGCAAGTTCTCTTCACAGATTAAGCAAAATGCTAGCGAGTATTCTAGGGTCGTCGTGCGGTATGACGAACTCACGCTTAGCGCCAAGGTCTGCCTCGAGCAATCTTAAAATATGCTCTCGCCACCAAGTCGAACGTTCGTCGATGTCGACAGAGTCAGTGTGTGCGGATGAAAGTTTGCTCGTATCAAAATTTTTTGGTATATCAGACATGACTATTTACGGAACGACCGCAAAGACGATCTATTTCTGTCATTACTTCCTCAACATGTTCAGGGCTTGACCCATTGGCGCGAAAAAGATCGCTTATTGCCGCGATCTCACGACAGAGCACGACCCCCGCTCGCAAGCAAGCCTGCTTTTCTTCGTGAGTTAAGGTTGTAAGAGATGTAATGGGGTGTAAATTAGTCTCAATAATCATATCATGAAGATTATCTCGATGCGGATAGTTCCACCCAATCAAGCGCACTCCGGCGCAAGCGGCGTACTTTACCGCCTCCGTTGTAAACTTTGTATTTGTGATTAAAAGACCATCTGTCATTTTCCTCTCTCCTCCATAGGAAAAGGTTTGATTTTGTAGGTCTTCGAAACGAGCTTTCACATAAAGCGCCACCTTGAGGTCTGATTTGACGACATACTCATTATGAAATTTGGCCTCCACCAGAATGAGCTCTTTATCTTTCCACGCCACTACATCAAGTTCGTGCATGACACAATGTCCTTGTAGGTGCTGGTCGGTACAAGTGGAGTAGCCGCGCTCTATGAAGATTGCCGCCACAAACTTCTCAAATGCAAACCCGCTCGGTCCCAGCTCGGCAACAGCTCGTCGGAGCGAGTAACGCCCAAGAGCGGCGGGCCGAGCCCGGCCATGAAGCTCCTTGAAAGCAAGCCGATAAATCTCTGCGGTAGACATCCCATCATGCATCTGTGGAGTCACAGTCTCAATGATTGTCGTCCGCTCATCTGAAGCTACTCCCGCACGCTCAAGGGACGCGTCGAGCTTGGTCACATCAAAAAGCTGTCGCTCCCCATTTTGCTTGGTTATGTATATTGTCGATAGAGTCATATCCCCTATCATACCGAAACACCATACAAAAGCGAGTTTTTAGGTGTGGAATAAACTAAATAGGACATACGCAAATTGCTGTCTTGGCGAGGTAAACCGAAGCCTGACTACCACAGGCAGGCAATCCAGAATTCTTGATGCCGACAAATAAGCCTGGATTGCTTCGCGCAGAGCGCTCGCAAAGACGAAAAGAGGGTTTTGCGCAGGTCCTACTAAACAACAAAAGGCGTGAGATTTAAGGTGGCGGGTTGCTAATATTTAGCCGAAAGTATGGCCGTGGCTTTGCGTAGTTGAAGACGGACCTCCCCGCTTCGTTTCCCACCCTTGCGTCCGGCCCTCTTAGCCTCTTCGGATGTGAACTGATGGGCGCGCCCTGACGCATGGGCCGCTCGGCCGCCAGCTTGGGCGATTTCACGCTGTTTCCACGCTGGCAGAGCGGCGAACCCGCGTCTTGTTTTTAAAATATTCATAATGGTATAGTATTGAAGAAGTATATTATTAGACTTTGAATTACGAAACTCGCATTTATTCCCTCCCCCTGGCCAGGGTGAGACTTGGGCAAGGGACCCAAGTCGCAAGACCTTTTGAGCTGTTTTTGAGCCCCGACGCTACG
>PCYI01000013.1:4371-11298 GCA_002774795.1 Candidatus Vogelbacteria bacterium CG10_big_fil_rev_8_21_14_0_10_51_16 | reverse complement strand
CCGAATCACTGGCATCTGGTGGTTTCTCCGCGTCGAGATGGAGATTTGGCTAGATTTGTTGGTTGGCTTACGTTAACACACACACAAAGATATCATGCCCACAAAGGTACAGCCGGCTACGGCCTCTTTATCAGGGTAGGTACAAGTCTACTGAACAACAGGAGAAGCTTGAGAGGTACATGCCGCGGCCGAACGTGCCAAAGCAGGCGGCCAAGTAATTGCTGAAGAAATAGGGTCTATTTGCCCCACGGAGCTCCACGCTCATCGTGGGGCTCCGTGTTTTATGTCGGCTCAAATTTTTGGAATTGAGAGCCGCATTTGCTCATCTTTTTTATAAATTTCTCGGATGAGTCATCCAATCCGGCATCAGACGGGCGGACCACACTGCGCGCTGATGGTGGGGGAGAAAGCACAGAATTAGCGGGGTAGCACCCGCATAAATGCTGACACGACATTTCCAAGGAAGTCACGGAGTGAAGCTTCGGGCTTTGGCTCATCGGGTGCTTCTGTCGGCGCGGGATGTTGCGGCGGCAGGTCGTTCGGTGTTTCTCCTGCCGGTAGGGGCATGAGTCTAAAGTCGACCTCGCCCTTCATCTCTGGCGAAGGCATCCTGTGTTCTTCAAATGGCGGTTGGCCCATGTGTGGTCCCGGCTCCATACGTGGCCCATTATCACCCTGATGTGGCATACCATCTCTTCCAGAAAATGGCGGTGCATTTTGATACGGCATCTCATCATTGCGGAAAGGTGGCTGGCCGGGAAACTGCCCTCCCTCAAAAGGCGGCGGGGAGAAGCCTTCACCCATAAATGGTCTTCCCTCCGGATTGCCGGGGGGCATTTTGTTTGATCCCGGCGCGTAGCGACGGCCGAGGTCATCGAGCTTTATCTCCTTCCTCTCATCGGGATGCGGTGGGCGCATGCCTTCCATCATCTCTCGCGCCTGCGATTCAAGCGTCTGCCTCTCTTTCATCATTATTGGTCCGTCTTCCATCTGGGGCGACATGCCGTCATCTCTCCGATGTTGCTCTTCAGAGAAGGATCGGCACGCCTCCTCATTATCGCGACAGTAAGTTTCGCAGGCGCGACCGCGGCAGTCGCCGGGACCGACAAACTCTTCCATTGGCCCGGGTGGCTCACTGCTACCGGTGCGCAAGCTCTTCATGGCTTCGGAGCCAAAGCGAGCGTCATCGAAGCGGTCCATCGGTAGCCTACCTTCACTCTCGCCACCGCGCTCAAATCCGTAAAATGTGGCGCACGCTTCTTGGTTCTCGGGTTTTCGACAAAACTGTTCGCATGCCGGCCCCTTACATCCGCCGGGGCCGGGAGTCATGGCGCGATTAAACTCTTCCTTGGACATCATTCCCTGCTCCACCGCAAATTGCATACACGCTTCCGTGTGAGCCGGGTCCTCGCAGTAAGTCTCACAAGCGCGGCCTCGGCACCCGCCGGGACCGACCAAGTTCATCATTCTCTCGATCTCGCGCACCTCCTCTTCAGGAATCAAGTTGTTTTCCTTGGCAAAAGCGAGACATTCGTCTTCGTGGCCGGGGGCATCGCAGTACTGCTGACACTGCCTACCCCTGCACCCGCCGGGGCCGACGATGTCCGCCATTCTTTCAAATCTTTCAAGATCACCATTTCCCATCAGATCATGCTCTCTCGCGTAGGCCACGCAAGCCTTGGTGTTCTCGGGGGAGTCACAAAACTGACCGCATGACACCATGTCCGTGCACCCTCCTGGGCCTCCGAATTTTTCGATAGCCGCTTGAGCCTTTTCCTTATTGATGTTTGGTTCGTTGTCATCGGAGCGGTTCTGGACGGTTTTGGGAGGCGTAGGTGTTCGCTGGCGTATTTGCGGCCCGGGAGCGTTGCCGGTCGACGATCGATCGCGCACCGAGCCGACGAGGTCATCGCGACTGAGCGCAGCCGGGCGGGCAGATGCTTCTGCCTGAGCCCGTTCGATAGCTTGCCGCATAGCCATCGCCTCCTCGACCCCGATCATTCCCTGCTTTTCCGCGAAATCTACACAGGCGAGCTTAGGCGAGGCGCAGTATGCCTTGCATGCCGCCCGATCGGCGCAAGCACCCAGCTCGGCAATTGGGTAGGTGATGGCAGTTTGGGCGAGCGCCACCGAGGCGCCGAAGACAAGGAGTGTGGCCACTAACGAAAATCGAAGCACAGAAGAGAGAGTTTTTATCATGGCAGTTTATTGAAAGGGATTACTGCTCGCGTCGTCAAAGGGGTTGCGATACACCTCCACCTCGAGAACTTCTGTTTCTTCGGATGTCGCGGTGACGGTTGGAGTACCTTCAGATGAAGGCGTAACGGCCTTGGTGCGATACACCCCAAAGATGTAGCCTAAAAAGAAAACGAGTACGAGCACAACGACCGTCACCGGCCATGAAGAAAAGTGAGGATGCATTTTTGGTTCTTCCATAGAAAAAAGTTAAAGCTGATTGCCTCTTATCATACCTTTTAACGCAAAAGCGACCAAGCGGGCTTATCCACTTTTGTAAAGCATATGCGTTTCCTTCTGATGACGTCTTTATCAATTCACTATACTTTGAGTTACGAAACTCTTAAAATTAACGTCATTGCGAGCGCTCCGCGCCAGGCAATCCAGGAATCACAGCCGTAGTTTCTGGATTGCTTCGGACTAAAGCCTCGCAAAGACGATAATATGGTGAATTTTGTTATTTAAAGTTAATGTAGATTGATCAAGGTGGTCTTTTTTTGATGGTTTTGGCAGGCTTGTTTCAGTATGCTACACTAGACACACTATTTGTTTTTAAAAAAATCTCATGCAAAAGATGATTATTTGGGTGGTTGTTCTGTTGGTGATTATTGCGGGTGGCTGGTATGTCGCCACCAATTGGGGGGCGGGGATAGCGTTCGGTGGAGGCCCTTCTGTTGCCATGGTTAATGGCGAAAAGATTAGCAAAGCTGATTTTGAGGCTACGCGCGCGCAGGTGGCGGCTGGACAGGGAGTTGATATCACGGCTCTTGGCGAGGAGGAGAAGAGTCAATTTGAGAATGGTGTACTTGAGAATATGATTTCCCAGCGCCTGCTTCTTCAAGTGGCGGCTAAGAAGGGCATCGCCACCACAAACGAGCAGGTTGATACCCAGCTTGCCACTCTCGCGGAACAGTTTGGGGGAGCCGAGGCCATGCAGACGGCACTTGCCGAGCAGGGATTCACGGATGAGGCGCTCCGCGCTCAAGTAAAAAGTGACCTCACCATTCAGGCCTACTTGCAACTACAATTCCCGCTAGAGAGTTTTGTCATCTCCGAAGAAGAGGTTGCAGAGGTATACGCGCAGTTTGCTGTGGGGACAGAGGATGCTCCTGCTCTCGATGAGGTGAGAGGAGAAATTGAGTCGTTTGTTCGTCAGCAGAAGCAACAGCAGGCGGTAACGGCTCATGTGGCCGAGCTCCGTGCGGCAGGAGAAGTGGAGGTGCTCATTTAGTGATAATGTAAAACTGTGTGCTTTACAACCGACGGCCTAGGCCGTCGGTTGTTCTTTTGTGCGTACTCCACAGGGTTAAAACTGTTACGGGTGGTAGACTTTAAACATGAAAGAGTCTTCAGATTCTATTTATCATGATAAAAAAGAAGCCATGCGAGCCGGCTGGCGCGTTGTTTTTGAGTACGTAAAAAAATACAGGGGCGCTATTGCCACGCTTATATCCTTGACTGTAGTAGACTCTGTTATGGATGCCTCTTTGCCGTTTGTGGTCGGGCGGCTTATAGACGCTCTAAACAATGTCGCTCAAGGTACCACCCCCTCTTTTGCTGTTCCACTGGCTATTCTCGCTCTTTGGGTGGGTGTACAGGTTCTCTCAAACATCATTCGATGGTTTGTTAGACGAAAGAACGACCACCTGCGCATTACCGCCCGTCTGCGCTACATCGCCGACGGCATGGCCCATATCCTGCGGCTTCCCGTCAGCTTCCACAAGGAGCACAAGACGGGTGCGGTGGCGGAGATTCTCAACCAAGGGGCGGTGTCTATCTCCGGCATGGTGGCCAACTACCTCGTTGACTACATTCCCGCCTTCCTGTCGACTTTTGTTGGCCTCGCCCTATGTTTTTACGTGAACGTCGAGCTTGCTCTAATTTTATCAGTGGGGATTTTTTTGTTTACGATATCGGTTTGGCTGGTGGTGCCGAAGACTATTGCCATGAACACGGCCCTTCAGCGTGTACGGAATGAGGCGCTTGGTTATGGGCACGACGTGGTGGGAAATATTTATGCGGTTAAACATGCCGCCGCGGAGGAGTATGAAAGAAGGCGACTCGACGCTGTTGTCGTGCGGCAGTCGGTAGAGCCGTGGTACGCCCTGCTCAAGGTATTTGCTAACCGCATATTTACTCGCAATTTAGTTACCGTCGCCACGCAGGCGCTTATCTTTTTGGCTTCATTTACACTCCTGCGCGATGGGGTTATAACCATTGGCGAGTTGGTAATGTTTAATAGCTATGCCGCTATGGTGTTTCATCCATTTTCCCGGCTGGCAAACAACTGGGGAGACATCCAGGACGCTTTTGTCTCGGCGGCCAATGCAGGGCAAGTTATGGAAACCCCGGAGGAGGTGTACACTCCAAAGAAGCCGCGCCACATAAAAGAGGCCGTGCCGGGCGCTCCCGCGGTACGTTTCGAGCGAGTTGGGTTTCGCTATAAACCGCAAGACCAACAAGTGCTTGAGAATATAAGTTTCTCGGTAGCGGAGGGTGAGAAGGTGGCGCTGGTCGGGGAGTCCGGAGTGGGGAAGAGCACTCTTATTGATTTACTCTCGCGATACTACATTCAAACAAGCGGAACGATTGAACTTTATGGAATTGATAACGCTAACATCCCACTGAAAGAGATTCGCGGTGCTATTGCCGTGGTTCCTCAAGAGATTGCGCTTTTTAACACCTCAATCCAAAAAAATATCGCCTACGGTTCTTTTGGCGCAACTCCCGCAAAGATTAAGAAGGCCGCTCGTGAGGCAAAAGCCGACCGTTTTATAGAGAAATTTCCGCGCAAATATGAGCAGATGGTCGGCAACCGCGGAGTGAAGCTATCAGTAGGGCAGAAGCAACGCATCGCCATTGCTCGAGCAATGCTCCGAGACCCGAAGATACTTATTCTAGATGAACCCACAAGCGCCCTTGACCCTCAGACGGAGCAGGAGATTAGTGAGTCACTTGAGCGATTAATGGAGGGACGGACCACCTTCATTATCGCCCATCGCCTCTCGACTGTCCGGAAGGCGGACCGCATCCTCGTTATCGAGAAGGGGAAAATTGTCGAAGAGGGAAATCACGCCGAGCTTACGGCAAAGGCGCATGGTCACTATCGGCACCTTTACGAGTTGCATATCGGCCTGCACGAATAGGCAGACTAAATGTACCTGGTACATTTTATGCACGCTTTGCAATCAAGGCAAGAATGGGTTATTTTAAACATATGGATACTAAAAAACCACAACAGTATTTTCGCGAGCATAAAAACGATTTTTTAAGTAAGTTAAAAGAGCTGGTTGCCATTCCCAGTATTTCAGCAGATGTTGAACACGCGGACGATGTGCTAAGCTCGGCCGAAGCGGTGGCAACATCTCTGCGAAGCATTGGTTTGGATAACGTCAAGCTCCTCAGCGCCGATGGTGGCAAACCTGCTGTTTATGGAGAGTGGCTAAAGGCGGGCTCGGACAGGCCCACGGTCCTGCTTTACGCCCACCACGACGTACAACCTACGGGGGAGCGTGAAAAGTGGCACTCGGAGCCTTTTGAGGCCACGGAGCGCGACGGACGCTTGTATGGGAGAGGAGCTGCCGACGACAAAGGGGGTCTCATGATGCACTTAGCCGCGCTCGCCTCTTATCTAGAGAGCGGAGAACAGCTCCCCGTAAACGTGAAGTGTCTTTTCGAGGGCGAGGAGGAGATCGGCTCGCCCACGCTGGGCGCCATCCTCGAAGGCAATCGCGAGCTTTTGCAGGCGGACGTAATGATTCTTTCGGATACCGAAAACTTCGCGGTGGGCATCCCGGGGATTACGACCCAGCTCCGTGGTCTTGTGTACTGCAGTGTCTTGGTTGCCGCTCTTGAAAAACCGGTGCACTCTGGTGGCTGGGGAGGGATTTTGCCGGACGCCGCTTTGGGTCTGTCGAAGTTGCTTGCGAAGCTCACCACGGACGATGGCCTTATTGCAATCCCGGGCATTTATGACGAGGTGCGCCTATTGCCAGAGGAAGAAAAGCAGGCAATCCGAGAACTCCCCCACGATGTTGAAGCCATGAAGCGTCACGCGGGCTTGCTTGCCGATGTGGAGTTTTGTGGGCGCGATGGGTGCGCTCCTGGAGAGCTTATCTGGCACCAGCCCCACCTTTCCGTGAACGCCATTCAGGCTTCGTCTCGTAAGCAGGTCTCAAACATCATCGTCGATGAAGCGTGGGCGCAAGTAGGAGTTCGCATTGTGCCGGACATGAGCCCCGAGCGTAGCCTGAAACTTCTTGTGGACTTTTTGAGAGAGGAAGCTCCTAAGGGATTTAGAGTGACCATAACCCCCCACGGTTCTGTGCCCTGGTGGCGGACAGACACCACTCACAGAGCCTTTCGAGCGGCAGAGCGAGCGCTCGAGCGTGGGTATGGAGTAAAGCCTGTCTACATGGGCTGTGGTGGCTCCATTGGCTTTGTCGAGCCTTTCGAGAAGGTACTCAAGGCCCCTGCCCTGCTCATCGGGGTCGAAGACCCGGAAACGGCCGCGCACTCTTGGAACGAGTCCCTTCACCTAGCTGACTGGGAAAAGGGAGTCTCCTCCATGATAGAGCTCTACGCAGAGCTAGCAGAATGAATAAAAGGTGTCAGGAACCTTTTATTTAGGTTTTATGTGTTATAATTACTTACGATATGGGACGAGCTCTACGTGTCGATGTCGCTGATGAA
>PCYI01000013.1:0-4338 GCA_002774795.1 Candidatus Vogelbacteria bacterium CG10_big_fil_rev_8_21_14_0_10_51_16 | reverse complement strand
CCTCTATGTGTATGAGATAATGCCGAATCACTGGCATCTGGTGGTTTCTCCGCGTCGAGATGGAGATTTGGCTAGATTTGTTGGTTGGCTTACTCTTACTCACACCCAAAGATACCACGTACATAAAGGCACTACTGGTTATGGCCACCTGTATCAAGGCAGATACAAATCTTTTGTTGTTGAGGGAGATGCCTACTTTTATCGTGTCTGCAGATATGTAGAGAGAAATGCTTTGCGGGCTAAATTGGTGAAGAAAGCAGAGGAGTGGCGGTGGGGGAGTGCGTGGGCTAGGATTTACGGAAGCGCCGAGCAAAAAGCAATGCTTACAGACTGGCCAGGCGGACAGCCGGATGACTATCGAGAGAGTTTAAATGAGGATGATGACAGTGATGAAGCGCAAGAAAAGATTGAAGAGATGCGACGCTCGGTAAACCGTGGCAATCCTTTTGGTAGTTCAACCTGGTCAGAGAAGATGACTGCACGATTTCATCTCGATACCACCACAAGGTCGCGAGGTAGACCAAGAAAGGGAGGCGAGGGTTAATATTATAACACATAAGATAAAAAACAAAGGTTCCTGACACCTTTTTGCGAACACTTTTTTGCGAATTATGGATTATATTTTGAGGATATTATCGGAGGTTGATGCTATTGTTGCGGGCGGTTTTTCGGAGTTTGTCACGCCATTGATGACCAGATTTTTCACGACTGTGACGCACTTGGGTGACGTGGAGACGGTAGCGGTTTTTGCGCTAATGTTTGCCTTTTATTTATGGCGAAAACATCGTGCTTATTTACTTAGTTTTATTACTATCGTGGGCGGTAGTGCCGCCAGTATGTGGGTGCTTAAAGAACTTTTTGCTCGCCCCCGGCCTATTGGTGCGCTAATCATGGAAACCGGCTTTGCCTTCCCCAGTGGTCACGCCACCATGGCCGCCGCCTTTTTTGGTTTTATAATTTTTACGCTGATGCGAGTGCGTTCTATTCAGAATTGGCAACGAGGAATAATGATACTTATACTCGCAGTTTGGATACTTCTTGTCGGCTTAAGTAGAGTATATCTTGGGGTCCACCATGCTTCAGACGTTATGGCTGGTTGGCTTCTTGGGTTTATTTGGATTTTGGTTGTCGTTCGATCCTGTGCCAAGAAGAGTTTGTCCCTTGCAAAATAAATTTCAAGACCGACGCTATTTTTTTGGCTCTAATTAGTCTCCTTTTTTACATACTACTTCACAGGTAGAGACTCCTGTTTTCGGGTTGACTTTTTCCACCGTTTTTCCTTCGTCATTCCGGCAGAACAAAATATAATAGAACCAAGCATGCATGTGCTTGGTTTATTGTTTTCAATAGAGTTGTTAAATATGCCTAAAACCAACACTACCAACACCAAGAGATCTTCAAACAAGACACTTTTTGGGCTAAACGCCTCCGCAAGTAGTTTTAATGCCGGTCACATCCTGAATATAAAGAGACAGTTTACGACCGCGGGAGTGCATCCATTCGACGAAGTGGCGTGGAAACATGTAAAAGTCACTGTCTATAATTCAAATGGACACAAAGAAGACCGGGAGCTTGAGTTTCCGGAATTTTGGTCAGACAGCGCGGCCCAGATTGCCGGCTCAAAGTATTTTCGAGGCCGCATAGGCTCCGACGAGCGGGAAACTTCCGCAAAGCAGATGATAACGAGGGTGGCCAGGACAATGCGAGAGTGGGGAGAGCAAGGTAACTATTTTGCCGGCAAGGATGAGGCGCAGATATTTGAAGAGGAGCTTGTCTACATCCTTCTCCATCAGCGTGCCGCTTTTAACTCTCCGGTCTGGTTTAATGTGGGCATTCATCCAAAACCTCAATGCTCAGCATGCTTTATTTTAAATGTTGAAGACGACATGGGCTCTATCCTGGACTGGATTACCACCGAGGGCAATATTTTTAAGCGCGGCTCCGGGGCGGGTATTAACCTTTCCACTATTCGTTCTTCGCACGAAACTCTTTCTACGGGTGGCTTCTCCTCTGGGCCGGTATCTTTTATGCGGGGTGCAGACTCGGTAGCCGGCATGATAGCTTCCGGAGGCGCTACCAGGCGAGCGGCCAAGATGGTGGTCTTAAACATTGATCATCCCGATTCCCCAAAGTTTATTCGCGCCAAGGCAGACGAGGAAAAAAAGGTACGAGCTTTGATCGAGCAGGGCTATAACATGTACGACCTAAACAATGAAGCTTGGAACTCAATTCAGTATCAAAATGCCAATAACTCGGTGCGGGTCACCGATGAGTTCATGCATGCGGTCGAGGCCGACGAATCTTTTTCTACTAGATTTATCCAGTCCGGCAAGGTGGCCGAAACCTACAGCGCGCGCCAACTGATGGAGGACATTGCTAAGGCCGCGTGGGAGTGTGGTGACCCAGGCATGCAGTACGACACCACCATCAATAAGTGGCATACTTGCCCAAACTTTGGGCGTATTAATGCATCAAATCCTTGCTCTGAGTATATGCATGTCGACAACTCTTCTTGTAATCTGGCCTCGATTAATCTTCTTTCTTATCTAAACGATGATAATAGTTTTGACGTACGCGACTTTGTCCACACTGTTGATATTATGATTCTCGCCCAAGATATTGTTGTCGACTACTCTAGCTATCCTACTGAAGCCATAGAAAAGAATACGCACGCACTGCGGCAGCTGGGATTAGGCTACGCGAATATCGGCTCGCTTTTTATGCATCTCGGTATTCCTTATGATTCAGAGGAAGCTAGAAACACCGCCGCGGCCATCACGGCCCTCATGTGTGGTGAGGCCTATCGTTACTCATCTCATATTGCCTCTAGGCTCGGCCCTTACTCTGCTTATGAGAAAAACCGTGAGTCTACGGTGGCGGTGATTGGCATGCATCGCGACGCTCTTTCGCGAATCAGAGAGTCAAAAGTGTTTGATGAAAAACTTTCAAGCTTCGCTAAAAAAGCTTGGGACGGCGCCTTACAGAGCGTTAGAAAGGCGGGTGTACGTAACTCTCAAGTCACTGTGCTTGCGCCCACCGGAACCATAGCATTTATGATGGATTGCGCCACTACCGGCATAGAGCCTGAGTTTGCTTTAGTAAAAAATAAAAATCTTGTGGGGGGCAATACGATGCGTATTGTAAACAGTGCCGTGCCTCGAGCGCTTGCAAACCTTGGATACGCGCCTGATGAGTGCAACGCTATTCTGGCACACATTGAGGAACACATGACTATCGAGGGTGCGCCGGGACTCAAAGATGAGCATTTGCCTATTTTCGACTGCGCCGTCCGGCCTTCTCATGGTAGGCGCTCTATTCATTGGCAGGGTCATGTGCGCATGGTGGCGGCTACTCAGCCATTTCTCTCGGGTGCTGTTTCCAAGACATTTAACATGCCGAGTGAAACTACGGTAGAAGAGATAATGGAAGCCTATATCATGGGCTGGAAGCTGGGACTCAAGGCCTTTGCTGTCTACCGCGACGGCTCCAAGTCAGCTCAGCCTCTGACCACCAACGCGACCCACAAAAAAACTGAAAAGGAGGTTGTGGGGCCAGTGCGCCGTTATCTCACCGCCACCCGCCATTCCGTTACGCATAAGTTTTCGATTGTTGGTCATGAAGGCTACCTGACTTTTTCAACTTACGAGGACGGAACATTAGGTGAGGTTTTCATTAAAATGTCGAAGCAAGGCTCGACCCTTTCCGGCCTCCTTGATGCTTTTGCCATTTCGGTTTCCATTGCTCTCCAGCACGGCGTGCCTCTATACACACTTGCAAGTAAGTTTTGCTATATGCGCTTTGAGCCTTCGGGCTACACCGAAAACTCTGACATCCAGATTGCAACATCGATTACCGACTATCTGTTTAGGTATCTTTCGATGCGCTTTCTAAACCCAGAAGAGCTGGCTGACCTTGGGGTGCAGGCACCGACTTTGTCAAATATGCAGGCAACTGGGGACGAGACCGCTCTCGCTGTGCGTGTGAACGAAGGAGAGTCAGACGAAAAGGTGGTTGTTGGCCATTTAAAATCAACCTCCACCCAGCTCTCTCAAGGCGTATTCACTGTCGCAGACGCTTCTTTGGAAATTAGCGGGAGCGGAGAGGCGGGAGCTACTACGGTTTCATTAGAAAAAACAAAAACATGGGCAAGTGTTGATGCGGGGACATTCTGTCGTGCCTGTGGAGGAATGATGCTCCAGACAGGTACCTGTAAGACCTGCTCGCAGTGTGGAAGTTCGAATGGCGGATGCTAGCCTCAGAGACTTTGAATTACGAAGAATTACGAAATTCGGACCTGTTCCCTCCCCTGGCCAGGGTGAGACTTGGGCAAGGGACCCA
>PCYI01000014.1:30344-46543 GCA_002774795.1 Candidatus Vogelbacteria bacterium CG10_big_fil_rev_8_21_14_0_10_51_16 | reverse complement strand
CAAAAGGTTTCTATACAAACGAATCGGTAGAGCTAGTGAAGGAGGCCGGCTTTCTTGGAGCACGCACCACGAAACTTTGTGCAATTGTTTCTGATGAGGACCCCTTTCTACTACCCACAACACTTCAAGTATACCCATTTCCCTTTCGTAAGCTTACAGAAAATACATACTACTGGGGACGGCTACTTGAACCCTACCGACAACGTGCGCCCATGCTTAACCAAATAGGGGTATCTATTTTGTCAATGTATTCTTGGTTAAGCATGGCAAAAAAAAACTTTTGATATCGCCCTATCAAAGGGAGAAGTATTTCATTTATGGGGTCACTCTTGGGAAATTGATAAGTATGACATGTGGGATGAGCTTGAAAAATTCATCCAGTACGTGAGCAACAGAAAAGACTGCATCTATTTAACGAATGGCGAATTACTTGAAAAAGAACCCTCTAGCTGTTTATTCTAAGCAATTAATCTTAAACCTTAACCACAAGACACTGGCTTGTAGAGAGTTCCACTACCGGTTCTGTTTTATTGGCAAAAAACTCATCAAATGCCTTTGTGACACCAGATGAGCCTCGGTAGTCGTGAGAAATGATAATACCACCCTTATTTAGTCGAGGATAAAAGAACTCCAGACTATCTTTCGTGCTTTGATATAAATCGACATCGAGATTGACAAACGAGAACCGTTTGTCTTTTACCGCGTGACCGGTATCCACAGGGAATAGACCACGGTGAAAATGGACATTATTAGCGCTGGCAAACGCATCCTTAATTGCGTCAAATTCACTCTCTGAAATCTTAAACGCATGTTTCTTCCAATTATAATCATCATGCTCGCTTGGCTGAGGGAGACCCTCTCCGAAGGTGTCAAACAGATGAAGCGCTTTGGCACTCTCCCTTCTTGCCACACTTATAATGCGGGCTGTACCACCCTTATGAACCCCTACTTCCGCCATTGCCCCCATGATTTTTGAGGTTGCGCAAACGGCATTATAAATCTGAAGAGCCTCGGACATGGTCGTACCCATCGGCGACCCACCATACAGATTCTTAATATAGGCAATGCGCTCCGCTTGTTCTTTGTCCCAAAAGTAGGTCACGAAAGCCCTTTGACGACGTAGGGCTTTCAACAAGAGGTGCATAGCGGTCTTAATTGGAAATTGCTTGGCCTTGGCCCGCAAAATATACTTGCCATCACGGGCCATGAATTGTTCGCCCATTTTGCCTTTTTTCATACTGAATTTAAACAATGTCATCGTTGTAACATTAGATTAAAGAGAGATTATCTATAATTCAATGTTTTCTTTGATTTGCATCATATAGATCAAAGCAACTTGAGTCTGTAGAAAAATGACCGCCACGTGTTTCATCGTCCCCACTTGACACCATTTCAACTATGCAGCACTTTTCAAAATATCGAAACATCACCAGTATTCCTCTTTTTCTCAAAGCGTACCCCTTGCATGAATCTCCAAAATGAGAGTGTCTACTCTTGTTGCAGTCTTAATTTATCACCATCTTTCAGAGTTATCCTTAGCCCACTTCACAAAATTATCAAGTCCTTCTTTGAGGCCTACTCTTGGTTTCCAGTTTAAATCTCTAATTATAGGCTTCACATCCGCATATGAACCAAATTGGTCTTTGGGTGTTCCTCCGACATATTCAATAGGATAACTAGGCTTGCCCCAGCTTAAAGCCACGTGTTTCAGGAGCTGCTCTACTGTGGTCTTTTTACCCGCAGCGAGATTATATGTTTTGCCATAAGTTTTTGGCGCATCAATGGCTTTAGCCCAAGCATTAACAATATCATCTATATAAGTAAAATCTCTAAACCTGTCTTTACTGCCCTTAACTATCACGGGCTTATTTTTCATAAAATAATACATGTAGATACTGACCATACCCTGTTTCAGATTACCCATATTCTGCCCTGGACCATAAACATTAAATATACGGAAAATTGTGGTGTTCATGCGGTCCGAAAAGGTCTGGACATAATGTTCGCCCGCTAACTTTGTAATTCCATAGTAGCTTTTAGGATTGGCTGCTCTGGTTATGGAAACAGGCTTTTCGTCGACATCACCATAAATGGAAGTGGATGAGGCATAAATAAACCTCTTAACTTTATGGTCCTTGCAATACTCAAGTAAATTCAGCGTCCCTAAAGAGTTAATCAACAAATCTTTTGTCGGATTTTCAAAACTTATCTCCGCAGAAGTCTGCGCAGCCAAATGCAAGACTGCGTCAAATTTAAACTTGTTTAGCGCTTTTAACTCCCCCATTTTAGAGATATCCGCCTTGAAAAACTTTGCTTTAGATGGAATATTCTCCTTTAGTCCAGTTAAGAAGTTATCAATACCAACTACCTTATGCCCACTTTCTAGGAGTTTCCTAGCAATAGCAGAACCAATAAATCCTGCGACCCCTGTGACTAAATATGTTTTCATAGCGCCTTAAGACTATTAATATACAGAACCCCATCATCACGCAAATCTTCGTTATTATATCCCCAAAATATTACGCCATTCACTTCTGCCGCATCTTTGTCGTTATATGCGTCTCCTATCATAACAGCCTTTTTGGCTTTATGCTTGTTCTCTTCAATAATTTTTTTGATTAAGTCTGACTTTACTGTCGGTGAGCCGTATATCTTATTAAAATATTTATCAATACCAAGTTTTTGACATAAATAACGAAGTTCTTCCTGATCTGACCCAGAAGCAATGTATAGAGAAATTCGCTCGTGATATTTTTTAATAAACGAGATAGAATCCTGAATTAGTAAATTTTTATCAATAAGAATCCCTTTCATTATTATTGAAAATCTTTCCGCGAGATCATTGATTATTTCTTCAGTTACGGACTCATCAAGTATCTTTTCATAAAAATATCTAAATTTATGATAACGAGACAAGCCGGCATTTTCTCTGTGATATTTAAGGAGATGAGAAATCCTATCGTCACCAAAATTCTCAAGCACCTTTTTGAATCCTTCATCACGAACAGCCATAGAATCTAAGATGACTCCGTCAAAATCAAAAATTATGCAATCGTATTGCTGAGGGTCCATTAATTTAAATTTCTGTCTCGTATAGCTTTTTCTACCCGCAGTACATCTTCGGGAACATCAACTGCAATTGAATGGTCTGAGAGTGGGATCATTTTAACCGGTATGCCCAACTCACAAAAACGCAGTATCTCAATATCTTCAATCTCTTCAAGTGTGGTTTTCTCCTTCTGTGATCTAAATAATTCAAGTGCCTTTCTGGAAAAACTATAGACACAAATCTGGCGCCAGGCTTTTTTAAACTCCATTTGTTTATTAGACGGTATTGGACTACGAGACATATACATAAGTGTTCCATCGTTTCCAAAAACAACCTTAGGTATCGTCCTGCTTCTGAATTGATCCTCGTCTGTTATTGGACTGTAGCCATTTACAACACCATGTTCTCCCTTTTCCGCTTCAGCTATCATGTCTGAAAGATCTTTTGGATCAAAGATCGGTTCATCTCCTTGTACATTAATGAATACATCCGCATCTAGGCTATCCAATAAAGATGCCACTCTATCTGTCCCTGTTTTGCAATCCGAAGGCGTCATGACTACATTCGCGCCAATGGCTTCACCGTGGTCTTTAATACGATCATCATCTGTGGCGATAACAATTTGTGTATTTGGCACCGCCTTTAAACATTGTCTGTACGTGCGTTCAATCATCGGCACTCCAGCTATTTTAATAAGCGGCTTACCGGGCAGTCGGCTTGATTCATAGCGAGCTGGAATAACTACAATGTATTTCATAAAAATTAATTAACTTCACCATACACCGAGCAAGTCTTAAGCAACGTGTGGTCACTAGGTGTAAGGGTATGTATCACACCAATATTTTTCGTATAGATGTCAAATAGATAGTCATTTTCCCTAGATACCTCGTAGTCTTTTTTTTCTATTGAAGGACCGCTGTGACCATCGTATCCAGCTGTATATAAGTGTTTCGCCCCAACATCAATACTTAACTGAATTGCTATCGCAGTTCCTGAGTCTTTATATTTTTCAGTAAACTTAACATCAGATAGTTCATGTGCTTTATCTTTCATTTTGGTAGGAATATATTCCCCCATTTCTCTCGGAGATGGAGGAAGGATGCATCTAAGATTTGGATGTACTTCCCCTAGCATGGATTCGAGTCTGTGTCCCTCATTACCAACAAGACACACAAATTGTGGAACATCAATATCTTTATAGTGTTTTGCATTCCTGGCGCTCACATGAATAAGCAACGTATCTTTCTTGTGCTTGCTTATCCATTTTTTAATTGCAGTTTTGTGATGCACAGCATTAGACCCGCCGGCAATAAGTAGTGTCTTTAAATATCTTTCTGATTCCCTTATACCCGGAAGCTTGAAACCATTTTTCCCCCCTGTATGTTTATTCTCCAATGCATACATGATATTGTTCATAGAATACAGGCGTTTAGTGACCCAATTCATCACATCTTTCTGTGGTAATGAACCTAGACCAGAAACAATATATGGCAAGTGTGTACCCCATTGATGTTTCTCCTTCAACTTTTCAAACATAGAAACGACATTGCTTAATATATCAAAATCAACCTTTATTCCGGACTTCATTGAGGCCCACGACAAAAATAATTCAGTTCTCATATTTCCAGCGCCACGGCCTATGCCTGTCATTGTCCCATCTATAAACTCGCACCCAGCTTCCATGGCCACGAGTGCATTTGCAAAACCAAGCTCCAGATTATTGTGCCCATGAAATCCAAGTTTAATTTTCAGCCTCTTCTTTACGGCCGTCACCACCATTTTTATTTCTTTTGGAAGCATCCCACCATAAGAATCAACGATATTGAAATATTCAATAACCCCATTCATTTTTGGTAATTTCTTTAGTATATCCTTGTCATACATCCATTTAGACGCATACATAAGATTGATAGCCACCTCAAAGCCTTGTTTTTTAATTGATTTTGCCAACACTAGAGCGTCATCAAATCGTTTGGGATCAACGGCTAATCGCACTAAATCCACTTTCTCTATTGCTGATTTAAGTAATTTCTCTGAATCCTTTGGTAAAATTTCTTTTTCATTAAACATGATGGCTACCTTTTTTGATGGCGCCAAACTTTTCACTTTATCTAATGTTTCTGTAGGCAAGTAGAAAAACTCTCCTAAATATTCCTCGTGAGGATTGCTGCGATACCCAACCTCTATAACGTCTATGGGTAAATTTTCTACTGACTTAAGATAGGTATTTACGATCTCCTCGTCAAAATCCCAACCGGTGTAATACCCTCCATCGCGCAGTGTACAATCTAAAAACTTCATTTTTTTATACATATAGCACGGGCAATTCTACTCTTTCTTGCTTAAAATACAAGTGAAATTACCCCAAGCTTTTTCTTAAAATTCCAGACTGAACAATCAGTTTTTGAACTTTTATATGACTATCCTTGGCCGCCAACAGAAGATTAGTAAGTTTAACATATGGCTCACTTTTTGTTCTTCGAGGGCCACATTTTATACTGAAGATACTCTCGAACCTTTTTATGTCATGATCAATATCCTGCCAGGCTATATTTTTCTCTCCTAGTTTCTTTAAATTTCCCCAGTTCAAAAATTTCCCCGCGTGCACGATGTCTCTTATATGGTTCTTGTAATATTTATTGATTAAGGTAAAATCATTTAGTTTTATGTTTGTGAACGCTCCAATTCCCAGAAACTCTGGTGGAATGCCGAGAGAGTAAAAAGACCCCGTGAAAGTGGTGGCTCTAGGGAGTCTTACCTTATTAATTTTTCTATCATAAGAAAATAGCCCGATGTGAGGATGTCTCTCGCGTCGGCAAGGAAAAGACTCAAAAATATGCCTTAAGTCTGGCACCACTTTGCTCAGACGTGATTGATATTCTTTTTCAAAAACAGCGATAAGGATGAGTAGTTCTTTTCTGTCCACCGAAGAGACCACTTGTGATTTCTGTGTTGGCCTTTTGTTGTAATACTTTATCGCTTGTCTTACCTTGGGTAGCGGGTAGTCGTATCTGAAAGCCGGTTGCAGCGTGATTGTACTGATACCGGGATATTCTAGAAGAAATTTTTTCATATTTAACGGACTGAGCCCACCCCGAAACGGTAGAGAGCCAGCTCCGATGATAGGAAAGAATTTTATGCCATACCCCTTTTCCATCTCTCTTAAATCGGAGAGTATAATTTTGTTTGCCAAGACAGTGGGTATAAGGCCGGAGAGCAGCGCGGGGTCACTACGCGCGATAAAAACTCGCAACGACGAAGGAGTAAATTTAAAAGTTTTCTGGTGTAGCTCTAGGTACTTTTTTAGAATTTTCTTTGCATTGATTTGCGTATCCACCCCTTCGAACAATGGAATAATCCGCACGTATTCTGTATTTTTATGGAATTTACTGAACGTCCTCGACTTCAGTCGAGACAGCTCTCTAAATGTTTTTTGGATGAAAATTAGTTGTTCCGCGTTCTCTGTCATTGGCAAAATTATTTCGAAGATTGGAGGAGCGTAGAATTTCAAATCACGAGCGAAGTCCTCACTAGTAAGCACAACCATTAGGGAACGAATCAAGCTATACCCTTTTTCCTGCCAGGTGTTCGGAATGCGGAAGGTGAGACGCCTCTTGAGACCAAGAGGATTTTTTTTAAAGTAATCAAAATGGTGGTGGAACAATCTGTCGACGACCGCTTCATCCGCAAATTTCCCCTCCCAGTCCCACATAAACTCTTCTATTCCCAAATTTCGAAATGCGTCCATGCATTCGGTGGTTTCTTCACTTGAACTTATGAACCCGTCGCCATTTTTCTTCCAATACGGCGCCCGGACATTGTCCGGATGCTGGGTGGCCATAGTTTTTGGAATTTTTGTCATTTCTTTTTGGTCTCCAATATCTTTTCTAGTCTATCAACAACCCACTTACTTCCATTTTTATATAGATCTCCGAAATACTGCTCCCGAAGATTTCGTAGAAGCTCGGGATCAATTGATGATGCTTGTTTTATCCGTTCTATGAGTTCTTTTGGGTCACTTGCCAAAAAACATAATCGCTCGGAAGATTCAGACATATTGTAATAATCGCCCCATTTTTGAGTGCGTAAAAAGATGGGGACCTTGAGCTGAAGTAGGGCTTCGAGTACGGCGGTACTATGACAGCCAACAACCACATCGGCAGTCCGAATGGCATCCTGCATGTTTCCTTTAACAATCTGCATCCTACTTTGCTTTAAAATACCTGGTTCATTCTTTAAAAGCCAACCCTCGAAGCCATCTCTGAATGGCCGGAACTTTATTGTCAACTTAATATCAGTTCTTTCCATTAGCTTGAGGAGATATGGTATGACTTCTTCTGGGACCGATAGTTGCTCGGCGATGAAAAGAACTCTTAGCGACCCACTGTAAGTACTGGGATTCACGCCAGTTTGATTTTGTATAACAAGTGGGCGCATTGGCCCGGAAACGTGGAGTTGCTCGGGGTTATAAGCATTACTCTTCTCAATGTACTGCGTCCTCCACCACTCACTCCACACGCCATAAGTATCGACCGAAAGCATCTTTTCTCCATCAAAGCCAGTAAGATAATCGTACGGGGTTGAATAACGCGACGGCACTCCATGCATGATACCAACCGTTGGTATGCCGTTAAGCTTGCACCCAAACACCGTATGGAAATTGCGGTCTAGGGCCGCTGTGATAAATGCCGCTTTGACGCCGATTAAACGCAAAATAAATTTCATGATACGTATGGCCCAGACATCATCAGATGTGTTAAGAAAATAATGAGTTGCCATCAAAAACTTAAACATCTCTTCCGGTTTATCCGCTAAACTCAAGCTATGTTTGTTAAGCTCACTCTTGAGGTCGGTACACTGATCTGAGATGGTGCTAAAAAATCGAGCCACAAAGGCGATTGCCCCTGAATAAATTACCGGGCGCTTTCTGGTCAAGGCGTTTTGAAGAACTGTTCTCCATGATTCCAAGCTACGAATGAATTCGACAAAAGGAATATCCCTGCCTCTCAATTCTTTGTATACAAATTTCATCCTATAATCATAATCTTTATCTTTTTCAAACTTATCGCCTATAAACACCAAGACGCTACGTCTTGTCACCACTAGAATGATGAGAGACAGGAGAGTAAGGACAATTTGAATAAAAATTCCAAGGGGGATGACTTTCAAACTTCCAAACCTTGATTCAGGAAGTATCCTCACGTAACGACTATATGACTTGAGATAATACGAGAAAAGAGTCTTGTGTGGTACATCATACAAATAGATCTCGTGGAAATCTTTAAGACGCTCTAACAATCTTTTGTATCTCATATACGGTACGCAAAAAAAATAGAAAAGACTATTGTAGTGTAGCCACCACAATTCATAACCTTTATAAACAAAAGACTTGGTAATACGTGTGCCGTTAGACAAAGTAATCTTCGAGAGTTCGTCTATCAGGTTCCCGGATTTATAAAGACTTCCGTGGTCAACTAAAGTCCGAAGCTCCACAAAAGTACAACCAAAAGACTCGACAGTTTCCTTAAACACTTCATCTCCGACAATCGTGCTGAAATTGCCTTTTTTAACACAATTAACAGGAAATCGCTTTTCGAAAACAACCAGTATCTTTTTTTCTCTATGATTGGCCATTTTGATATGCAGAAATCAGGCTAGCGACCTGATTCTTTAAATTAAACTCTCTCTCAACTCGCTCTCTACCAGCGTCGCCAAATTTTTTCATCCTTTCGGGGTTCTTTAGTAAATCAACAATCTTTAGAGATATCTCTTCGACCTTATGTGGATTGACCACATGGCCGGTTACACCATCTACTATAATCTCCGGAGCTCCTCCGTAGCAAGTGCCGACTACCGGTTTTCCAGATGCCATTGCCTCTAAAACAATTCTGGGAAAAGCATCAAAACACATTGATGGCACCAATACAACATCTGATACGGCGTACACTAATTTTACATCCTCTCGATTAATCCAATCTGTAAAAATCAAAGGCTCATCACATCCACATTTCCTTGCCTCATCTTTCATGGCGTTCGCATACTCATCGATCTTTCCTGCCACCAACAATACCGCGTCTGGCACTTCTTTAATAATCTCCACCATTGCTTCAAGCACTTTTCCTCCACCCTTGGCTCCGCTCAATCGCCCGCCAAACAAGACAACATTCTTGCCTTCCAGTTTATGCTTGTTGCGGAATCTTACCTTCTCCTCTTGATTGACTTTCCAAGTATCTACATCCGCCCCACTATGCAGTACCCCTACATCCCTGATCCCGTTTTGCTCAAGTGCCTTTTTCAAAGCGCCACTCACGGCCAATCGCTTGTGAGCACAGGCCAAGTATCTCCTGATGACAAAGTTGCGTAGGGGATTCCATCTTTTCCTGGCTTGCCGTAGCTGGTCAAGCCAACTCAAACGAGCATCAAAATCCCTCAGGTACTTTTCCGTTGCGAGTTTTCCAAAACTAAACGACATGGCATCACGGAGGGTTACCACCACCGTCTTCGCATGTCGCTTGGAAAGCTTAATAGAGTGGTAAGACAGATGGTGATGCACATTGTTGGCGTGCACGATGTCCGGCTTTATATCCCTCAATATCTTATCAATCTGCACAAGCGCCGGCGGATTATAAAGACTCCTATAAGCACGCCATTTTGCAGGATAGTCAGACACTACACTATATACCGTGAGGCCATTGTAGTCTATCTTTCCCGACTCCTCCTTATTTCTGCAAGTTGTAATCACAAAAACCTCGTGCCCCGCTTTTTGCACGCCAAGAGCTAAATCATAGGTGGATATCCCCGCCCCTCCGAAACTTTGAGGAGGAAAGTCGTCTGAAAGAAATAAAATCTTCATTTATCAAACTGGTAGACTACGACATCCCCGAATTCAGCCCTCTTTTTCAAGAATTCAAATTTATCCAAACTCCAAAGTGGATCGCTTTTCTTATCCCATATCAGATATTCAACTTCATATTGTCTCCAAATCTGTGCTAGCCACTCCTCGGTAGGGGTTGCGAGGGCTTTCTGATATTCGGCGATGACCTCTTCTATTTTTTCGTCCGGTATCGCCTCATATGAACTCAGCAACTCTCGGTAGTATATGCCATAGATAGCCCCGGATATAAACCCGCGCTCGCTGTAAAAAACGTCTCGCACCTCTTCTTCCCCGACACCGCGAAGTCGATAAAAGGTGAACATCATATCAAACACGCGAACATTGGTGGCTGAAAGAGTGGAAAACGCTACCGCTCGATGGTAAAAGACGTTTAGTGGCGTGTAGATAACGACCATGTGCGACGCTTCGTTGTTTGCAAATATAACGCTCTCCTTTTCCGCATGCTCGTTTAACCATTTCATCACCGGCCCGTAACGCTGACGCTCGATGGCGATAGTGCCCCCGTCACGCTGGTCATCATAATAAGAGACAACTTGAGTAAACATGCCGATACCAAAGCTGGCAGAAATAATGAGAAATGCGAGCGGTTTTTTGTATACATGCCACCCCCTAGAGGCGAGCAGGTGCAAGAGCGCCACCAGCACCACGATAAGTGCCATCGGTTTATTGAAAAACCAATGGTAATGGTCCTCTTGGAGAACCTTGCCTGTTAAAATCTGCTGGTTGTGGGTTATAAAACTCGTAAGCAAAAGTGCTAATCCAAAAAAATACCTCTCCTTATCTTCCCTTGGGAACCACAAGAGGAAAACAATCAGGGCGGCAATCATCGTAAAGCCCATAAACGACGGAGCATGGGAAACGAGGACACCGATGCGGGCGCTTACTTCCAGATATGTTGGGAATATCGTGATGTTATAGAGATTGATAAAATAAGGGACACCAAGCAAGAGGGCCGCGGCAAAAACACCTCCCACTCGTGCGCCTTCGCGCCAACTTCCTCGAACAATGAGCATCGCGGCCAGAAGCCCACCGAAGGCGTAAAGCGAGGTCCAGGTGTAAAAATAGTTGTAAAAAGTCAAGCCCAGAATAACTACACTCAAAACACCGTATCGCCAATTCCGCCTCTTGTAGAACAACCAAAAACTTGCGAGAAAAGCAAACAAGAAAAAGTAAACCATAGCTGGGTTAACCGGCCTCCCTATGCGTAAAAAGTTATCCGGACTAAGACCATGAAGCAGACGAGAAAGGCCCGAGAAACTTAAAGTAGCTTCGGCAAGTATCAGTATGGCCGCACTGCATAGCGCGGCAAACTTGTTCTTAGAAAATAAGAAAACGAAACTATAGATGAGCAGGAAAACCGCGAAGGTAAAGACAAACCTCGAGAGCAGAAAGGTATTATTGATGTCCAAGGAAAATATCTTACCCAAAGTGCCGACGATAATAGACCCCAAGGGTTGGAAAAGATACGGCTGGTCCTTGCCATCTTTCTGATAAATATTACCGAAGTTTAGATGCCCATCCTGCGCCTCGCGGGCACGTGCAGACCACGGAGAGTCGGGTAAAAGCTCGATGCCCTGATACACGCCGTCGCTCCCGTGTTCAAAACGAAAGTAGATTTGAGGAAACGCCACAATAAAAGAAGCGAGCAAGGCCAGAACTAAGGCCAACTTATGATTAAATAGTTTCTTCCTCATATTGCTCATACCGATGTCTTTTTAGCCACTCCCACAAGGCTAAGCCCAAAGCCAAAATTACAATTCTTCTCAACTACCGCAAACCACCAGTGCAACATCTTTCTTGCAACATAATGCAAACCACTATTGGGACCAACCTTTCTTAGATTTGCCCGTAATGGCCTCCGCAGAATCTTTTCCGATACCATGTACGGCAAGACCCCAAGAGCATTCCAGTAACGCACATACTGCAGCGAAAAACCATTCGTCTCAAGAATTTTACATAGTGCTTTTTTGGTATACCTTCGATAGTGCCCCATTTGCATATCCCGTTTTCCATATAAGTATGGATGAGCGGGTACAACAAACACGAACTCCCCGTTCTCTTTCAAACATTCATTAATCTTTTTTACTTGATTACCGTCGTCTTTGACATGTTCAAGAACATCGAGCATGACTATTGAATCAACGGTTTTTTTTAATAGGACATCAACCTCTTCTGCGCTTCCCTCCATAACAACAACTCCTGGATTACTGCGCGCGGCCAATGCCCTCATGCCGGCACTTGGCTCTATTCCAATAACATCTTTGTTGAATGCTTTCAGAATAGACGCAAAGTGACCACTCCCACAACCGATGTCGACGACCGTTTTACCGCTGACAAGCGAGGAAGCCAGATGAAAGAGGTTAAAATTGCGAAAATCGTTCCCAAGATTGCGGACTGTTTCATAATGCTCAACCATGGTCTTGTCTTTTTCTTCCATAAGAGTTAGGGAATCAAGATACTATCTCATGTTTCGCGCTTCAAAGCAACTTGAAATGCGCCCAGGGTGATTAATCTTCTTTAGCCAGGAAAAGAGTATGGTATACTGGTTGCTCCTGTATAAATTATGAAGTATATAAATGAAAAGAACTCGCACGTGTGCCGATTAATTATAAATGCGGACGATTTCGGTGAAAACTCTGAAATTAACGACGGTATTATCAAGGCCCACCAAGAAGGCATTGTCACCAGTGCGTCGCTCCTCATGAATATGGCTGGTCTTGACCACGCCCTCAAGCACATAAGAGATAATCCAAGACTTGATGTCGGAGTCCATCTAAATATATACCGCGGAACATCGCTTACCGATTGCCCAACTTTGACGTTAGGGGGAAAATTCCTTCAAAACACACTTCTCTTAACTTTACGTTGTTACACAAACAAGGAGCGTGTCCGGGAAGAAATCTTCTCTGAATTTGATGCGCAAGTAAAAAAAGCGTTCGAAGCGGGCGTCAGCATTTCTCACCTTGATACGGAGAAACACATCCACACCTTGCCATTTGTTTTTGATATCGTCCTTTCGGTTGCCAAAAAGCACAGCATCCCCTATGTACGACTACCTTTTGAACCCATGAATGCTCACATCATCCTTAACCCTACTCAGTTGTACAAAAATATATTAATGACCCTGTGCGCCCCGGTAAATAAGGGCATGTTGCGAAAAAGTAATCTTAAAAGTCCCGATCGCCTTTACGGAGTATCACTAAGCAGACGTTTTTCCACCCCTCGCATTGAAAAAATTCTTAAACTGCTCCCGTCGGGCATAAGTGAGTTGTCGTGTCATCCTGGATATACACCAAAAACGTTGGAAAATTATATCGATACATACAGATACCTGGAAATGAAAGTACTTATCGACACGAAGTTAAAAAGCCTTGTTGAAAGAACTGGAGTTGTGCTTTCTACCTTCCCAGATATAGGATAGTGTAACACATAGAGGAGATCATGAAACCACACCGGATAGAAAAGGTGAGCATTGTTATCCCCGTGTATAATGAAGAGGGGAATATACCAAACTTGTATAAAGAGCTGGTTGATGTTTTGTACACAACAAAAAAG
The DNA here is from genome assembly GCA_002774795.1 of Candidatus Vogelbacteria bacterium CG10_big_fil_rev_8_21_14_0_10_51_16. Classification (GTDB taxonomy): domain Bacteria; phylum Patescibacteriota; class Minisyncoccia; order Phycocordibacterales; family JACRKE01; genus 1-14-0-10-51-16. The sequence continues at coordinate 33,044 of PCYI01000014.1, read as the reverse complement.
GAATATGAGGTGATTTACGTTGATGATTGTAGCAACGATGCGTCGCTCGAAATATTAGAGAGTTTGTTCGCAAACGACATTCGCGTACAGGTCATATCATTACTGGGAAATCAGGGGCAGACGATTGCTTTAAGTGCTGGCCTGAAGCATGCCGTTGGTGATGTGGTCATTGCAATGGATGGAGACGGGCAACACGACCCCAAATACATTCCAGAGTTCATAAAAGCAATCGAAGAGGGTAATGATCTTGCAAGCAGCTGGAAGGAGGAGGACCAGAGGGATAGCAATTTTTTAGCCTTGCTTTCCAGAATATTCCACAAATTAGTGAGCTCATTCACTGGAGCAAAAATGAAATATTTCGGCTCCACCATGAAAGCTTACCGGCGAGAACTTGTTCGCAATCTTGATTTGAGCGGGGATTTACATAGGTTTGCCGGAGCATTGGTTTACTACAAAGGGATACGAATAAAAGAGATTCCAATAAGGATACGAAAGAGGTTAAAGGGTGAGAGCGCTTATGGGTTTGGCAAGATCTTTCGCGTCGCACTCGACCTATTGCTTATAAAGTTCCTAACGAAATATGCAAAAGCTCCTTTTCGCCTTTTCGGCACAATCAGTTTCTTGGGAATTATTGTGGGATTGTTTGGCATAGGATTAGTTACTTATTACAAATACGTCCTAGGCCTTCCTTCACAGCAAAATACAGGCCTTTTAATTGTAAGCGCAATTGGAATAATCGTTAGCGTCCAACTCCTTGTGTTTGGCTTCTTGGCGGAGTTGATATCGCGCATATATCACACTTCAGACCAGAAAGGATTGTACGCCGTGCGAACACATCTGCGGCATCAAGATATCTGTGAGTAGGACATGCAAAAATGAGGAGACATTTAAAAGGGTAGGCTACGTGCGCTCTGCCACAACAAGAATGTAGTCATCTCGCTTTAATAAGCGGACGAGGCGGGCAAGCATCTTTCTCGTAATACATCTGATAAAATCCTGCGTTGGGGCTTCTTGCACCCTTGTTTCGTCAGAACTCTTTGATGTGAAAAAAGTCGTCTGCTTTGCTTTAAAGCCAGGAACACCAAGTCTTACTAGCGAAGAACGGATAGGAGTATTTTCCCAATCGAAAGAGCGCCGACTGATAGCCACCACCCTAAACCCTTCCTGCTTAAGTATCTTTTGCAAAGATCGTTCATTCCAGTAAAACAGGTGCTCCTGATAAACAAGGTGGTTGCGATGTTTTGTCGCTCGCTGTAAATAGGCCTCCGAATCCGGCGTCTCTAACACAACGATACCCCCGGCAGGAATCATTTCGTGTATTAAACGTAGCGCCGCTCCCGGGTCCGGCAAATGCTCCAAGACATGAAAAAGCGTTATCGCCCGAAGGTCTCTTCCAATGCGTAAACTTGGCAAATCCGTAAGTCCACCTAAAACAATATCGTATCCGGCTTGGCTTGCCGAGTGGCAAGCCAAAACATTTGGCTCTATTCCCCAACACTTAGTATAGCCAGCGTCGTCCAGGGCGGAGAGAAATAAACCCTCTCCGCAACCAACATCACAGATGCCACGAGGTGGTAAAAATCTCTTAACGGTCATAAGCCGATCTCGCGCGTTACTCAAGCGGGTGCCCATTTTACTCTCACTGGGAGCCCCCCGCTCTGCGTTAAGTTCTGTGTAGTAATCTGATGGAATATCAAATGTCTCTCTCCATGCCAATCCGCAATGGCCGCAAACAAGCACGTTAATATCATTCCAACACTCTCGCATTGGCTCGTGAGAACAAACGATGCAATTCTTAGGAAGTTCGTTCATTTTCTCTTTTTTAAATCTGCAATAAGAGTATCCAATTCGTCTATAACCATTGACACAGATATTGAAAGGGTTTGCCGGAGCGCCTCCTCTCTATTATGGAACTTAGCGTTTAGCACAAAAAGCTCTGGCTTCAATCTCTCCGGAGGAGTAACGTTTCTATGAAATAAACCCCGGGGCGGTTGTTCACGCTCATCAATTGGACCCGTGATATCAACCGTAGGAACGTCAAAAGCTTCCGCGATGTAAATTGGCCCGGAGTCTACGCTTATAAATAAACTCAATTTTGAGATTAAGGCTTTAAGCTCATCCAAGCTAAACTTTCCGGATGTATCTATGGCAACCGTTTTGTTGCCTAGAGATTTCATAACCTCGCTCGCCTTGCCTGCGTCTCCCCGACCCCCTGTTATCAATACTCTGGCACGATGTTTTGCGCACAAGTGATCAATCACGCGAGCAAAGCGGTCGGCGGGCCACTCCTTTATCTTATTCCCCGCGGAAGGCGAAATCCCCACAATAAAATCTTTCGTAGTGTCTATGCCATTATTGACCAAGAACTGCGCCACCCGATTGTCCGCGTCCTTTGAAAATCCAAGATGCTTTTTGGTGTTATCGGCAAAAATGCCCAGAGGCTCAAGTGCCCGTAATCGTTCACGCGGGGCATACTCGCCCATTCGATACGGAAACGTCCTTATAAGCTTCTGTAGTATTCTATACGGCCTTGTTTCCGAAGGGGAATAGCCGCCAAGAACCTTGGCCGCCACCACAAGTGGAACACCTGCCGCGTACATCATGGCCGTAGCCCAATAGGAAGGTCCGGTAATAATTGCCGCTTCAGCTTTACAACCCTTGATGCGCGCAATAGGGTTGCTTTCCCCAAGGTCAAGATAT
>PCYI01000014.1:29943-30335 GCA_002774795.1 Candidatus Vogelbacteria bacterium CG10_big_fil_rev_8_21_14_0_10_51_16 | reverse complement strand
CGGGCGATGTAGCTTTGACTCCCCTGCTACGATTATATGCGCGTTCGGAATGTATTTTCTAATCGCACGCAGAACGGGTGTATTGCATACAACATCACCAAGTTTGCCGGTCGGCACGACTATTACTCTTAACACCCCTGAAGGGACTTTGTCCGCTTTGCCATAAAATAGCGCTCTTATCAAACATCGAGCAAGCAAGGTTACTCTTTTAAATCTTTGAAGCATTTAGTGTCTGTTTTATAAATCCCGCGATAGCAATACCTCGCTTTTCCCATGTGTAAACGCGGCTGGTGATTTTTGCTTGACTGGATAGCCTCCGGGCCAGCTCGCCGTCATGGTACACCTTTAGGATGGCCTCCGCCCAGCCTTGCGGGGTGTTGTCCCGCACCACA
>PCYI01000014.1:28916-29916 GCA_002774795.1 Candidatus Vogelbacteria bacterium CG10_big_fil_rev_8_21_14_0_10_51_16 | reverse complement strand
TATGCTCTCGGACCGGCCAGCCACAATAGCCCGCCCGGACTCCAGTGCGGGAAACATTTTCGCGGGCGAGTCGCCGATTAAATCCTTTTTTCTCCTAGGGATAAGATTAACATCAAAAGCCTGGAGATAGTTCGGTACAGCATCTCTCTCGAGCCACGGCAAAATGGTGACCCTGTCTCTAACATTGTTTTCCTCTGCTACTTTTCGCAACCAGTCTGCGTTATTACCCAGTTCCCCGCCGATGAAAAGCAGGATGTCGCTTGGCAAATATACCAGACTCAGCACAATGTCGTCTATTTCGTAATAATCGTTGTTTGGGTTAGCCCCCACCACCCCGACATAGCCAATGATAAACTTATCGCTCGGAATACCCAGAGTCAGGCGCAGAGTCTGCTGGTCAGCGGACGCATCAAACCAAGATTTATCGGCGGCACTGCAGAGCGAAACAATAATATTACCGTTAAGTTTCTGGTAATACTCCTTGAGCCCGGAACTTATTGCTATCACCCCACTCGCGGACCTAACGGCCGACACGTTCATAAACTGCCTGTGTTTATTGCTCAACACCGCGTGAGTTTCAAAAAAAAGCTTCTTGCCGAGAAACAACTTGGAAAATAAAGCTGAAAAAAACAATAGGTCGTCCCTGTAGTAAATAATATCAAACTCGCGTCGAGACCGAAAGAGGAAATAAGCTACTCTTGCGTTAACACAGAGAAGCCTAAAGATTGTGCCTAACATGGAGCCGCTCTGGCGAGAAAAACTGTCTGTCACCCCCAAAGAAACAACTTCATAAGGTCGCTCGACCCCCAGTTTCTTAAAAAAAGAGTCTCGCCCATGCTCTTGGTCGGTGGTAATTAAGGAGACCTGGAAACCGTCCCGGTCATTAAGCGCCTCACACGTTTTGGCGAGATTGTGAGCGTTGGTCCTGCTAGATAAAAGATTTATCTGGGAGATGTAAAATATTCTGGTCATTGTGTACTAGATGTTTCGCGTCGCTGTT
>PCYI01000014.1:0-28694 GCA_002774795.1 Candidatus Vogelbacteria bacterium CG10_big_fil_rev_8_21_14_0_10_51_16 | reverse complement strand
GTAATACAAAAAAGACAAGTATTCGTATTGACTCTCTCCAACCTCCGCCCCCACTCTCGAAAAGTATGCAGGCATATATTCACGGAACAACTCTTTTGTCTTGGAGCGGTCATACCGTTTAAACAAACCAAACAAATCGAACCCCGGCAAGGTGGTGATGCCCACAAAGTCGTAGTCGATTATGTGTAAAACTCCATTTCCAATCAAGATATTGTCTTCGGTTAAATCTCCATGTTGAATAATTCTCGGAACCATGGGTTTGGCGACCGCCAAAGAGTCGGCAAACTCGAGCACCTCCTCTTGGTCAGACCTTCCAAGTCCGGAGTCGTTTAAAATCTCTCTCGCAAACTGCTCCCCGGGAAAGAGTTGCGTCGGACTGCGTCTGGCTAAATCTTCCTGAAAGCCGGAATACTCGGCTACAACGAAACCCAGACTCTTTTTGTCTAAGACGGGGCGCCGGCCTGGGCAGACCGTTTCGATGCTAAAGATACTCTCCCCGTCATCGTGGAGATGAATAGCTTTTGCAAACATGCTCGGGGAAGGCGTTTCACCCATTAGGGCGTTCAAATCTTTTAGATTGCTATAGTTTTTTAAGATTACATCTCTTGCCTTGTAGACCCTCACGGTCTTCAAACAGAGAAACGGCACACCTGCGTTATTTTTAAAAACGAGAAATATGACCTTATCATTAAGGGTTTTGCCGGAGGTTACTGTACTAAACTTTAAAAAACTCAAAGGAAAATCTCCCTCTTTTAAGTATTGAGTGGCCCTTTCCCGGATTACTCTTTCAAAAATCTTTATCATTTCTGTGCAAATATACTGAAGCTAAAAAAGAAGTTTCTGTATAACCAAACCAGGAAAGTGGAACGGGCGGCCAATTTGGCGACCTTTCGTATTCTGGTGTTACCATGCATCATTGACTCCAGAGTGTATTTTAGGAGTCTAATGTTGTCGTAAGGTATGATAACTCTGGGCTGATTATACCCCGGATAGACTAGCCTAAAATCAGAGTTCTCGAAACCGGCCTCTTTTAGCAACTTTTTATATCCCCAAATATTGTAGGTATAGGTGTCATATCTGTGTTTGATTTTAAACAAACTGTATCTGTTGGCCAACCACCGTGGCATGTAGCTCGTAAACCTTAGGCCACTATGGTCTATACCGCGTAGATACGAAAGCGCAAACCTGTTTTCGATTCCAATGTAAAGGAAGCCTCCTTTCTTCAATAGCTTTTTGCATATTTTCAAGCTGGCCACCTGGGCCTCTCTCGGGTCTTTATATAAGTCTGTTCTGCCTACCCACTCTAAAAGCCCATTCATCACAATTAAATCGAAGCTCTCGTCTTTAAAAGGTGGGTTAAAAATGTCCGCGACGACCGTCTCGACATTACTCAACCCCTTTGATCCAGCAAGTTTCTTTAAGAATCTCATCCTCGTGAGCGACGTGTCACAAGCGATGACCTTTCCAACCACTCTGGCCAATGGAATGGTGATTCTCCCCAACCCCGCGCCGGCGTCTAAAACCACGGATTTACTATTTAGTGGCACAAAAAAACGCCAGTCCGCCCTATTTTCTTCGGTGGTGAAATCAAGCCTGTCTTCATATTTGCGCGCAAAAGCATCCCACCCTTCGGTGTCGATAATTTTAAGCGCCTTTTCGAGCTCCGCCTCCGGTATCTTGCCCCAGTACCGATTCTTCGCAAACTCTTTTATGGTAGTTTCGTCTGCCATGATATATCCATTCGATTTATTGTAACTGCTCTCGTATTTCTTAAGTGTCATCCCGTTCTGCCTGCCGGCAGGCAGAACGGGATGACACACCCAGGGCGTGAGCGGTACGGTCTATTCATCGAGCGTGGCGACACAGGTAAGATTGGGGTTTTGCAATCTTAACAAGATTGGCAAGTATTTTAGGAAAACATTGTGACTGGCGGCGGTGTAAAGATTATAGAACCTAATTGCAAATCCCACTCTATTCAGACTAAACTCCAAACTTTCTCTGTCCCACAAAAAATAATGCTTGCCGTGCTCCGGCCAATAAACTCTGGCCTCATTATTAAACCCATAACGATTTGGAACTGCAATAAGAATGCGCCCGCGAGGATTGAGATTCTTTTTGAGATTGATAAGCAAACCAAGAGGATTTTTAATATGTTCTAAAACTTGATTTAGTATCAATAAGTCAAACGTGCCGGAGAGATTCAGGTTTTCAAGGTCCTGCTTCACAAACTCGACCTTCTCATTCAGTTTTTCCGGACGGTTAAAAAAATCAACGGCAACGATTTTGCTTAGGCCGGTGAATCTTTCCGCAATCGCATTTATCAACTCCCCGGAACCGCAACCGAGCTCTAGAACGGCGGTTTTATTTTTGAGATTGCTGGCAATGGTGTGAAGTAAGCTATCCATTTTCTTTGATTGATGCCAAATAATACCTTATAACCGTCGAGGAAAGCAATCGTTTGCAAATATCATCTTTTCTCAAGAACGACCATAATGGTTTTGAGGATAACACTGTGATGCATATGCAGACGAGCCAGCAACTTCTTAAGCATACCCCTCACCAGGCCAGTGCTTTCAAGCTCAAATCTCACGCTTAAACCAGTACCCTTGAGGCACTGAAGCAGAAAAAGATAACTCAAAAAATGCAAATTCAACTCTGCAATGGTGTTGCGCTTCTTTATGCTCTTTACATACCACTCGGCCGCCGAGCGAGGTAAGTATGATATAAACAAAAGACCGGTGTGTGTTTCTCGGGGAGCCCAGCGATTGGGAAACGAGAGATAGGCAAGACCACCCGGCCTTAAAACCCGGTCAATCTCTTTGATAAAAAGCTTGGCATCGTTCACGTGTTCGAGGACGCTTGTCGAATAGACATAGTCAAATGTCTTATCTTCAAACGGGAAGGACGCCCCCTCATAAAGTCGGAGGTCAGCTTTTATGTTCTCCTTGTCAAGATTTTCCCTGGCGATGTCAAGAAGAACTTGATTGACTTCTATACCAGACACTACTGCTCCCGCCCTACTGAAAGCGATACTAAAGGCGCCATTACCGAACCCCGCGTCTAATAGTTTTTTCTTCTCAAACTTTCCCGCTCTTTTCTTGAAATCTTCTACAATCTTTTCGGCTACTCGTGCCTTCGAATCCCAATCCTTGATTATGTGCTCTCGTTCATAGGCGTGGGTATACTCATTGGAATTATCCAAATAACGCTCCACTTGAGAATTGGCATCGTGACTATTTTTCATAAAGATTGACCGAGAGCGTTCATGGCGTTTATGTATTTGGAGTTCCGAGAGATGCGCAGTCGCAAGTGTTCAGCCGCCCGTGTCGCGCTCGCCTCCGCCGAGCGAGCATATTTAAGCTCTAGCACAGATGTCTCGACCTTCACTCTTCGGTTCGCATTGGGACTGCTATAAATAATATCAGTATCCACAGTAAGGCGAAGAGTGCCGTCTAACGAGCGGAAGTAACGACGGTGATAATCAATAACAGCCGTAGGGTGGAGAGTCATGAGATGTTCTCGCATTATGGCTGGCATAGAGGCGCACTGTTGCAGGTGACGCCATAAAGCATCAAAAGTGGGCATCGCATCCCCATGTGGACAGCCATGTGCTATCTTGGTTCTCTGGGTATTCATTTTCACCTTGTATTCAAGACGCGGAGAAGTCAGTAGCTCCGGAAGTACTTCTGTGTCTTGATTCGATGTCGCATAAGAACGCACCCTCACCTTGAGACGTCGCCCCATACCGTCCACATTTCCCCAATAATAACCTAGATCAAGCGTGTCGAAATAACAACTCTTAACCCTAATGGGCATATTAATCTCACGAAAGAAAGCCGGATTATATCGTAGGCGCCGCTCTGTCTCGTGGATAAGCTCCGTCGGCAACACAAACTTACGTTCGTGCTCGAATACTTCAGGCTTGAGGTGATTAAGAAAGCGTAACATAGCTGTGTTTGATCATAACTCCCCGTACAACTCCTCATACCAACCTTCTTCCTGCTCGGGAGCTTTTTCGCCATCAACCACAACCACCGACTTTGTCTCGACAAACATTGGCGTCTCCACACTCTTGAGCTCGAGGCCCATGACCGAAAGTGAAGATGGGCCATACTCAAGCTTCTTCTGATAGGCCGCCAGACCAGTGGTTGTTTCAGATATTAACAGGTCTCGAGCCGTAACCTTTGAGCCATCTTTACTGGCTATTCCTACTAGGGCGTTTGTGATATTGATGTCGGTTAGCGTTGCCTCGCTCGCCTCTCCAATACTAACTCCCTTATCGCCCACACCATCAATAGTAATGCCTTCGACAGTAATGACGCTTCCGGATACATCGATGGCGTCTCCTCCGCTCCTCAAGAAACTAGTACCGGAGATGGTACCCGTAACGAAGTCCCCATCAAATGCATCACTAAGCGCTTTGTTAAAAACCGAGTCAGTGATTGAAAATGTCGAGCGGACTATGTTTAACATGTCATCGCCGGCACTATTCTCGGCGAAATAGCTTCGCTCTATAGTGACCGGCGACTCATAGAAGGTGACGGCACCAGTCAATTCCCACCCGTCTCGCATTGGGGGCGCCAGCCCTTCAAAACGAGCGTACCGGAGTAGCGATTCCTCCCTGGCTCGCATCACCACCATTCCTTGCCCACCCCCATCATGCGAACGCACGACGACCGGCATCGCCTCGGTGCCAAGAAAACGCACTGGCCCGTAGGACAGAATCATGGCTTGGCGCGCGAGATTAAGTTCCGCTCCGGCCGCCACAATGAAGCTGTAGCCGGCAGGAATAACCAAGTCTCGCTCGACAGCCCACACCCCGGGACGAACAGTAACCTCCTTCAAACTATTATCAATAGAGAGGAACGAGAACGCCCGGATTGTCGCGGCACGAATGGCCGGATTTGAGCGCTCGGGGTCACTCACTCCAATCCACGGCAAAATTCCTGCTTCTCGTGTTACGCTTGTACCCAGTACGCCATAGAGAACGTGGGCCCCGTCCAACACCGCTTTGTCCCCGCGAAGAGAGAGCGGGAGCAGGAACCGCAGACGCTTAAACTCAGGAAGCGCACCCTCCTTCCGGCCCGGCATGTTTATATCCTTACCGTATGGCTTCAGCAGTTCGTCGCCTATTTGTAACCCGAGAACGCGGACAGGAAGATACTGGGTCGTGCCAATATCAAGCGCGACCTCGTCCCTCCCAAGCTCCACAAGATGGGCCCTAATTCCTTGGGCGGGGTTGAGGGCGGCGCGCAGAGTGCGTTGATTTTCGTAAAAGACATCCTCGGTAAAATGCATGTATGGATAACTGCGGTAGAGTCGGCGGCGCTCGCGCGCAAGCTCTGGAGCGATGTCGGCTAGCAACTGGTCCATATACGATGACTCGGAGAACTCTTCGAGGGCGCCAAGATACGCTTCCTGAAACTCTGTTTCCGGAAACAGTTCCGGCATCGCAACATCCCCAATATTCTTGCCAGCATCACCATCAAAACCGATTGGCTCTAGAAGCGAGGTAATGGGGTTGTAGTAAAATCGCAGGTTATGCCATTGTGTTGCATGTTCGGCACCCAACACCTTTGAAAGCGCGAAGAATCTCGCCAGCCTTTCTACGTCAAAAACCTCTCCCAGATGACGCTCGCCTCGCCTGTACATATTTAGCAAGTCTTGAGCAAGCAGAAAATCCCTACTTAAAACCGGATTGGAAAGTAAGGAGTTTACACGAAAAGCATCTACGAGACTCGCCTCTGGGTCCTGAAGGCCGGTCGGCGATTCATTTACACTTCCCAGGTTGCTCGCCACGCGATCGGCCCAAAGCAGGTTCTCATTGAAACGAAGTATGGGACCCTCCCGACGGCTCTGAGACTCTAAAAGCTCTTTGCTGAAATGTTCTTCGAGTGCGTAGACACCCAAATATCGCCCGTTTACATCAACAGTGACAAACGTATAGCGTAAACTCAAGATGTCCTCTCGGCGCAAAGCCTGTTGGTAAACCCATTCATACAGGAAGTTTCGCGCCTTGGGGTGATGCAAAGAAAATCTCTTCATGCCCATGAGCGCACCATCGTCGAGTTTGACTCTAAAAGACCACTTGCGGCCAGCCAAGTGGTCTATCCAGTCTCCCTTTAGCCTTATGTCCGCCTTGTAAGCTTGACCAGCTTGACTTATGGTGGCATTTACCCAATCATCATCTTCGGCAATGAGGATACCGCGCTCGAGCGCCTCGGAGCGCTTATATGCCAATTTTTGGAAGTCTTCGTGCTTGAGTGAGATCGACAGATGCGTCGGGTTTGAAAAGAGCCCTTGAACATAATTAAAAGGTATTCGCACGTTCTCGGCGAGTGCCGGACGCACGACTAAGGCGAAGAAATCTTTACTATGCGCGTACGCCCCGGCGAGGAAGAAACTTGTGCCGAAAATAATAATCAGAATCAAAGCAACCCACCATCGCCAGTGAGCGAGGAGGCTTAAAAGGCGATGGTGGTGGTGTCGCGCTCGTTGCGCATAAATCTTCATGGTTGATTACGACCCAGTGCTATCAAGAAAAGATATCTCGACATGCTCACCGAGACCACGCAATGCTTTGCGACAGCGCTCCAAGGCCTCCCCAGTGTTAAACTCCACTACAAAAGAAGCGTCCACTCTTTCGCCAGTGTCGTCGAAGCGCCGCAGGTCGGCGCTCTCACAATGCTCCTTAAGCACAGCTGAAATCTCTGGCACTGACACCTCCTGCGGACGCGCACTGGTAACAGCAAGATACAAGTGACGATGGTCATGATTCCCGCGGTCAGCAAAATAACGCCGCAGGTAGATAATCACCACAATCACAATAAAAGCAGTTACGCTAATCACCACCTGGTCGGCTCCTACTCCCAAACCGAGCGCAATAACCAAAAAAAAGATACGCGAGCTCTTCCGGCTCTTTAATGGCGGTGCGAAAACGTATAATCGAAAGCGCTCCGACCAGCCCAAGGGAAAGAGCCAGAGAGGACTTAACCACCGTGATAATAAACATGGTAGCCGCGGCTATCGGGACGAAGTTACGCGCAAAAGCCCGCCGGTCAGAGAGGGCGTGCCCGTAATGCACATAGAGATAACCCAGCACCGTGGCAAGAAGAGCCACGAGCAAAAGCCCAAATACGAATGATGCAAAAGGGACGTTGGCACTTTGTGTCGCCAAAAACTGTTCAAATGTTTCGATGCGATTCATGGAGTTTAAACATTAACAAAGATCGGCCCAATCGTCCACCAATTATTTATAGTACCTACGCAAAATGGCGTCTTTGCCACCGCCTTTGGCGGGGCCCCGCTATGGGCGGTGGCGGGGTAAACCGAAGCAATCCAGAATTCATGAGGGCTGAGAATAAACCTAGATTGCTTCGTGTAGAGCACTCGCAAAGACGAAAACAGTGTTTTGCGTAAGTCCTAATTTAAACTGTTTTAGGTAACAACTGGGTCTACAAAATGGTTTTAGAAGGCCTTTTCTGTAAAATAAAGATATGCTCCGACGACACTCCCAGGCGCTCTAGCGCCCTTCTTAAAAAACCAAAACCAAAACCATAGCCGGAAAAAACAGGGCCCTTGGCATAAGAAAAGACCAGGTAACCGGCTTTAGCAAACTGAAGCTCCCACTGTTTTCTACCGAAGGCTATGAACTCTGAATAGTGTGTAGGAAAATTGCCGTGAGGCTTCGGAAAAAGATGCCTCCTTAATTTACCCCAGAAGCCACTTGGTGATGAAGTCGCCAGATGACTTGTGTTTATGTTGTTTTCAAGATTTATACTTGCTCCGCGGAAAATCGGCTTACCTTGAAGTTTTCCCCATATCCTATCCATAGCAAGTAGCAAGAGGCTCGGATAATAGAATAGGAGATAAAATATCTTGATAGGACGGCTCGGAATAATGTGGACAGCGTAGCCACTGTCAGCAAGCATGGGGAGTGTGCTTTTTAATACTTTAGACGGGTCACGCACATGTTCAAGCACGTTCGAAGAGAATATGAGGTCAAAGGTATTTGGCTTAAAGACTCCTTCAATAGCGTCGGCATCAACAGCCTGGTACTCGACATCAGGAAGTTTCAAAGACTCTTTAATTCGCCTAAAATTCAAGTCAGAAGAGATGAGCTTCTCTACGCGAGAGGCCAAGAGGGTTGTCTGATAACCATCACCAGCACCAATCTCAAGTCCACATACAAAATGTTTCGCAGGCAACAAAGAAAAAACCAGGTCGATTTCCCTTTTTCGTATCTCATGTAGATATCGACGCCAATTCGTTTTACCAATCATCGTTTTAAGTTATGTAACGCGCCAGAGCCTCCACGTGATTAGAGATTGAGAATCGCTCCGCTGATCTTTTAGACTCCAGAATCAAGCTCTCGCGCAGATTAGCATCATTTTTAATCCGCATCATGGCATGTGCCAAAGCGTCCACATCCTCACGAGGGAGGATAAGTCCATTTTTTTCGTGTGTGACGACTTCTCCGGCCGAGGCAAAGTCGCTGACGATGGTCGCCGCGCCCGCGGCTAGCGCCTCAATAAGAACCATCGGCAATCCTTCATGGCGCGACGGTAAAACGAAACAGTCTGATGACATTAGCAATTGCGGGACATCATTTCTAATCCCAGCAAATATGACCCGCTTTTGAAGACCGAGCTTCTTTACCAGCTCCTCAAGCATGTCGCGGTCTTTGCCTTGCCCGACAATAAGAAGACAGGCGTCTGTCTCGATTCTTTTAAAAGCTTCAATAAGAATATCTACTGCTTTTTGATGAATAAGTCTGCCAATAAATAGATATAGAAAAACATTTTCGGGCACGCCGTATTCCCTTCTGATTTTAAGACGGTCACAAGTGACCGAAAAGGGCTTAGTATCAATTCCATTACAGAGAACCTCAATCTTTGATTCGCAAATAGCATGTCGAACAAGGGACTCTTTTACCGCATCGGAAACAGCAATGATTTTGTTTGACAAAAACTGTAAACACCGGTCGACAAAAAACATTTTACCGGTTTTAACGGTGTCGTAGACATTGTGCTCAAACGAAACGACATTCTTTGCTCCCGCTATCTTTGCGGCTATCCGACCGATAGTATTAGCGAACCACAGATGTGTTATTACAAGGTTGGGCTTGGATACTCTAATAAAACGTCCCAGCTTAAACCAAGCAGGAATATCAAGAAAATGCTTAAAATGAATACAACGAAATCTGTCCAGCTTAAGGTGTAACACGGAAGCAAAACTCTTTGGAGGCTCTGGGACTAACGTGACTAAAGAGACATCAATACCCATGCGTAGCATTTCGTTGATGTCGCCGGCAACCAGTCGCTCGGCTCCGCCAATGCCAAGATTGTTTATTATGATAAGAATCTTTTTGTTCATTATTTAATGGCCACTTTATGAAAGATCTCCGCCAATTTTCGGGAAAAAATCTCCATGGTAAACTGACTCCCCACCTTGTTTCTGGCGGTTTCGCCCATAATTTTAGCCTTTTCAGAGTTATTCCAAAGCCTCATAATGGCCTCCCTAAGCTCCTCCACATCATGCGGAGAGACAATAAGGCCATCCTCGCCGTCTGCGAAATAGCCCTTAAGGGTGTCCCTGGCCGTCGTGATAACAGCTTTACCGCAAGACATTGCCTCTAAAAGAGAGTACTGGCCGGAACAGTCGGAGCCGGCCATCTTATCTTCAGGGATGGTTGTGATTACCATAAACTCGGCCTTCTTGGTAAATGGCGCCGTCTCCGCCCGTTTCAAGTAAAGCACGCTTATATTGGGTGGCAATTCTCCAACATCTTTTAAATTTCTCGGCAGGGCGGCAATAACCAACTTGATCGGCAAATCTCTTACCGCCTCGACTAAAGTCTTGTAATCTCGTCCGACATCACGGCCGGAACTAAAAATGTAGCGTTCTGATATTTCCGACACCCTCGTGTCCTTGTCGTAGAAGCCAGAGTCTATGCCGTAGGGTACATAGTGGTTTTTTTCGGCCGGGAAACCGAGGTTTTTCAAGAACTCTTGTTGGGTCAAAGAGGGTGACACAATGGCGTCCGCTGAAAAGATTGCCTTTTTAATCACCCAAGCCTTAAGACCCTTTTGATTTCGCTTGAGCAAATTTGTTAAGTACGTATTGTAAATGACCCATTTTGGCTTTTTAAAACGAAGAATGCGTTTAACAATAAACAAAGTAAGTAGACCCGAACCCGAAAAAATAACATCACACGACCAAAGTCTAAACAGTACGGGCAACTGTGTCAGGTTAAAAGAAATCTTACGCAAAAATTCAGTCAGTCTATTCTCGAGAAATGTGGCATCAATACCGTAGTCGGCCATGCGGTTTAGGCCCACAAGTTGGATGTCAGAGGCATTGCCTTTTTTATACTCCTCATAGAGCTTTCGCCTCTGGCCGGCAAACAAATAAAGTACGCGGAGATTCATGGTGACCTATTGTACCATACCGTAAAATACCAAACTCGTGGTTATTTGGAAACAAAGCTTTCGTATAAGCGCTCTATCTCTGCCCACGAAGACACTGAATGGAAGTGTGGTTTTTTTATGTGTTCATTCAGCTCGTTTTTAAAAACAACTATTTCCGTATTCAAGCCATCAAATGAGTCGAGAAAATCAGGCTCATCTTCTATAACCATTATTATCTTGTCTTCGCCTTGTTTAACATTCTCACTTTTATTCTTTGTAAACAAAATAGTGTCAAAGGGAATACTGTATTTGTCTAACCACTCCCTAGTGAGAGATTCGACATTCGGATTTTTGTCTGGATTTCGCGAGGTGAGCAATAAAATATGATGCCCTCTTGACTTAATCTTTTCAAAAAACTCTTTGACGCCTTTTCTGGGCAGGAAGTATTTGAATATCTCACTCTTGCGATATGTTTCCTTTACGAGATTAAAATCGTTTGATTTTTCAATTGCCCGCTTAGAGTTATGGCTGTCTAGATTGAGCAGTACCTCCGCCCACATCTTTAGAGGATTGGGGTAGTAGTTTAAACAACCGTCTATGTCGACGACGACAGTATCACGCATCATTTACTTATTAACTTTAAAGAAACCGGGGTCTATGCCAGACTGCTCCAAATATTGCCTCATGAGATACGCGTTAAGATGGGTCCACGTGGCAATATCAATATACTCTGACACCTCAACCGTGCTTGTCTTATGCATTACAGATTTTTGAAAATCCCGCTTGTAGTTACCCTTTTTAAGAGTACTGCCTTCGATAACGGAGATTACCTCTTCGAATACCTCCCTCTTAAATCCAAAAGAGGCCCAAAAGGCGTTGTAGCCGGCGCTGTTATCAACCGGCTTATCTTCGTAATCGACCACCACGTCGTCCTCTATTTTCAAGGCTCCAAACAGTTTCAGCCTGGTTACCGAAACCTCTTTTTTGTGGGCAAAAACAAACGACTGTCTATTGAGCGCCGCCAACATAGTATCAATCAAAGAAGTTTGGTTGTCTTTGCGCTCTATAATCGTATCCGGCATGAGCAAGATATTCTTGTCGCTAAATAGGTGCTCCGCCGAGCGAATGGCAATGGCGTTGGCGTTGGTGACTTTTTGTTCGCGGCTTTTTTGAAACACAAAGACCAGGTCCACCTTGTCGTTATACCTTTCAAACAAGTAGCGAACTGTTTCAAATTTGTTTGGCGCAACAATAACTACGACTCTCGGCTTTATCTGACTAGCCAAGATATGGTGGAAAGAGAAGTCGATGACGCTCATCTCTTCGTTGATTTTGATGAGCTCTTTCGGATATGGGAAGTTGGAATCAGAAATACCGTCCGAACACGGCAGTATTATTGTTACGGGCTCGGTTTTATTTTTCATCTTTTGTTTGCTTCTGAAGGGTTTCTTGGGGATTACTTATGGTTGCTCCCTCCACTGGCCAGGGGAGGGTTAGAGTGGGGTAGAAGGGGTGGGGTTGCACTCAAAGCATGTGCGTCTTTATTGTCTTCATAAGCAACGTAAGACTGTGACCCCTGACGACAAAATCGCGGATTTCACTACTCTCTTTATACTCTAACATCTTCAAATCTTCATTGGCGACAATTACTTTTGCCTCACATGCCGCCGCCTCGAGAATGGTTTTGTCCATACTGCCCGATGGGGTAAAGTTAACATATGTTTGGTGAGTTTGGTAGAGTCGCCTTGCTTGCTCTTTGTTAACCGGGCCGACAAAAGTACTTCGGTCTTCCAAACCGTATTTTAAAATCCGCTCTCTTACTTTCTTTTCATAATCGGCATCTGCCGGTAAGGCGGCCCCGGCAATGGTCACTGAAAACGATTCGCCTTGTTCCTGTCTTAAATGGAGCCACTCGATAAACTCCAAAACTTTTTTGACTGGCGCGATTCGACCTAAGAAAAGTATGGAGTTCGTCACTCTGGCGACCGAGTCGTTCGGCTTAAAGAAATCGGTGTCTATGCCGACAGGCATTCTGTGTGCGTTTTTAAAACGCGCCGTAAACGACTGGGGCGAGGTATAGAAAGCCTTCTCTGACAATAGGCCGGCCAGTCTGGTCAGCCACGAACCCTTTGCGTGATTACGCCAAAGGTACACCCTCTTGCCCCAAAGCCGCCACAGCAAGCCTCCCAAAAGCACGTACTCCTGATTCATGTGCACAAAAACCGCGTCATAATTGCTCCTTCCCTCCCAAATACATTTATAGAACCTAAGCGCGTATCGAACCCGTTTGAAAATTGAGCTATTGAAAATTGCAAATTGAAAATTACCTTCCTCCTTTCCTAGTGATAAAATCTTAGCATTAGAAGGAAGGTCATACTCTCCTTTTTCCAAGCAAATCACCTTCACCCGCTCGTAGTGGCCGGCGAACTCCTCGAGCCAACGGTGAAAGAACCCGAGAACCGGGTCGTTCTTATCAACTTTCTGGGTGCAGATGAGGAGGCGCATGGATTAGGGCGATGGATAGAACTAGAGCGTAGGGCGTAGGGCGTAGAGCGTAGGGCGTAGAGCGTAGGGCGTAGAGCACAAAAACCGGTAGGTTATTTGTTCTCTAGCCGCTTGATTTCATCTCGGAGAAGGACCAAGACAGACTGTTTAAGAAAGCGGCGAGACATTACAAGGAGTTTAGGGGTGAGTAGCATATTAAGGTCATCAGCGATGACCTTGTCTGTTACATGCTTCTCAATAAAGCCTAAAAGTTCGGCAAAATATGCCAACGGCTCTTTCCCTGATCGTTCTCGAATCACCCCTTCATTATATGAAGCACCGTGCTTAAAGAAATAATCCACATCGTAGATGTCCCTTCCCGCGATGTGGCCGGTTCTTTTATACCGACCCATAACGGCAATCAATTTGTTGGCAAACATTGTTTCCTTCGTTTGGCACGTCAACATACGATCAATTTCTAGAAGTCGTATTGTCGCATATGTGTTTGCCAGAGCGACAGGAAACGCGCTATCAATCTTCACAATTTTACGGTCGGAACCACCATCCTCGTATTTAAGAAAATACTGGATCCCTCTTTTACTTTGATCTTTAATCGTGAGCCCAAGAGTCGCAAACAGGGCCTCAAGAGCCGTGCGGGTTTTTTGTATGTCTCCTTTGGTGCCAACATAATCAAAATCTAAATCAACCGAGAACCGGTCAAGCCAACCAAGCATTGCTGCGCAAGTCCCACCCGTAAAAAAGAGCACACTCGCAAGATACCGGTCGTCAGCAATCGCCTGAATGATTTTGAGCAACCAAGATTTATGAATTGAGTCTTTTTGTTGTGGTAGGTTCATGACTTTTTTGACAGCTTGAAACCAACTGCTTTTTGTATCTCTCGTACTTCGTCCATATCAACGAGGCTCGAGCCGAGTGCGTCAAGATATTTACGCGGGTTGAAATAATAAATGTCAGCAATTGCACGCGCGGAGGATGCCACGCGAACCCCGCTCTGTACCTCGATTCCGGCATTGTTAAACAAAAACTCATCACGCATCTTTCTTGATTTATATGCAATACCGGCAATGGTAAAATATTTTGAGACACTACTGACGATAGTAATCCCCTGCGCAGGCTGATTAATAATTCCGTCTCGAAATAAAATTGTTTCGCACGATATATAAGCGGGGCCATGAAGAGCCTTCACCCCCAGGAGATATGGATCAATTTCTGAAATCTTTTTGAGAGAATAAAAACCACGATGAACGCGCACCATAAGCCCTCGTTGAGTATATCTCGACAGCATCTTGCGCAGGACGTTTTTATCGGTGACCTCCCATAAATTTGCTACATCCGAAATATGAAATAGAATTTCATCCTTAGATGCCAAAATAGCTATACGATTAGCCGCAGAAACCCTAGAATCCATTTTTGAGTGTTTCTTTATCATGTACTTATATGTACAGTATAATGTAACGCATAAATAAATCAAGAGCTCAAGACAGGCACTGCTCCAGAGATTTTCGCCAGCGATCCAGATAGTCTTGTTTCGAAATGGTGCTGTCGGGCCGGAGCTCCCCTTTCGATTTGTGGCGAAGAGTATCCTCTAAAGCCGGGGCAAGTTCTTCTTCATTTTCAACAACAGTGGCTCCCGCTTCCCTCGCAATGCCAACATCGGTCGAAACCACCGGGCAACCGGAAGCGAGAGCTTCCACTATCTGCATGCCATAACCTTCGTACTTGGAGGTGACGAGAAGGACGTCGGCGCCCTTGTAGTAAGAAGCAAGATCATTGCTCCATCCCGCGAAGACAATGCTGGGGCGTAGGGCGTAGGGCGTAGGGCGTAGTGATTCGAGATCCGAGATTCTAGATTCAAGATTCGCGCGTTCGGGGCCTTCGCCGACGATAATCAGTCCCGTTTTTGGAAATGTTTTGTGTACCTCGGCAAAAACTTGTATCGCTAAGTCAACTCGTTTTTCAGGAACCAGCCGTGAGACCACAAGTACAATCTGCTCAAACTGCGGGTACTTTTTCTTGAGGTCAAAGGCGGGCGTGGCGACGCGAAACTTTTCCGTGTCCACAAAAACAGGAAGCGCCCTTATTCGTGACTCGTGACTCATGACTCGTAACTCTACGAGGAATCTTTTCACTCGTGCCGAAACGACGCGGACACCTTGCGCCCGAGGCAAAAGAAACTTGGCCAGAAGCAGGAAAAGGCGGTTTTTAACGCTCTCCCTCTGCCACGCTTTTGAGGAGATGTCGGTGTGAACTTGAATATGCAGAGGCGCGCACGCCGACCAAGCCACCAAGTAGGCAATCAGACCCACCCCAAACGGCTCCGGGCTCGACACCACCACACAGCCTCCCGCGACCCTTAAGCGAGCGAGCTGGCGCTTACCCTCTTTTACCCCCCAAACAAGCCCTGTGAGCCAGTATAGGGCCTTAAAACGGCCTCCTTGGGGCCGGTAGACAAGCGTCAGTGGCCCTATCTGCTCCGTTCCGGTTCGACCAGTCTTTGCGAGTACGACGACCACCAGTTCATGGAGCTGTTCCGCGTACTCCCGATGGCGAGCCCGCACCGCGCTTTGCTGGTCGGCCATCTTAGGATCTAGGGTAAACATTAAAACACGCATGGAAAGAGTCTAGGGTGACGGGGCTTGCTTGTTCCGCTCAATATAGGCAAGGATTTCTTTAACGTATGTCCTGTAGTCCTCGATATTCTCCTTAATTTTATCAACCATCTCCGTCTTGCTCATCTTTTCGTAGTTGTGGACAATCTGGTTGCGAAATCTTACCGAAGCGGCAATCTTTCTGGCAAAAATCTCATCTAAAATTTGTTCTTCACCGAGGATAATGAAAGTGTTAAAGTAATCGTCCGGAGTCCTAAACTTATGCGTGGTGATAATATAGGTGTTAATGTCAATAGCGGCATCAACAATAAGTTGGGCCTTTCTTTCGATAGCGGAGCGTACAAGATCGTCGTGGACGATGATTGCCGTTTCTCTTTCGAGTAGCGGCATGATTCCTTTAAGATACAAACCTATGTTTTCTATCTTTGCCTCAATGAAATCTTTATCCATAAGCTATAGTGATTTAACTAATTCCTGTATACGCTCGTGGCGCAATCGGCGCAGGGGGGCTGTTTCGATAAACTGGCGCAGGGCTATTACTTGGAATCTCACAAAATTACCTTTTTCTGATTCATAGAGCAAAACGCCATCGCGTGAGGCATTCCGCTGTAAGAGCGGTGTTGTAGCGCTCAAATCCACTAACTCCAAATCTCCCCGATTGAAAATGTGCCTCACCTCTTCTTCCATATTGAAGCGTGTCGTATAATCTTCGATGGGACGCTCTGCCAAAAAACCGATATCCACGTCACTTTGAGGGTGCGTGAGGCCGGTCGCTTGCGAGCCGAAAAGCAACACCAAGCGCAACTGATAGCGCTCGGCCAGCTCTGCTATCTTTTCCCGTTGTTCTTGACTGATCTCCATATGTACAGTATAGCACATGCCAAACATCCGCAAAAGCATCACCCGACAAGCTCTCTGATTATTTTGACATTCTCGCGTATCACATCCTCCCAGGTTTGCTTATAGTCGAGATTGGCAATCCACTGCTTGGCTCGTAGATAACCCTCTTCGGAAAGGAGTGCGCGTATCTTTGCGACTATCGCCTGCGGGTTATCGGGGTCGATAAGGTACTCTTCCGGGACCTTGAATGGCAGGCCGTGCTCACGGCTGATTAGAAAGGGCTTCCCATAGGCTATCCCGCGCAAGACATAGTTTGGGCAAAATTCACTGGCCGCTGGTGCAATGGTGGCGAGGCATGCTCGCGTCTCAAGCAACGGCACATCTTCGCCGGTCTTTCCAAGGAAATGCACCGCCTGCTCATTCCCCCCTTCGGCGACCAACTCCTCTAACCGTTCACGCTCGGGCCCATCGCCGATAAGGACGAGTGAGAGTCGCGGGAACTCTCGCCGCAAACCGGCGAGCGCGCGGATAACAGTGTCAAGATTTTTGTAAGCTACCAAGCGACTGGAAAAAACAAGGCTCTGTTTGGCCTCGACAAAGCCCTCCTCGATTTTTTCCGGAAGCGGGTTGGTGACGACCCGCAAACGCGCCGACGGAATACCGTACCACTCACGATACAACTCGACCAACAACTCCGTGGTCACAATTATCACATCGGCCCGATGTAGGGAGAACTTTGTGAGCCAGTACATCGCTCGGCGACGATGAGCTCCAGAGGCATACCATGCGCGCACGGAAAGACGGGTGTCTCCCCTCTCGGCCACCAACTCCCACACTCTGTCGCCCCCCACTCGATAAATCAGAGGTTTTCGCAAAACAAAAGCGGTAATAAAAGCGGCCCAACCGGAAGACGAAGCGTCGAAAGAGTAGATTGCGTCAACCCCTAAAGAAGATCGCAAGACGCGCAGTAGGTAGACCGCCTGCCGCACCCCAAAAGGAAGCCAAAGCAGGTCGGCAAAAACCTCTTTACGCACCCGAAAGCCATGCTCCGGAAAGCGCGTGAAATAGGTGTGGGCGTGCAAGGGAGGGCCCCCGGCAGCAGGCGGATACTGGGCGGCGGCTAAAAGTATAGTGAGTGGCGTGGTAGCAGAACTATTTTGCGCGGACAGTTGGACGTCGTTTGAATCCTCACGATGACGCTTACGAAAGATGTAGAGCTTGTTGATAAAGAAGGTGTAGCTGGCAATGGCAAGAGAGGCCACTACCTGAGCAAATATATACCAGAGGCCAGAAAGTGAGACTAGTAGATACATGAGGAGAGTATTCATCCCCAGATTGGCGAGAGCGACCATCAAATAGATGATCGCCTGTGTGTGCACCCGTTCCATCGAATCATCTCGGAAGGTCCACAGTTTTTGCAGGAAGAAGCTGATTGCAAAGGCCACAACGAAAGCAAGCGTGGAGGAAAAGAGGTAGTGAAAGCCAGCAACTTCTGTAAAAAAATAGAGCAAGGCCAGGTCTGTCACTCCCGCCGTCCCACCCGCAATGCCGTATTTGATAATTCGTTTGTGTCGATCGAGGTAAGGAAACAAGCGAGGATAGGTGGTCGCCAGAAAACGACGGAGCCATTCATATAGCCGCAAGATCATGACCATCGGACAAGTGTAGCAAAACCAAACAGCTTTCACTAGTCAATATTCCAATCTCTAAAATCACAATATACCCAGACTGTCCGAAAACAAGAGGCCTTGCTTCCAGATGCATTGGGAAGCAAGGCCTCCGGGCCTGTTTTCGGACAGTCTGGGTATATTGTGTAGAATATGGCTATATGTCAGGCTAAAATAGAACTGAGGAGGGCGCGCATCTTGATGGCCACCACATCCCAAGTGTAGCGCTCGCGCACCATGCGCCGAGCATTCTCGCGCAAGCGCTCCCGTAACTGCTCATCGGCGATGAGCCGTTTAACGCAGTCGGCCACACTCTCAGGATCATCCACCTTGGCAAAGAGTCCAGTTACCCCATCCGCGAGGAAGTCCGGAATGCCCCCGACGGGCGTTGCTACGACCGGTAAACCGGCCGCCATGGCTTCCAAGAAAGAGGTGCCGAGCCCTTCGCTGCGCGAAGGCCGGACAAAGATGTCCCCCGTGGCAAGCCAGGCCGGAATGTCATCAAGAGAAAGAGCCGGCTCTAGAAAAACCCGATGTGCCACTCCTTCTCGTTTTGCAAGAGCGAGTAATTCGTCTCGCAAATCTCCTTGCTGTGACACATTTTCGTAGATCACCTGTTCAGGAAGATGGACAAGGGCCCTGATGACTATGTCATGCGCGTTTTTGTAGACGAGTCGCGAGGTGTTTATGAGGACAATCTCCTTTTCAGTTTTTAGTTTGTAGTCTGTGGTTTGTAGTGATGCTGAATCTCCGTTTTTGTTTTTAAGATCTTGGTCTTTATGATTTGTTTCGTGCTTCGAATTTCGTGCTTTGAATTTTTCTATATCTACCCCATTCGGCACCACCACCGGCAGACCGAGAAAGCCCAACTGCTTAGCTAGGTCGGCCAGATAGTTCGAAATAGCCTGTACGGCATCGGCGCGACGAAAAAGATCGCAAAAAAAAGGTCGAGTAAAACCCACCCGACGCATAATATGCTCCAAAGGGTCACCTTCTTGCAAGGTAAGCAACAAAGGTACCTGAGGGTAAGCACGCTTAAACCAATAAGCCACTCCACCCGCGTAAGCAGCCATGATGGGCCAAACCAGACTATAGGCATTCTTGCGATGTAAAAACATCGCCTTAAAGAAGGCCCGTATCATCCAGTCATACTTGTTTACTCCCCCCACCCGATACACACAAGACTGCCCATTACAAAGGGCAGTCTTGTGTGGTTGTGTAAGTGACTCTACTTTTGACCACTCTTTCTTGAAACGGTAGGTAATGACATCAAACTGATACTCGTCACCTAAGTGCTCAGTGATTGTGCGGGGAGAACTCTCTGCTCCGGACTCAAAAGGGTACCAAGCAAGGGAGATGATGAGGACGCGCTTCATGGCGCTTCATCTTACAGCACAAATGCACGTGATTCAACGTCTATGAAAACGGGGGCATGTCGACCTTAAGCATCTTTTCGAGGTCTGCGCGAGGAATCTCTTTCTGTTTTTTGGAGCCACCTTCACCGTCTCCAGCCGGTCGCAACTCATCTTTTGAGTTCCTGAAACCTGGCCCCGATGAGGTTCTGCCTGAAGTCGGTATCTGATTTTTTCCTTCTATTGGGGAGCGTGGAGTGGGGCGCCCTTTGTGGTTATCTCGGTTTGTTTCCACAAAAGCGGCTGGCGGTGATTGAGCTTTCTTTACGGAAGCTGAGTTCTGGTTAGGAATAGAGTGGGGTTGGTTAGACAATACCTGCTTCAGTGTATTACGTAGATCGCTTAAATGTTGCCCGCCACCGGCCTGCGCCGCCCCGGGCGCATCTTTTGCAAGCGAAGAGAGGGAGATGGTCTCCCGAGGTGGTGATTTTTCTTCTGGCAAAGAGCGCCCCTGCGACCCGTGAGCGAGATGGGCACCTTGAGTGCCAACACTTGTCCCGGGCGCACTACTCCTACCCTCTCTTTCTCCTCTACTATCACCAAATCGTCTTTCAGGACCTACCGAGCTCGAACGCGGACCAAAGCCACCTTGACCTCTTACTTCTCTGTTCGAGCTACTCGAGCCCCCTCGCCCGGGCGCGCCACCCCCTGCCCGAGCTCCATAACCACTCTTTGTACCCCCTCCCGGCCCACTACCTCGCCCACCCCCGGGCCGAAGTGTCTCTTCTGGGGCACGCGTACCTTGTATGGGTTCGTGCCACTTACTAATCTCCGCCTCGACGTCGACACGAGGACGAGCATACATTTCTCGCGAAGACTCGATGACTAGATCATGGAAGCTTTCTGCCGGTGGAGGAATAGGGGGCATCCCACGCGCCGAGAAAGGAGGAGACCCAACCTGATTAATCATTAAAGTAAGATACATCTGAAATCTCCCAAGAGAAACAATGTCTTCAATTAAAAACTTGGGAGTGAAGAGTTTTTCGAGAATCTCCGCGTCGAAGGGGCCAACCCGAAATGCGATGGTAGTACCCACGTTTCCAAACACCGCGTCACGCACCTCTTCCGGCATCTGTTCGATATACTGGTGCGCCATCGTAAGAGAAAGTTTGTACTTGCGCGCCTCGGAGAGAATGTCAGCAAATGTGTCATTTACGAATGACTGAAACTCATCTACGTAAAAATAGAAAGGAGGGAGCGCCGCAAGCTCTGCCGCGTTTTTGTCAGCTCGGGACATGGCAGAAAGATAGATCTTGGTAATAAGCATGCCTCCCAAGAGATTCGCGTTGATTTCCCCCACTCTTCCTTTCGAAAGATTCATAATCAGAATCTTCTTTTTGTCCATCACTTCACGCAGATCAAAAGTCGACTTCGGCTGACCAACGATATTGCGAATCAAAGGGTTGGAGGTAAACTGGCCAATTTTGTTTTGGATGGCAGGCACCGACTCGGCCGCCATACGTTCGGTATAGTTTGCAAACTCATCAACCCAAAAAGATCTCACCGAGGGGTCGCTCACGTTATCAACAACCGCCCGACGATAGGTAAGATCAGAAAGCATGCGATTGACACCAAGAATAGTTGAGTCAGGGTATTCAAGGAGGGCCAGAAGAACATTGTTTAATATGTACTCCATGCGCGCCGACCACACATCGGGCCATATCTTCTTAAAGGTTGCGATGAGGCCGTTCGCCACAAGATAATTCTTGTCCTTGCCCAAATTCTCCATGATATTAAAGGCCACCGGAAACTCGAGGTCATGAGGAGCGAGATAGATTAAATCTTTCACCCGCTCGGCAGGAATATAGTCGAGAAGCTTTTCAGCAGTCCCGCCGTGAGGGTCAATAAAGGCCACCCCTTCTCCGCGTTGAATGTCTTGGACAGCCATGTTTTCGAGCACAGTAGATTTACCCATGCCCGTTTTGCCAATTACGTAGACATGTCTGGCCCGGTCTTCCGCCTTAATGCCAAACTTGGTGCGCTTGCCACGATAGTCCGCTTCGCCAAAATAGTTTATGTAGGGTTCAGAAAGCATGAAGACAGTATAGCGCATCGCTTGAGCTGTTTGTAGAGCCGGTGCTTTGATGGATAAAGTTTGTAGTTTGTAGTTTGTAGTAAATGCAAATACGAATGCGTGGTGTCTTCTAAAAACTACTCACTACAAACTACTCACTGTTCAGGAGTAGGGCTCCCGAAGTGTAACGATTACTTGGGTCCCATAACATCCACGAACTTATGCCAGCGTCATAGGTGGCCTCTATCTGGGCGCGCACCATTTCGGCAGAGTAGGTGGTACCACCTAGGCTAAAGTCTTGAAGCCATGGGCGGAGGAGGGCCGGCGTAGAGCTCGCGGCAATAAGTTTTTTTACGCCTTCATCTAATGCGTACTTGACCACTTCATAAGGATGCGCCGCCGGATTTTTAAGCTGAAGGAAGCCAGGATAGTAGTGAGACGGATAGACCATTGGGGCAATAAAATCGAAGTAGGGAGCCGCCCCTTCAATGGTCTGCCCGATACCCATGTCGTCTTTCTCTGAAGTAATTTGTCCGAAAAGGTCGGCCGAGGTGGGGATGCCGCGCTCGCGCACATCACTATCGAGATAGGCGAAGAATGTCGTAAGCTCGGCTGACTTATCAAGCCACTCTCCTTCACTAAGACCGTACTCTATGTCGGCAAGATTTCCATCAGAGGGGAAGCGAATATAGTCAAAGTTAATCTCATCGAACCCCTGCGCGTAGGCTTCGCGGGCAGTTCGAGCTGTGTACTCCCACACCTCCATATTTCTTTGGTCGAGCCAAAAAAGACCTCGACGGTCCTTCCAGGGCGCCCCCGTGGATTTACTCACAAGAGCGAGCTCGGGCCGCACCGAAGGCAGATACTGATCCTGAAAAACCGACACTCGGCCTATGACATACACTCCCTCCGCATGCAACTCGCGCAAAAGATCCTGCACGTCTGTAATCCGGTGAGTAGCCGCACCGATCGCCTGAAGCTCGGGGTCTCTCACCGCAAAAGCAATGCGGCCGGTGTCATCTTTCACATCAATGACGACACTATTGATCTCAGTCTCTCGCACCAGATTGAGTACGCGAACACGAATGGAAGGAGTGCCGGCCACCCAACTCGTCATATAAAGCGCGCGCACACTCGCAGGAGTGGCAACATGAACAACGGGCGAGGCGGTAGGCACCGCAGTAGCGGCAGTTTTGAAATAAGGGCTTTCGGTGGCGGCAAAAAGCTGGCGGACAATCGATGGAGATTGGACAGGATTATAAGGAATGACGCCTACAAAATATTGAGATGCCGGATTTGTGTTCGTATCTCTATCTACTATGGTCGGCGGCCTGGAGGCCAAGTATACGAGTCGCGAGGAGTTTGTGGGTTGTGAGAAAATAAAAAAAGAGCCAAGAGCGAAGGAGAGCACGACCATGGAGGTAAGGAGAATTCGCGAACGACTCATCCTCAAGATTGGCTTCTCCATGTTTCTTCATCTCTAATAGGCTCCCCTAAATCCACGTTCTTTTTATTTTCGCCAACTCCCTGCGAGCCTAAAGGATGCTGGGCTTGTTCGACAGAGTCATTCTCTTCTTCTACCGGTGTCTGTTTTGAGTATACCTGATCTATGTCGGGAAAATCCGTGCTTGTTGACGCCGGTGCTTGTTGAATAAAATCATCTGATCCAGGCTCACCCAGTGTAGACACCGATGAACCTAGTGTCGTCTGAGTCTCGCTGCTACGAACCAAATTCAAACCGTTCTTGGGGGCACGCTCGCGGCGGGGTCGTGGTGTGGATTTTCGGACCGGGTGCATGGTCGCCCGCCCAACCGGACCATAAGAAATAGACCCCGACGCGACTCGCGGAACAGATGCGGCGTAGCTCAGGCCACGACCAACCATAAAAGAAAGTGTGACAATGCCGAGTCCGGCGATTATATAAAGCCAGTCGTCAATTTTTGCCGGAAAACCAAGAAACTGGAGAATCAGAATGAAAAAACCCAAAAGAAGAGTGCACCAATTCTTCCAAAAAAGATTTCGTGGGTTAATCTCTTTATAACTCATAAGAGCATTATATCATAAAACGAGTTCGCCCCTGTGGAGTAAATCACCCCATCGTGGGAATACCTCCCAATACCAACGCGTCAGCCAACATCCCAATACTCCCCGCCCCAAGGGTGAGAAAAATATCGGTACGCAGTTCCCCGTTTTTTAACAGTGCCGGTATGGTTTTAAAGTCTGACATATAAAGAGCCCGGGATGGAGTCCTGGCATTTATGGCCGACACCAAATCTTTGGCGTGGATAGAGGTGTCCTCCATTTCGCGGGCGGCATAAATGTCAGCGACAATCACATGGTCCGCCTCGACGAAACTGCCGGCAAACTCCCCAAGTAGCAACTTGGTACGACTAAAGAGATGGGGCTGAAAAACAACCGTGAGGTGTTTCAATGGAAACAGTTCGCGCAGTGCCGAAAGCGTCGCCCTAACCTCCGCCGGCGCATGCCCGTAATCGTCGTAGATAACCACTCCTTCCGGTGTGTGCCCCTTGTACTCCAAGCGACGCTTGGTGCCGCGAAAAGAGCGTAAAGAGCGTTTAATCACCTGCGGTGAAATCTTAAGAGCTGTGCCGACCGTGGCGGCGGCCTGCGCATTCAACTGGTTGTGCGCCCCAGGCAAACAAAGTTTTAATCTGTTCGTCATTCGAGCGGACTCTTCGTAATCGACCACCATAGCGACTGAAGTCGCGACTATGGGTGCCAGATTCGGGTGTGCCGTGGGGACGATTAGTATGCCACGCGGACCGAGCCTGCTCGCGAGCTCAACAAAAGCACTCTGAATGTCCGCGAGGTCTTTGTAGTAGTCGAGATGGTCGCGGTCAATGTTTGTAATGACAAGAATGTTCGGCTTCAAATTTAGAAACGAACGACGGTATTCGCACGCCTCCGCCACCAGATATTTTGACTTTCCCACAACAAGATTACTCTTGGCGTGCAACATGGGTGAACCCACAATCACCGTGGGATCGAGTCCGGCATCCTGTAGAAGTTTTCCAATCATCGCCGTCGTAGTAGTCTTGCCGTGTGTCCCGGAAACAGCAATCGTGAACATACCCTCCGACACTATCCCGAGGGCTTCGGGGTAGCTCCTGCAGGCAACACCCAACTCTCGAGCCTTAACGAGCTCCGGATTATCATCACCCGCCGCTATCGTATAAACCACAAGGTCAACATCCGGTGGGAGATTGCCGGCTCGATGCCCGATAAAAATACTCGCTCCAGCAGTACGCAGTTCGTCCAAGGTGGCGGACTCATGGAGGTCAGAGCCGCTCACCCGCGCCCCGCGATGCAACATTAAACGAGCGATAGCAGAAACACCGGAACCTCCGATTCCAATGAAGTGTACCGCCGTGGCGCTATCCAAAATGGTCATCATGGGGTAAGTCTACTCGCGCTCCGACCTCGCGCAAGTGGACAGCAAGCGAAGAGCCTTACTCCACTTAGCGACCAGGTCGCTAAGTGTGACCGTCCTTGCGGCGAGACGAGGCGCTTCCTCTCCGCGTTCTGTGGTGGCTTTGGGGGGCTTCGTGGCTTCGGTGACTGGTCGTGGTAACTCAAAGAATATGGATTGTGCTAAGCACAAACAAGTCTGCATGTGCTTGCCCCACCCGTCCTGTGCGCGCACAGAAAACCACCCGCTAACGCGAGTGGCTCCCATGGGTTTCCACGGCAACGTTTTGTAAGTTGTCACTACTTGATATATAATATTGACAAGCATACATGACATATATGACAACCATTCACAATAATCAACCCCATACCCTACTTGCCCTCAATGTGAAGTTCAAGAAAAAGGATTCCCGCTTAGATTTGGTCCCCCTAAATAGAAGCGTGGAAAATGTATTTCTTGAAGCGCATAATCATATTCGCGACATAGATGGACTCCCACAAGAAGAAGTCATCGACGAGTTAGGGAAATTAATGCTGGTCAAGTACCTTGACGAATTTTCAACTAATGAAAAAAAACCCTACAAGCTTCAGTCACAAATCTACGATTCTGATAGAGCTTTCGCAAGCGCAATTAGGGCACTATACGACAAACTTCTCGAACCAAAAAATTCAATTCTCTCAGGTGACGAAATAGGAAATTATCCTACGAAGATACATTTATCTGATCTGGCTTTGGTTAAAGTTATTTCAATATTTGAGGATTACACCCTAACAAAATCAGGATCTGATGTTAAGGGTAGAGCCTTTCAAAAAGTTATCTCTCCAGCATCTAGAGCGGGAATGGGGCAATATTTTACTCCTGATCCTGTTGTGCAATTCATGGTGGATTCTGTTGCTCCAAAATATCACGAAACAGTTGTTGACCCTTTTTGTGGCTCCGCTCACTTCTTGACTACAGCCTCCAAAAAAGCTGCAGAAAATAACGATAAGGGTATCACTGACTCAGTTCGCTATATTGGGATAGAAAAAAGCAAGAAAATAGCCAGATTAGCAAAAATTGATTCCATGCTAAGCAATGGCGGAAATAAGAAAATTATATGTAGCGACTCACTCACCAATTTCAAGGACTTTGATTTTATCAAACAAGATTCATTTGATATTGTCCTAACTAACCCGCCCTTCGGTTCTCAGATAACTGAGGATTCCTTAAAAAAATTGGAAGATCTTGAGCTATTAGTGGGCAAAAAGCGCATGCCCCTTGAAATACTTGGCCTCGAGAGGTCGATTCAGCTCTTGAAGCCAGGCGGCAGACTAGCAATTGTTCTTCCAGAGGGAATCTTGTCGAATAGAAATATGGGATATGTTCGTAGCTGGCTTCTTAAGAATATACAGATACTCGGGATTATCGGACTACCTCACGAGACTTTTTCACCATACGGGGCAAATGTCAAAACTAGTATTTTATTTGCGCGGAAATGGCGGAGAGGTGAGATTAAATCGGATAAGTATAAACTACTCATGGGGAGAATTACTAACATCGGATATGACGCTTCTGGTAGACCTAAAGACGGAGCAGATGTTCAACAGCTTGCTAAGCAGGTCAAAGAGCACATAGCAAAATACGTATAAGATATGAACACTATTATTGTTGAAGCAAATGAACTGATCGCCAGTCAAATCTGGAAGGTTGAATATTTCCAAACAGGCTCCCGTTTGGGGATACGCAGTAAACATTCTAGAAAATTGTGTGAGCTAGTTTCTCAAAGAAAAGAGGCGTTTGATCCTAGCAAAAAAACAAAGGTGCCGAAAATCTATATTGGATTGGAAGATATAGAACCCGTCGTGGGATTAATGAGGAAGTCCAAAGAGCACTCAGCGCATGAAGTAAAATCTATTTCTAAGATGTTTTACAAAGGAGACATTTTGTTTGGCCGATTAAGGCCAATTTTAAACAAAATCCTTTATGTGGAATCTCTGACTAATGAATTTGGTATATGTTCAAATGAGTTTATTGTACTGACTCCCAATCTTGATCTCGTAGACCCAATATATCTTCGGGCAGTTCTAAGTTCCGCACAAATCCAAGAGGCAATAAAGCGATTCCAGTCTGGTTCGACTCTTCCTCGTATATACGCAGATGACTTATTAAATATTGAGATCCCTCTACCAACACTTACAAAACAAATAGAAATTGGGAAGAGAATGCAAACTTTAGCGAAAGAGTATGGAGACGCTAGTATAAGGCTAGACCAAATCAAAGAAGACTTTTTAAAAATTAAATTGTCCTAATCAAGTTCTCTTAGCATTTCTTGATAGTTCTCCTTGCTACGAATTTGACTGAGCAATTCTTCGATCTCAAGGTCACTCTTAATACCTAGTTTCTGAGCGAGTATTCTCCACTCGTTAGTCAGATATTGATTCTTTTCTTCAGAAGGTAAATTTCGATGAATAAAAGAGATGTACTGGTGTGCTACCTCGTTGTTTTTTCTGACTTCCCTGAAAACTTTTCTTGCATCTGCTGAGTTGGTCTTTAGCATGCGTATCAAACCACCAAAATTTGCAGCAAACGAAACGTTTGCAGAGGGGCGCAGACTATTTGGGCCCGAAAGTCGCTCTCTTTTCCCGGCAGCGTTCAGTGGCTCACCATCATGTGTACATGTTTTTACATCACACCCATCAGGACATTTTTTACTATCAACAAAAGATCCGCCTCGTGCGATATGTAACGCGTCTCTTAATTCAGCGATAATGGTCGCTTGTCCTACAAAGCTATCGACTATCCTTGGATATACCCTTTGCTTATCTAGTTCCTCCCACTTCCAGACAAGCACTAAAAGCAAGTCGTTTCCAGTGAAATTCTTTTTGAGTTCGTCAAAATGAGCTTTCGATTCGTCAGCTGATAAATTCATCGACTTCGCCTCTATTCTGAAAAGTTCCCCGGTTCGGTTATTTGGAAACCAGTCTCTATCTTGGAAGACGCACGCGAAATCGTTGTATTCATTATCTGGGAGCCAAGCAATTTCTACAGCGTTCCCACTTGAATTCAGATTCTCTAGTTCTTGATTCATGTGGTAGCCCCACATTGCTTCAAGCAATAAACCCATTCCGCTTCCAAGTCTTCCTCCACGCGTCTTGAATCCGTCAGCTGAAAATTGATTGATACTAGCACAAACTTTTGGTGTTAGTGCCATGACTGTGTTATGCGCTTGTGTTTTTATGTCGTCCATAATTTTATTTCACAAAGTAGTCAAGCGTTTTTTTGTAAATCATTGCAAACTCTTTTAATTGCAATACATCAAACCGACGTTGACCAGATTCAATCTTTGAAATATAGGATTGTGTCCTTCCAAGTTTTTCCGCAACTTCGACTTGTCCAAGACCAGATTCAAGACGCGCCTGTTTTAAGCGTTCCACGATTTTTTTGTGATCGTCTTGATAAATTGCTCTTGGCATATAGCTATATAATAATATTCCATTGTGTATTATTCCAAACCGCCATATAATGTATTTGTGCTACCGGCGAAGCAAAACCAAAAATTTCCTTTCCATTTTTTGTCGGCTCTCCCCACCCCCCCCGCCGAGGAAAAGAAGAAAGGTAAGGAAAATTTTTGGTTTTTGCTCCCGCGACCGAAGGGAGCGGACGAGGCGCGCGATTAGTCCGTTTTCTGTTCAAAATAGGTTCGAGCAAAGCAGAGTAATACAGCACAAGGGAGAAAAAGCAGTTTGCTTTTTTACTGTGGTCACGGATATTTTCCTCGCCGTCGCTCGGAAACTTCCGCGACCCCGCCTCACGGTCGCGCGTGCTCACG
>PCYI01000029.1:65123-69373 GCA_002774795.1 Candidatus Vogelbacteria bacterium CG10_big_fil_rev_8_21_14_0_10_51_16 | reverse complement strand
CACCGTCCGCCGCACGCCATCCACAAAAGCCTTTCCGTGAACTGATTTTTTCGCGGCGCGGGGATGGGGCGGCGGCTAAGGTAAAGGCATTGTGGATGGCGATGCGTACCCCACGGATACGCCCCTCACAGCAAATAGCACGAACATCATATCACGTTTTGTGGTTACTCGATCATTCGTGCTGCTTGCTGCTCAGGGCGTATCCGTGGGGAAGGTGGAGGGCGCGCAGAAACTCTCGTGCGCTTGGGCGCACGAACAGCGGATCAGTCCCTGCGCTGATTCCCTCCCCATTCTGCCCCTTCCTCAGCGCAGGGACTGGCAGATTCACTGCTTGAGCCGCCGAGCGGCTCAATTCCCACCATGTGAGCCGAGCACCGGCTCACATGGTTTAGAGATCTGGGTATGTGCTTGCCCACCCTCCCACCGCGCACATCCGGTAGCCGCTCGCTGACGCGAGCGGGAGGGGCTCCCCGTCTTCAGTTGACATATCTTTGATACATGGTATCCTTAAAGCATGTCATCGAAATTCTCGAATCTAAACAAAAGGCACGACAGCGCTTCAGCAGCCTATTATTACTATTCTGCACACCTGCCCATCAGGCTAGTTTCTAGGTGCCGAAATAATAGTAACAACTCTTAAATTTACTACACATTCGACTTCTCAAACTGGCCTCATGCG
Source organism: Candidatus Vogelbacteria bacterium CG10_big_fil_rev_8_21_14_0_10_51_16 (assembly GCA_002774795.1). Classification (GTDB taxonomy): domain Bacteria; phylum Patescibacteriota; class Minisyncoccia; order Phycocordibacterales; family JACRKE01; genus 1-14-0-10-51-16. The sequence continues at coordinate 68,694 of PCYI01000029.1, read as the reverse complement.
AGGCCAGTTTGTTCTTTACATCCACCAGTAAACGGAGGAGGATTTGGTGAGAGTCATACTCTTAGCAGGACTACCGGGTGTTGGGAAGTCTACCCTAGCGCGAAGAATTGCCGCTGTGGTAAACGGGAAGGTCCTCGACATTGACAAAATCAAGAAGGAGTTGGTAGACCCCAGTCTTGTCGCTTCGACGATCGATCCGCCCGAGGTGCGATGGAAGTGTTACGAAAGGGCTTTCGAGGAGATCTTTGTGATCCTCGGGAACGGCACATCCACCGTCGTCGTAGATGAAGTCTTCCATCTCCACAGCCTGAGAGAGAAGCTGGAGGCCCTCTGCGTGGGCGAAGGCTCTGAGGTGATGTGGATTGAAGTTGTCTGCTCGCGGACGTTGGTTGAAGAGCGCCTCCGCGCAAAGTTGCGCGAGGGACACATTCTCTCGACCGACGAAGCTCTCAAGATGAATGCACTGTTTGCAGAAATCTTCGAGAAATTTCCTCCCCACAAGATCAATGTAAAGACCTTCGTCAACGAGGGTCCTGGTGATGTCGAGAGTCTCGTTCTTTGAACCCTTCGGGGTGTTTGGGGCTGGCCGCGATCATATCAACGCCAGTCCCACATTTGATTATCAACCACTATAAGTTAACGTTATTACTATGATTACCAAAAGCAAGCTAAAAGAAATCCGTACCCTTGCGATTAAGATCGATCACGATCTTGCATTCGCGGGAAAGTCAAAAGGCAACAAGCATTTAGAACGAGTCGTGCAAGTCGCCGACTTTTTAGCAAATAAAGTTGGAGCTGATCGGTCAGTCGTCTTTGCCGGGGCAGTATTACACGACACCGCTCTCCCAACCGGAAATGACTACAACTATACTAGTAACAAGAAAGTAGTGAAGAATCTTCTCAAGCCATTAAATCTTGATCAGAGCGACCTTAACAAGATTGCTGAATGTGTAGGATCGCATGAGGGCACGGTCAAGCCAAGAAGTCTGGAGGCAAAAGTGGTCCATGATGCTGATGTTCTTGAGAAGACAGGCTTACTCGGCATCATTCGCCACACATGGAAGATGACGAACCTAGGAAAGATAGACCACACATCGGTAACAGATGCTAATGTCAAAATGATCCTTGACCACATCGTCTGGCGAGGGAGGAAATTACACACGCCTATTGCCAAAAAGATTCGCAAGCATCTCGCGCATAGTATTGGACATGAAAAGGCAAAACTAATTGTTTCGATCTCTGCAGAAATGGCCTTCCGAGGTATTGTCACAGAAAAGATTGCAGTAGCTCTTCGCAAATACCTTAGTCGTACGGAAAAGGAAATGTTGAAAGCACAACTAACTTTAAGCTATCTAAAAAAGAACTGAGACTAGATTCTGTCTTCCAAAAGAATTTTTATTTTGCCTTGGATGATATCAGACTATCAAATTTCGGCCTTGTTTTTGAGGTGTCATAAATGATTGTGAGTTCTTCGATCTTTCCATCAGGATTCAGCTTAAAGATATCGACGCAATCAAAAGATACTGGTGAACCATCAGACAAGGTCCAATCGTACAGAAAATTTACAGCGGCTTTTGTTTTTTCTTCGTTTGTAAAAATATCTTTCAGAGTTATGGTTGATTTATTTGTATCACTAAACAAGTCCTTGTAAAATTTCTCTGCTTCGACTTTGCCATATAATGGAGAGTTAACCACGGCGTCAAAAATAAACAAATCAATCAGATTTTCATAATCTGACTTTTCTAGGCAAGAAAGATACTTTTTAATTATTTGCTTTAGTTCCATTTACTTTAGTCCTATTACTCTGTTGTAAAATTCATTCTTCCTCTGATAATACTCTCTGGCTGAAAGATCTCCCTGCTTTAGAGCTGTATATTCTTTCAGAAGTTCCGGCTTCTCCTTCAGGGAATTAAAGAAGACCGCATCACCTTGTGCTCCTTTTAAGTTTTTACTCCCTAAACAGGCATCGATTTTATGACCATCTTTAACCACCCTCCAAAGTATTTTGTCCTCTAGTATATATGTCGGCTCACCAAGAACAGAAAGTAATTTTGGCAGGTTATCACTGAAATCTTTAGGTTCTGAAAAAATATACAGGTCAATATCGTTTTGACCTGGAATACCTAAAGCCAGAGATCCTTCCCAGAATACTTCCAGGCCAGTAGATTCTTCCAGTTGCTTAACGAGGGTTTCGGCAAATTTGGCGGACGCTGAATCCCAAGGTTGTATGTCAGCCTTATCGCCCTCAGGAATCTTTTCTAAATATTCTTTTTGTGAGGCAGTTAACATACTTTAGCAAGTTTAGTTTTGACTTGTTGAGAAAAGTGCTCGATCCTTTCCTTCTTTCGATCTATGGCCCACCTCAGCTTGTCCATATGAATAAGCAAGTTTAATTGGTCGATCTCAACTCGTATTTCTTGGAAATCTTGATGTGTGAGGCCGTATCCTTCTAGAAACAAAGCAAACTGCCTAGAATTCTGATCTAAGCTGGAATTTAAGATTTCTGCAATATCTACATGGGGCACTGGGGCAACCATGGCCGAGCCCCAGTCGATAAGGCAGACCTCGTCATCCGTGGTTAGTATTGTGTTTTTCAAAGACAAATCGTCGTGCGTAAGACCCAGGTTGAAACGGGCATTTTTTAGGTTAAGGAAAACCTCTTTAATCCTTTCAGATTGTTGTTCTGAAATTACTCCTAACCCTATTGCCTTGTCATCGCGAGTAAGACTTGAAATGTTGTAATCCAAATAGCGTGTCCAGCTGTCCGAAAATATTCCAGGAGCAGACATACTCTCTCCGTAACCACTTGCGGGAACGAAATGTATTTTACGTGCATATTCACCAAGTTTTCGCCAAATTCGATCCTGGCTATCTTTGTCTGAATCTTGACCGCTTATACCTGCAACATGAGAAAGGAGCATATATGGATGCTCATTCTTGAGTCCAAGCTGTAGAACTTCGGGAACAATAATTCCCTGTTTACTGGCTTCCACTTGGCACCATGCTTCTTTTTTGAAGCGATCAATCGTGGATTCATTCGGATCACTCCTGACAACGTACTTTGATCTTTCGGTGGTTACAATGTATATGTCATTTACATAACCTTGCCCAATGATCTGCAATACATCTCGCAGCTCTTCATGAGAATATTGCTGCACTATTTCCTTAATTGATTGCTGGTCCATTTCCGTTTACATTAATTCCTTTAGCTGAACCCCTAATGCCTTTGCAATCTTTTCAAGCGTTGCAATCGTTACATTCATCTTGCCGTTCTCGATATTGCTCAAGTAGGCAGCATCAAGCCCCACCTTCTTTGCAAAGTCCTTCTGCAATAAGCTCTTCTCCTCACGGATACGGCGCATATTAGCCCCAAGCCTTTTGTTTGTAGTAGACATATCAACAGCCCAAGCATAACCCTGTTTGCGATAAGTTTCAATTGCGATATAATTCAAGCAAGGGATAACAAGGTCTTTCAAAAATAGCTTTCTTTTCCCACCCAGCAGCCCCGCAAAAGCAGTTAGTTGGGGAAGAATGGATTTTGCGTGTCTGCTCTCCCACCCTTTAAGGATAT
>PCYI01000029.1:59480-65072 GCA_002774795.1 Candidatus Vogelbacteria bacterium CG10_big_fil_rev_8_21_14_0_10_51_16 | reverse complement strand
AGTTTCTTTAACTCACTATGGTGTCGTCTCGAAGTAAGTTCGAGCCGACTCATATAAACGCACCAGAATTTGATTTTCAGGAATTTGACCGGCCGAATCGGATGCCCGAAGCCCGAATAGGTACGGTGGGCTGGGCTCGCCGTGGATTTGGCGGGCGCGGAGACGGAGGTTCGACATCTCGGGCGATGCACTAGTATTTGCTTACCCAAACTAAATATATGAGCATGAACACCAATCAAACGTTTTTCTTGTACGCCCGCAAGTCGACGGATGTGGAGGACAAACAGGTGTTGAGTATCGAAGCGCAGTTGACCGAGCTGCGCGGGTTTGCGCGGGATCAGGGTCTTGTGGTCATTCGTGAGTTCATCGAGAAACAGTCGGCCAAGATCCCCGGTCGTCCGATCTTTGGGGAGATGTTGGAGTTAATCGAGTCAGACGAGGCAGGTGGAATCTTGGCCTGGCATCCCGATCGCTTGGCGCGCAACTCGGTCGACGGTGGGCGTATCATCTACATGCTCGACTGCGGGCGTTTACAGAGTTTGAAGTTCCCTCAGTTTTGGTGTGACAATACTTCACAAGGTAAGTTCATGCTCAATTTGGCCTTTGGGCAAAGCAAATACTATGTGGATGCGCCTTCCGAGAATACTAAACGTGGGTTACGCCAAAAAGTGAGGCGGGGTGAGTATCCGAGCCTTGCCCCGGTCGGGTACATTAACGATGTCCGTACCAAGAGTATTGTGGTGGACAAGAAAAAGTCGGTGGTCATTCGTAAAGCCTACGAGTATTATGCCGGTGGCCAGGCTCGGCTCGAAGATGTCGCCTCCTTTTTGGCGAAACACCACGTGCTATCGAGAGGCGGAAAGCACATCCACCGAACCCGAGCGACTTTTATACTCTCCAACCCCTTCTATACCGGCCTCTTTCGCTATGCTGGTGAGCTGCACGAAGGAAGGTACGAGCCCATCATCTCAAAGAAACTTTTTGACTCGGCGCAGGCGATGTTACAAGCGAGAGGTAAGCCAAGGCACAAGCTAAAAAACGATCCGCAAGTGTTCTGTGGTCTCATCTCCTGCGCCGAGTGCGGTATGATGATCACTGCCGAAGAGCAGGTGAAGCGGCAACAGAATGGTAATGTGCATGAGTATACCTACTATCGCTGCACGAAGAAGGGCAAGGAGAAGTGCGGTCAGCCCTTTCTTCGTGCCGAGGAGGTAGATCGGCAGCTCTCATCACTCATTCAAAAAGTTTCTTTGCGACCGGACTGGGCGGACAAGCTCCTTGTCATGGCAGAAAGGGACAAGGAGCAAGCCACCCACTCCGGTGCTGCTTTTGTTCGGGAGAGCGAGGACAAGATCCGCGCCATTACCATCAAGCTCCAGCGACTTCTCGATGGGTATTTAGAGCAGGATATTGAGCGCGAGGTGTATCGAGAGCGCAAGGCAAAGTTGTTACTCGAAAAGAAGTCGCTGGCGGAGCAAATGGCGCAGATCGAACAAAAGCAGCATGCCTGGCTCGAACCTTTCCAAGCGTGGGTAAAAGTCGCTTCAAACCTTGATGGAATCGCCCGAGATGGCAACCTTCTTGCAAAGAAGGTTGCTGCCAAAGAAATCTTTGGCTCGAACCTCCGCCTCCGCGCCCGCCAAATCCACGGCGAGCCCAGCCCACCGTACCGTTTCGGGCTTCGGGCATCCGATTCGGCCGGTCAAATTCCTCTCAATCAAATTTTGGTGGAGATGGCGGGAATCGAACCCGCGTGCAAGATGGTCTTTCGAAATGGGTGGCTACAGGGCGTAGCTTACTTTCTTCGGTGCAACCCGAAGGGTTTCGAGCAAATCTGAATTTAAGTAAGCGAAATCAGATTTACTCTAGCTTCTGTGATTCGGAATCAGAGCGAAGCGATCTGACTCCTAGACTGGAAATATTACAACTCGCGCGGCTGACCAGACGTCACCGCGGAGCCGTCAGTTAGGCTAAAGCGTAACTGAAAGCAAGAGGCGAGAGAACTCGCTTGCCTGCTGTGTTCGATGTGTTTGCAAGTATCGATGGTACGAAGCTGTAACGGGTCACGTACCTTGCCCGACCCTGCCCAGATCGATGCAACCTCTTGTCGAGGCCAAAATCATCCCCACACCCCCAATTAAGAAAACACAAAGCACAAAAGCACAAAAACCAAAGGAAATTGCACATCTGCTTGGGCAACTTAATTCGGGGTGTGGAGACTCCACGTGTGGACCCCCGCCTTCGCGAGGGCGACATGATTACACGTCGTTTTTCAAAGTTCTGCGAATCTCACGGTCTGCCTCCCTCTTCTTTATGGTGTCGCGTTTGTCGTACTTTTTCTTACCGCGAGCGACCCCGAGAGAGAGTTTAATGTACCTACCTTTATTATACACCGATAATGGTATAACTGTCAATCCCTTCTCTTTTATGAGACCGGCGAGCTTGGCTGTCTCCCGCCGCGCGAGCAGGAGTCGGCGAGTGCGGGTGGGGTCATAGGAGTCTGGGGTATTTTTGGGTTGATAGGCAGGTATATTAGCGTTTAAAAGAGATGCTTCGTTTCCCCTTACCACCACGTGCGCCCCTTTGAGCGAGCCATGCTTCCCGCGGAGAGATTTTACCTCAAAGCCAAATAGCTCGATGCCCGCTTCGAGGCGCTCGAGGATTTCGTAGTCGTATGTGGCTTTGGGGTTTGAGATGAGGGACATAGGTAAAGTGTAGCATGTCAGGTTCATGTTTGCCGAGGAGTTTCCTCTACTTATACACTTATATTGTCTAGCCTTAGCCATTTAAAATGTTTATACTGAAGAGTATTATCGGCACTCATTTTATTTATGTCTCATTTATTTTTACGCAAGAATTCAAAGCTGCGAAAAACTGCAGCCGGCTTCACGGCCACGATGCTCCTAGCCATGCTCATCCCCATGTCGTTCCTCTCGGCTCCCAAGGCCGAGGCGGCGGTCTCCACCGAGACGGCGGCGAGCACGCTCCTCTTTAATCCGCGCATCAAAGCGGCCAGCGCCACCACTTCAGTCATGGGACTCAACCTGGTAACGCCCGACTCGGACACCCTCACGCGCGTGCGCTTTACCCTTTCCGGCGAGTCTTCTTTTGCGCTCGCTTCCGACCTGGAGGCGCTCTCGGCGGCCGGCACTTCCGGTCTGGCGCTTTATAAAGACAACAAGGCGGCCGGAAGCACGGGTCAGTTTGATATAGCTGTCGACACTCCTGTTGCTCTTTCGGTCGCACCAGTGGTCACGCAAGTCAATCGCTTAAGCAAGATTACCCCAACCGTCACCGCTCTCGTGACCGATACTACCATGACGCTTACCGCGGGCGACGTGGTTTTTTCAGACAGCACGGCCAATCCAACCGACCTTTTCTATGGCTGGCATATCGTGACCACCGGGAACAGCGGTAGTGGCGGCGTGGCCTCGACCGCCTTGCGCCTGAATGCTTCCGAGAGTGCCCCCACTTTTGCAGAAGGCAGTCGTCTCTCTAAACTCAGTCCGGCCGGGACTGTTCTTGCTAACGGAGCTACTGGAGGGGGGATACTTGCTGTCGACATCGGTGATTTCGTCTTTGGAAAGCATGCTGCTGCTAGCGGTTATAGCTGGCATATCGTTACTACTGCGGGCAATCTATCAGATAACATTGGGGAAAACACCGCCCTGCTTAGTGGCACAGCGAACGATCCAGCCATCGCGGCGAACACGCAGTTATCGAAGTTTTCTCCCGGGGCGACCGCCACCGATAACGGTGATACTGATGGGGGAGTGCTCGCGGTTGCCCTCGGCGACATGACTTTTGTGAAGATTGGCCCAGCATACGGATGGCACATTGTGACCACAGCAGGGAATCTTTCTTCTGGCGCCGATGAGAATACCGCCTACCTTGATGGTGCTTCGAGCGATCCGGGGATTGCTGCGAACTCCCAGATGAGCAGTTTTGCCGGCGCCGGCGGCACCTTTCAGGTGACCACGGCTCTCACAACTGATACAGACCTCGTCATCGCGGCCGGCGACATTGCCTTTGGGCAGGTGACTAGAAATCCGGCCACCTTTTCCGCCCCAGGGTGGATGCTAGCTACGACTGGGGCTACCGGAGTTTCCTCAACCTCACTCCGATTAAATGGATCTGCCGCCGCTCCAAGCTTTGGTTGGGTGGTGGTGATGACCCTCGCCACTCCTCAAGTATTGTCAGCCAACAACGCCGGCGCAAATGCCGGTAATGACTACTTCATCACCGTAAAGACTGCAAGCGGGGCCACGAATGGCCGCGCTTTCCGTGCGGGGATGAACCGGGCCGATTTGACGTTTGGCTCGGCGGGTACTCCGCAGGGCTCTCCTGCCGCGGTCATGACCGACCCCATCACTATTGATACTACTGCCCCAACCATAAATGCCGGCGCAACCGGCCCTTCGGATGGCGCCACGGGGGTACCTATCAGTAGCTTTATCAACGTGGGCTTCTCGGAAAATATTGACCCATCCTCCGTGGGTCCAAATACCGTTACGCTCACTACGGGCGGCAACCCTGTCGGCATCGGTTTTAAATCGCGACCAGATGGCTTTAATGTCATCATCTCTAATCCGCCTACTTACACCGCCTCCTCTCGCTTTGCCAAGCTCTCCGGCACCGGCTTCGGCCAGTATCAGATGTTTGGGAGCAACACCATTTTTCCACAAGCGGGGACCTATCTCGCGCCCACGGCCGGGGACATTGTCTACACCCAGCACGACACCTTCCCGATGGAGCTTGGCCTAGTCACCAATGCCACTCTTACATCAGGAACATTTGCGGTAAACGGGCAGGCACTCTTGGGTGACTACTCTATAGTGAAGGTGGCCGACCCGACTGTTACAGGCGCGGTCAGTGGCTCTTCTGTCATCGGCATCGGCGATTTGCTTGTGGTGAACACTTCTGCCAACCCAACCACCAGTCGCTATGCATGGCATATCGCCTCCACCTCAGCCGCTATCAACAGCGCCGACTTGCGCCTCGATGATTCTGCTTCGGCGCCGACCTTCGTCTCCGGCAGTTCCTTTAGCCGGCTCATGCCTACAGCCACCTCAACGGTAGCGGTCGATAGTACCCTCACCGAGGGCCTCAACCTTGTGCTAGGAGATATCGTCTTCGCCAAGGTGAGTACCAATGCCGACAACACTGGTAGCTACGCATGGCACTTGGTGACGACCGCCGAGGAAATTGCCGCCGAAGGGTCTCCTTCTACACTACGTCTTGATTCCGCAGGTTCCGCCCCGGTCTTTGCTCCCAATACCGTCATCGCCAAGCTCTCCACTTCCGCAACCGGCCTTTCAGACAACAGTGATGATGCGGACACCTCCTTTAACTACGGAGACATTATCTTTGCCAAAACTACGGCAAATGCTTCCGCAAACGATTCCTATAATTTCCATTTGATATCAAATGGGGGGACAGGGGCCGACGACACTGCGCTCCGTCTTGATAACTCCTCGGCCAATCTCACAACGAGCTCTACCTATATTCTGACTGTTACAACGGGAGTGACTGATTCCGGTGGCAACCCCATTGCGAGCAACCAGACCATCACCTTCGCCACCGGCTCGACCG
>PCYI01000029.1:52511-59472 GCA_002774795.1 Candidatus Vogelbacteria bacterium CG10_big_fil_rev_8_21_14_0_10_51_16 | reverse complement strand
CACTCCGCCTTTCGTGACCGCCACTACGCCGACGAACGGCTCACAGAGTCACCCGACCGGCGCGCCTATTAAGGTGCAGTTCTCCCAATCGATGGCCACCTCGGGAGACGGCAGTGTCACCAGCTCCGTGAACGTTGGCCTCTTTCTTGAGGCAAACGGTACGGTCGATGCCGCCGTGTCCGCCACCAATACCTACGACAGCGACTCTAAGACGGTAACCATCACTCCGGCAAGCGCGCTAACGGCCAACACCGGCTACATTATTAAAGTGGCGACCAGCGCCAAAAGTACCACCGACGCCCCCGCCCAGTCCTATCAGGCCTTTATCCGGACCTCCGCAGGTACGGACAGCGTGAAGCCGACCGTCACCGGGGTTTATCCGGGGAATGCCTCCACCGGCGCGGAGCGGGGCCTCAACGCCATCTCGCTCGGCTTCTCGGAGGATATGGACCCATCGTCAATTACAAGCTCATCGGTAACACTTTCCGGTGGCGTAACCGGCTCGGTCTCCTACGACACCAGAAGTCGCACCGCCTTCTTTGCACCCACCCAACTGCTTGATGATTCTACTGAATACACCGTCACCGTCACCTCCTCGGCCACCGATGTGTCGGGGAATGCCCTTGACCAGGATGGGGCCGGTGGTGGGAACAACAACTTTACCTCTACCTTCACCACCTCCGCCGCCTCCGATTCAACGGCGCCCGGGGTGGACATTGCGGCGGCCGACGACTTCTCGGTTTCCGTCACCTTTACCGAGGCTATGAAGTCCGGCGGGGGGCCAAACGCGGCCGACAACATTGCCAACTACTCGCTTGAAAGCCCGGTCGGCTCCTCCATCTCCCTTGGGGGCAAGTCGGTCTCTTATGATGGCGCCACCAAGAGTGCGAAGATTAGCGGCCTCTCGCTCCAAAACGGTAATACCTTCAAAGTAACAGTCTCCGCCGCCGCTCAAGACCTTTCCGCGAACGCCCTTTCAACGGCCGGCTCCCCGGCGGCTAATATTGCCCAAGGAACGGTTCAGAATGCTTCAGCTACCGGAGGAGAAATCGGTCCCGGCAGTGGCCAACAGCAGTCAGCCGCCGACCAAGGTATGAACCCAGTACGCGTCATGCCCATGTCTCGCCTGGCGGGAGCCAAGTCAAACTACACCGTAGAGTTTGCCACCGATACGACGGTGCCCGCTGGCGGTACTATAGTGCTTACCTTCCCGACCGGATTTGACGCCTCGGCCGCGGCGGCCAGAAGCGCTACGGAAACCCTGCGTAACGCCGACATTAACGGGCCGGCATCGGGCACGGTCACTATCGCTTCTGTTACCGGTAGCTCTAACCGCGTTACCTTAACGACGGCGGGAGCCGCCACCGGTGCGGGCAGTTTCGTCTCTTTTGAGCTGAAAGATATTGTAAACACCACGGTCCCCTCGGATGCCGGCTACACGGTGGACATTAAAACCAAGAATGACTCGGGTGTGCTCTTGGATTCTAAAACCTCCGGCGCTTTCTATCTGGGAGCAACAGGCGCCCACACCCTTACTGTGAACGCCTTTGAGGATGATGGAGCCGGCGGTGGCACTGCCGGTAACAACGTGAGGGACGGCAGTGAGGCGGCTATCGCCAGCGCCAAGTTCTTTCTCTTCTCACCGGCCTCGGGCGGGCTTGCCACTACTACTAACGCCTCCGGCGTAGCCACCTTCCCCAATCTCTCCTCCGGTGACTATATGCTTATGCTTGAGCCGTCATCTGTCTCCTTCTCGGCTAACTCCGCTCCCCAGCCGATTACCATCTCGGGCAACACAACCAAGAACTTCGGACTCGGTAGTTCCGGCTCTTCACTCACCATTGCGGGGAGTATCACTGGGCCGAATGGGACGGACGTGGATATCTTTGCTTCAAGCCCATTCGGATTTACCAAAAAGAAACTGAGTATGGATGGTAACCCTGTCAACTACACCCTCCCCGTGCAGGCCAACACCACCTACCGGCTTGGAGTCGGGCCTGCTATGCCTGACTTCATTCCCGGCTCCACTCCGCCGAAGCCACCCACCTTTACCTTTATGCCTCCACCGGAGATTGAGGTAAACGTTGCCGAAGCCAACGTAACCGGAAAGAACTTTACACTAACAGGAACCAGTAAGAGTATTACCGGTAGCGTGCTCGATGCCGATGGCAATGCCGTCTCAAACGCGCAGGTGTTTGCCCGTCCGAACCAAGAGTCAAACACCGCCAAGGTCTCTTCTACCGGCATGGGCGTGGGCGGAGAAACGACAGCTACAGGTGCCTTTACTCTTAGCGTTGTTCCCGGAGTCTATATTGTAGAAGTATTTAAGCCCGGTATGCCCCACATTCCGGCCAAGCAGATTAATGTCCCTTCATCCGGCAACAATGTGCCCCTCTCTCTTACCTTCAAGCTTCCTGCCGGTACGGGTATAACCATTAGCGGTACGGTTAAGGACGACTCCGGTAACGCCATTCCCTATGCCGGTGTAGGTGGCCGCAAGGTGACTTCCACCTCGGACACCACCGCCAAGGGCGGCGGAGCCAACAATTTCGTCGGCTCTCCGACGGCGGCCGATGGTACTTATACGCTTTATGTAGATGCTGGGACTTGGGTGATTGAAGCGTTTGCTCCCGATGTCGGCTTCCTTGGCTCAAAGACGGTGACCGTCGGCGCGAGTAGTTTGTCCGGCCAGGATTTCTCCGGCGAAACGCTCTCACTCGGTTCTATTACCGGTACTGTCACCAAGGGTGGCACGCCCGCGCAAGGCGTTGGCGTCCGCGCCGAGGGCGACAACGGCAAGAACATGGCCGTCACCGACGCGAGCGGTAACTACAAGCTGAAGCTACCGGCCGGGACATACACCGTCTACTCCACCTTCCCCGGCGTCGGAGAAGGGACACCGCTCACCGGAGTCGCCGTCGTGGCCGATACCGCTACTGCCGACCAGGATATTACACTGGCCGCTCCCATTACTATTACCGTGAACTTGACCGACGGCACTAATGCTATTACGAACGCCTTTGTGGAGGCGAGAGACGCGAATGGCCGTGGCAACGGCACCAACCAAAGCAGTACCTCCGGCGCAAACGGTGTCTATACCCTCCAAGTGGCTCCCGGTACCTACACCATCCGCGCCAACCATCCGGCATACGGTCCGGTAGGGGCGACGACTGGCGTGAACTCCACTCGTTCCATCACCTACACTGCAGCCGCTGGCGACTTGAAAACAGTGAGCGGGACAGTGACGGCCGGAGGGAGCGCTCTCTCTAACGCTTGGGTGTCGCTTATCGGTACGCCGACAGGGCAAGACCGCCTTATCAATCTAGGCGCAATAACAGACGGTGATGGAGCATACTCTATAAGTGCTCCGGCCGGCTCCTACGTTGCCCGTGCTGATAAACCCGGCTACGTTTCTCCGGCAGAGAAATCGGTAACGGTCTCCGGAGCCACTACAGTTACGGCCATTGCCCTCACGGCATCCGACCGCACTATTTCCGGAAGCGTCACGCTCACAGGCAGTAATGTGGCTGGAGCATTTGTCGAGGCCTTTAATGGCACGGGCGGATTCGTGTCAGCCCAGACAGATCCTACTGGTGCCTACTCGCTCGCTGTCACCGATGGCACATGGGCGCTTCAGGCGCGCAGTATTGGCTACGAAAGCGCCGCCACTTCCGTCGTAGTTTCGGGGAGTAACAAGACGCAAGCCCTAACCCTCTCGGCTATCAGTGGCTTCACTCCCAAGTCGCGCCGCCAAGAGTCCATCACGCCAAACTCCGGTGGACTTCTCTCCAACACGGACATCGGCTCGGCCTTCAAGATGAGTATGCCGGCCAACGCGCTCGGCACCGACTCGACAGCCGCCACGGTGAACACCCAGCCGACCTCTGCCGTGCCGAATCCACCAAAGGGTAGCGTTCTCGCTAAAAATGCGGTATCCATTTCCGCTACCGATTCCTCCGGCTCACCCATCACTTCGCTCTCCTCTTGTGTAACCTTGACGGTACCTTACACCGAGGCCGATTTGCCGGAAGGCGCAGATGAGAATGACCTTGTGATGGGTGCATGGAACGATTCCACCCAGAACTACGACACATGGCCGACTACAGTGGACAGTACCAACAACACCTTGACCGCCTGTGTTACTCACTTCTCTGACTTCGCTCCGCTTCTTTCCTCCACGCCAACCGTAAGCTCGTCGCCCTCACCCACACCCTCACCCACTACGACTGGCGGAGGCGGTATAGTTTCGAGTGGCTTCAGTTTGCGAGGTCCATCTCTAAAGGTTGAGCCGAGTGCGTCCATTGCTGTTGCAGATAGTTCAAGCGCGACTGCGACAACAGTTACACTACCTAAGGTTGTCATTCTGCGTGCAACCCCATCCGGCTATGTCTTTGTGCGTGGGATTGAGCTCGGGGCTCGTTCAGTGGCGGTTAAACACCTGCAAGTGGTCTTGAATGCCGACCCAGATACTCATGTTTCCGCTACCGGGGCCGGCTCGCCCGGAAACGAAACAGAACTATTCGGTCCGCTGACAAAAGCCGCCGTGGAGCGCTTCCAAGAGAAGCACGGTATTGCTAAGGCGGGTGACGCTGGTTATGGCTACGTCGGACCGAAGACGCGTGCGAAATTGAACGAACTTGCGTCACTGGCTTCGACACCAGATATCAGCAACCAACAACCGGCTACCAGCCAAACGCCCCTCTCGATAGAAAAACGCATCACAATCCTCACGGCCATCGCCAGTCTCCTCGAGCAAGTAAAGATTTTGCAAGTGCAACTAGACGCCCTTAACCAATAGAACGATTGGGTCTTAAAGCAAACACCACAACACCTCGACTGGATCGAGGTGTTGTGGTGTTTGCGTCTATCTGAGGGTAAGGGTATACTCTCTTGATTGTGCGTCCCTCATTCTCTCTACAACATGTCTAAACCCAAAAAAACAAAGAATAAGTTGCCGCCGGCAGGCGAGCTCGGAGGTCATATCTTGACCGTGCTTGTCCTTTTTATGTTGCTCACGGCGCTCTATAGCGTCTTTTCGGAGAAGCGCGAAGTGGCCCCGGAGCCCATTGCCATCTCAGAGCTTGCGAGCGATATTAGAGCCGGGACGGTGACGGCTATCGTAATTGAGCATGAAAAGTTGACGGCCACTTACGTGGACGGGAGCACTAAGACCTCTAAAAAAGAGCTCGAGTCGTCACTCTCTCAAACGCTTGTAAACTATGGGGTTACACCGGAACTGCTAGCGGATGTCGAGGTGACTGTCCAAGAGCCGAGTGGATTTGCTTACTGGCTCCAACTGCTTTTGCCCTATTTAATTCCTCTCTTCCTTGTCATTCTATTTTTTTGGTTTATATCGCGACAGGTGCGAGGCAGTGCCATGCAGGCTTTTTCCTTTGGTCAGTCGAAAGCGCGCATCATTGACCCGGAAGACACCAAGCAAAAAGTCACCTTTAAAGATGTGGCTGGCGCCAAAGAGGCCAAGTCCGAGCTAGCGGAGATTGTGGACTTTCTTAAGAATCCTCAGAAGTTTCTCGACATCGGCGCTCGCATTCCTAAGGGGGTGTTACTTATGGGTGGCCCTGGGACTGGGAAGACTTTACTGGCGCGAGCAGTGGCTGGAGAAGCCGGCGTGCCGTTCCTTTACCTCTCCGGCTCCGAGTTTGTGGAGATGTTTGTTGGCGTGGGAGCAAGCCGGGTGCGTGATCTCTTCAAGATGGCGAAGAAGATAGCCCCGGCTATTATTTTTATTGACGAGATTGATGCGGTGGGGCGACACCGCGGTGGAGGTGTGGGGGGCGGCAACGATGAGCGCGAGCAGACTTTGAATCAGATTTTAGTGGAGATGGATGGTTTTGAGCCGAACGAGAAGGTTATTATAATGGCGGCGACGAACAGACCAGATGTTCTCGACACCGCTCTTTTGCGCCCGGGCAGGTTTGATAGACGAGTAACTATAGATCTTCCTGACGTGAACGACCGCGAGGCCATTCTGAAGATTCACGCGGCGAAAGTGCCATTTGCCGAAGATGTTGTGTTGCGTGTCCTTGCGGAACGGACACCTGGCTTTTCTGGCGCCGACCTAGCTAACCTCATGAACGAAGCCTCTATTTTGGCCGCACGTGAAGACCGCAAGCATGTCTCCCAGTATGACCTTGTGCGCTCGGTCGAGAAGGTTATGCTTGGGCCGGAGCGTAAAAGTCATCTTCTCTCGGAGCAGGAAAAAGAGGTGACCGCCTACCATGAAATGGGACACGCCCTTGTGGCCTCTATTCTCCCTGAAGCGGATCCTGTCCACAAGGTGACAATTATTTCTCGCGGGCGAGCGGCTGGATACACCCTAAAGCTTCCTCTTGAAGAAAAGAGGCTTCGCACGCGCAAGCATTTCTTGGATGACATCGCCGTCTCCTTGGGTGGCTATGTGGCGGAAAAGATGATTTTCGGAGACTTAACCACGGGACCTTCAAACGATATTTCGGTAGCCACGGCCATAGCTCGCGACATGGTCTCCTCTTTCGGTATGTCGGAAAAAATCGGGCCTGTGGACTTTGGACGAGAAGCGAGTTCTCCCGTGGTCATTGGCGGTAAGGTTATGCAAAATGCCGCCTTTTCCGAGACCTACGCGACCGTCCTAGACGAAGAGGTCTCTCGCATTATGCGTGAGGGTGAGGCGCGCGCCGAGGAGGTGCTCCGCACTCATCGCCCCGCCCTTGATATGATGTCTAAAGAGCTTACCAAACTAGAAACCCTGGAGCGTAAAGAGTTTGAAGAACTTCTGATCTTAAACGGCATCAAGCCCAAAAAACTGCCCGAGGGCGCCGCGGTGGGGCAGGTAATTACAGACTAAGACGCGGATTAATGCGGATCAGCACGCAGATTAACGCAGATAAAAACAGTCCCCTCATCTTAACATTTGCGCGAACATTTTTCGAAGGCGAAACTACTAGCGCACGCGCAATGTCTG
>PCYI01000029.1:46128-52458 GCA_002774795.1 Candidatus Vogelbacteria bacterium CG10_big_fil_rev_8_21_14_0_10_51_16 | reverse complement strand
TCAGCGTCTCGTTCGCCCGCCAGTCCACTCTGGCCTGCACGTTTTCGTTTTTGCGCGGGGGAATTCCAAGATTTCCTCTGAGGATAGGCCAGTGGATCCGGCGGTGCGGCATACGGATACGCCCCCTCCTCTAATAGCACTGAGTATCATAGTACGTTTTGTGCTTCCTTGGAAGTCGCTACTGCCTTCTACGAGGGCGTATCCATATGCGGGTGGCGACGCGCACTCCCTCGCCTGTCTCGTGCGCGAGCCCACTTCCGTCCCTGCTCCTTACAGTCGCAGACTGCAGCGGACTCGACGCCCGAAGACAGAGCGAGATGCACCCAGCCTGCAATTCATTTTCCCCTACGCTTCGCTACCCCTTTTTCTTGCAGGCTGGGTGAAATGCAGTGGTGCCTTCGGCTCTTTCTTTATCCTGTGCCTTGCCCCGCCCTCCGTGCGCGGCACAGCGGGATCCCTCCAGGAGCGGCTGGCGCCGCTCCTGGAGGGGAGGACTCCCCGGTTCAGGCGGAATGCAGGAGAGGGGTGAGCCGTGCCTTGGGTCATTTGGGGCTATCTGACCCAATACTTGGGTCAGATCGTTTTATAACGGCGTCTAGCCATTGGCTCAATCCGTCTCTACATTTTGGCTAACTTGAGCCATTAAAACGAGCAGTAGGTAACTGCTCACAACTCTGAGCGACGCCTCTTGAGAAGCGGTAGCATGAGGTCGAAGAAAGAGTCGCCCGGATGTTGGCGCATCTGTGTTTCGATGACAGATGTATTCACCTCATGCGCCTTGGCACCGTCAAGGGATCGTGAACCGCCGAAGATTTTGCGCATCACCACCTGAAGCCTGATGGCTCGTTCGGCCGTGTTGTTCTCCGGCAAGACGCCGTCGTGCTCGAGGCAGGTGAACAAACTGCCTGCATGATGTTGCATGCGTGCCTGCACCTTCTTCGCTTCCAGTTGCGGGTACGCTTTTGCAATGAGCAGAGCGAGTGCTTTTTCAAATATCGCCTTGTCTCGTTCCTCTTTCTTCTTTTCCAGTTCTTGCAGCAATCTTTTGTACAAAAGTATCAGGTCTTCATACAGAGGCGGGGAGTGTATCTTTGCCACCCGCAGAAGATGTACCCAGCACTGTTGTTTGTCGCCTGGTAGGTTCTTGTGGGCGGCGTACCCATCGGAGATGATGACGCGATCTTCCTTGAGGCCAAGGGCGCGGGCCGCTACTCCTTTGCCTCGCGTGTCTTCGATCACATAACGCACCCCGCGCTCAGTGACAAACACCCACAACCACCAGTTTTTACCATCCATCTTCCAGCCCGTCTCATCAGCGTAGACGTGGCTTGCTTCCTCAATCAGGAGCGTGATGGCATCATAGTCTTCACCAAAGAGAGTTCTTGCTTCGTCGAGTTTAGACACAATCTCTCCCTCGGATATCCTGAAGTTGTACAGATCGTGCAAACTCTCTTGGATCTTTTTCAAGGGAAGTCGCAGTCGGTAGCGCGCATACAGGATGTAGCCGAGGACATTGATACCGATACGAGAAGTGTCTGGGATGTTTTTTGATTTGACGTACGTCTCACAGTGTCCGCACCAGTGTCTGGTGATGGTGTGCTGCTTTACGATTGGCCTCGGTTTGAGGTCGATATCTTCTTCTTAGGCTAGTAAAATGATACTGGGACACTGAACCAACCTTTACGCACTGACCAAAGGAGACCATCGTGTACTTCAGCTTCGTCCGCCGACTCATTACATCATTCGGACCGTTCCGATTGAAGATCGGGATCGCGTTCGTTGGGATGTTGATCGAGCAGGTGTTCGATCTCTCTACGCCCTACCTTGCAGGTATGGCGCTGACTGCGCTCTTGACTGGGATGGCATCTCCCGCCCTCGCGGCGAATGCTTTCACTCAGTCGGTCATGTGGTTGACCCTCGCTTTCGCGCTGGGTCTCGTCGACAGGTTCTTCACCTGGCGACGAGCACACATGACCACGCGGGTGAGTTACGAGATCACCACCCACTTCAGCCGCTCAACACTGGAGCGGGTCACCTTGCTTTCGGTCGGGCAGTTTCGGTCGTTCAACTCGGGACAGGTACAGATGATCGTGCGGAAGGGAGAAGACTCTCTCTGGCAATTGGTCACCTCGTTCCTCTTTCAGGTTACGCCGATACTGCTCCAGATTGTGGGCAGCGCACTCGCACTGCTGTTCATCGACTTTCGGCTGGGTACCTGCGCGCTCGTGACCGTCTCTATTGCTTTCGCTCTCGTTCTATCGGGAAACTACTTCTACTCGAAGCCAATCAACGAAGAGCAAGGGCGAGAGACGCGGTTAGGACGCGACTACAGTGAGTTCGTGCGCAACATGCCGCTCGTTCTCAGTCACGGTCGCCAGCAGGAACTGGTCGAGGACTACATGGGTCAACGACAGGAGCTCGATACGTTTGGGATGAATCTCTGGCGCTCGTTCATGGGTCTGAGTGAGTTCCGCACCTATCTGCTCTGGTGCGCCACCTTCGGCATCCGCGTCTATACCTTCTGGCTCGTAGCACATCGGCAGCTCCCAGTCGGCATGCTCATTCCCGTCATGTCCTGGCTCGGGGGCATGACGAACAACTTGGGGACGCTCATGTCACGACAGAGACAAATCCTCA
Source organism: Candidatus Vogelbacteria bacterium CG10_big_fil_rev_8_21_14_0_10_51_16 (assembly GCA_002774795.1). Lineage (GTDB taxonomy): Bacteria > Patescibacteriota > Minisyncoccia > Phycocordibacterales > JACRKE01 > 1-14-0-10-51-16. The sequence goes on along the minus strand of PCYI01000029.1, from coordinate 49,821 downwards.
ATCACCTCACCTCGGTCAGGCGCTACTTCAAACTTCTCGATACGGAGCCTGCGGTCACGGTATCGGCAAACCCGATCCGCCCGCCGGCTTTCGCCGGAGAAGTCCGCCTTGTCGATGTCTCGTTCAGCTACCCCGTTCGTGGGGAAGTCGAGGACGAGGAGATCGCAGGCGACACGACGATCGTGCGACAGACGAAGATGGTGTTGCAGGGTGTGAACGTCACTATCCCTGCAGGAACCATGGCTGCCTTCGTCTGACCCTCAGGCGCCGGAAAGACCACCATCGTCGGACTTATCCAGCGGGCATATGATCCCACCAGTGGGACGGTGCTTGTGGATGGGTACGATCTGCCGCTCCTCGATCTCACCCGCTGGCGCGAAGCCATCGGCTACGTCGAGCAGGATGTCAGACTGTTCGACCGTTCCATCCGCTTCAACATCGGTATGGGGCGGAAGATCAGCGATGACGAGCTCGAAGCTCTGGCGAAGATCGCCCAGCTCGACGACTTGCGGGGACGACTCACCGACGGCTGGGACACCATCGTCGGTGAGAACGGTATCCGTCTCTCGGGTGGCGAGCGTCAGCGGGTAGGCATTGCGCGAGCATTGGCACGGCACCCAAAGGTACTCATCCTCGATGAGGCCACCTCGAGCTTGGACATGGTGAACGAGTCCAAGATTCGCAAGGCCGTCGAGGGAGCATCGGCGGGTCGCACCACGGTCGTAGTCGCTCACCGTCTGGCAACGGTCGTGTCGGCAGACATCATCTTTGTCGTCGACAAAGGCCAGATCGTGGCCCAAGGGACGCACGAGGAACTGCTCGGCACCTGCTCGCTCTACCAGGAGCTGGTCGTGCACCAACTCCTCGGCGCGACGAACGGGAGCGGATCAAGCGGTGCTCACGTCAACTAGCCTAGATTCACATCAACTTAGGCTCCTTCTCTGTATTCAGGGGAAGGAGCCTCTTCTTTTTCACTTTATATATTAACGAGTTCGTAGTGCGTTGAACCGCGACTTCCGAGCTTGCGAAGTTTTCCTTGTTTTACTAATGCACCAAGATATCGCTGCGCGGTTGAGTCAGAGACGTGGAGAATCTTTTCAACATCATCATTCCTGATCGTTTTCTTTTCGCGAATAAACTCCATGATCTTATCAAGTTTCTTTTGGATACGATTTGTGCGAGCGACTTGTGCTTGAGGGCGAAGGACGGAAATAGGTGCTGGGCTGTTGTCTGGTTGCGACAGAACAGGAGCATTATGTGCTATGGGCGCAACTGCTTCAGGAAGCATCTCTGGAGTCTGAGTTGATTGTGTCGCTGGTTGCGGTTCAACTGAGACTTCCTCTACCTGGGTGGGAGTAGTTACTTCAATTACTGGTAGCTGTGCAGTATCCGAGATTTCCTCGGCGACTTGCGGCGGCTCCACTACTTCTATCGCAGGAGCAACTATCGTGATAGGATCTGCGACTGGGGTCACCTGCGGCTCCGCCGTTTGTGCAGGTTTTATGGGTGCACCTTGTTGTGGTTCATCAGACATGGTCTTTAGAGTCGTAATTACTGGAAGGATTTCTCGTCTTTAAGTTATGTCTGGCTATCATTGAGCTTGCTATCCACCCCATATTTGTTACTATAGTAACAAATCCGCAAGTGGCTTTCCATGAAGCTCATTTGTACCAAAAGAGCGTGTCCTAGGTCTAGGGCCCGCTCTTTTGGTTGCTACCATATTTTGTAGAGGTACTTCTTGTCTATGACCTGTCGCAATTCCTTGTTCTTGGCAGTGAAGTAGTCGCGCAGTGCTCCGCTCACAAGATCAGACAACTGCATTGCATTTACGTACTCAGAGTTCACATGGGTAATGTGCTCGATACGAATGATGGTTTTCGTGTTGACTCGTTCATAGAGATATTTGTCGAAGCCACTAAAATAGTCGTGCTTGTACATGCGCCGATCTGCGCGGTCTATCGCCACCTCGGCCCGGGCGAGCTCTTCTTTTCTTGTGGCGAACAAGACGAGCTTGGAGAGGTTGTAGTCGTCAAAGATATTGTGCAGCTTTGCATGTCCGGCCGTCGCGAACTGGCCTTTGTATATTCGCTTGTCGATCAAGCGATAGTAGATAGGTATGCTGAGTGAATTCACGATGCCAAGTAAATCTTTGTACATCGTGAGGGGAATGATCGTAGACTTGATCTCACTTCTGAAACCATACTTCTGGCGAATAAGCAGTAGCTCATGTTCCAAGGCAAATAATTTTTGCGAGTCGAGGCAGATGGCGGTGAGTATGTAAAAGAGGCTTGCGCCCGTTGGGACTTTATTCCCATCAGCGCCGAGCGCGAACGGCTTGCCCGGGTCACCCGACTCGTCGATGAAAATGTAGTGTTGGGGGTTGGGCATAGGATGCTGGGGCCTTGCTCAGTAGTCCCTTACAGCTTTTAAGAAAAACAGCTGCCATCCCAGTTCATAATGATCACCTACCTTAGTTAGCCCTAAAATCTTTTCCGCCATGACAAGTGATTGATCTGCTCCAGCACGAGCATGGTGGATAGTGTGAACAAACTTCTTAGCCGCTTCAATGTCTGGGAACCTCCAGGGCACAGTTTTAACTTCCAGAGACTGAGGCGTAAACCCGGCTTTCGTTATCAGGGTCAGTATTTCGTCCTGCGTTGGAAAGTCATGTGGATGTCCCGTTGGATAGCAGTATTCAGGGTCATCAATGGAATCAAAATAGCGTTGCGTTGCCGTCCCATATACTGGGTCAGCAATAACCAGTCGGCCTCCACGTTTTAAGCTTGCATAAAATTTCTTCAACCCCTCAAGTCGACCTGTCATCCCTGTTTGTTGATCACGGTTATCAAGATGGTGCAAGGTCGCGATGCTGGTAACAGCATCAAAGTAATCCTGATACTCAGGAGGTAGAAATGGATTTTCTTGAGCCAAAAGAATTGTTTTTATAGGCAAACTTCTTTCTGCAGCCTTTCCCTTTACTTCTTCTGTATTCCCTTCATTCACATCAGTCGATATGACTTCTCCAATTGAGCCAACTGCTTGCGCCAAGGGAAAGGTTAGATATCTATTTCCAGTGCCGTATTCCCATACTTTTTCGCCATGTTGCGGATTAAGCAACTTAAAAATCTCGCTGAGTTCATTTTCTCGTGCCCCAGGACTCTCTGTATTGGCGCGTCGATAACTTTCCCATCTACTTGAAATGGCATCTTCCGTTTCGTGCTGACTATGGTGAGTTTCTAACATGATTGATATTTTTTCTTTACTTATATAATGATTACCTTACTAGATCCTCGACCTTAATACCAAGCGTCTTAGCGATACTCTCTATTGTCTCCAGTGTTGGATTCTTCTTCCCGTTCTCGAGATTACTCAAGTACGCGGTGTCAATCTTGAGCTTCTTAGCAAATTGTACTTGTGTCATGTGAAGCTCAAGACGAATCTTGCGGAGATTAAGCCCTAACCTTTGGGATGTTTTTGACATATCAACAATTGAGAGTATATAACCCTATGTACAGCAAAACAAATGTACTATAATACATAAGGGTTTTCGAAAATAGCTTTCGTCTCCACCCAGCTCCAAAGAAGAAGGCTGTTTGTAGGGGAAGCGGTCTTCCTCATTGGAGCCCCACCCACTTTGGTGGATATTTTCGAAAGGAAATCTCCTCCCCCGCGCAAAAACGAAAACGTGCAGGC
>PCYI01000029.1:37632-46107 GCA_002774795.1 Candidatus Vogelbacteria bacterium CG10_big_fil_rev_8_21_14_0_10_51_16 | reverse complement strand
TGGCGCACCGCTTGGATACGGAGAGCGGAGATTAGGGTTTCAAGTCATCACCAGACATTGCGCGTGCGCTAGTAGTTTCGCCTTCGAAAAAGGTTCGCGCAAATGTTAAGATGAGGGGACACGTTTGAACTTGATCGGAAATCACGGCGGCGCGCTTGCGCGCGAGGGGGAGGAGTGGATGGGTAAACGGCGTATCCGTGGCCTCTGCCCGCAGGAATTCGGTGGGTGGGCAAGGTGCAGAAATGAGCCGGAACACGGATTCTTCTTGTTTCGTAGTCCAAAAACTATCTATGTCCGCACCAAAATATTTTCTCTACGCGCGTAAAAGCACCGAAGCTGATGATCGGCAGGTGATGTCGATTGAGGCGCAGCTCTTTGAGTTGCGAGAGTTCGCGCGTAAAGAAAATCTGTGTATTCTCACTGAATACACAGAGTCGAAAAGCGCAAAGACACCGGGGCGTATCCAGTTTAATCTGATGATGGCCCACATTGAGAGTTCGCGTGAGCCGATGGGTATCATTTCTTGGCACCCGGATAGACTTGCACGCAATAGTATTGATGGTGGGCGCATCATCTATGCGGTGGATACGCAGAAGGTGGTGTCTTTGCGATTTCCAACCTTTTGGGCGGAACCCACTCCGCAAGGGCTCTTTATGCTACAAGTGGCGTTCGGACAGTCGAAGTATTACTCTGACAACCTCAAGCAAAACGTGGAGCGTGGTATCCGCCAGAAACTGCGCCGGGGTGAGTGGCTGACTAAAGGTCCCCGTGGCTATGTGAACAATCCGAAGACTCGGAATATTGAGCCTGATCCGGTGGTAGCGCGGGTAATCGAGTTAGCATATCAGGAGTACGCCACGGGACGCCACACCTACCACTCCTTGTCGCAATTTCTGGCGGAGCGGGGGTTGGTGACAAAAAACGGAACGCCACTTGGCAAATTCGCCATGTACCATCTTTTGACCAACAAAGCGTACTTGGGGCTAGTGCATCACAAGCGGGAGTTCTTCCCCGGCTCATTTGCTCCCATTCTTTCTCCTGCTCTCTTTGAGTCTGTGCAAAAGGTGCTCGCGAGCAAGGCGAGACCCCGCCGCTCCAAAGTCCGCCATGATTTTCCTTTTACTGGCCTCCTGCGTTGTGGGGAGTGTGGCAGTATGATCACCGCTCAGTTTGCACGTGGTAATGGCGGCCTCTATCGCTACTATCGCTGCTTGAAGAAGTCAGGGAGTTGTTCGCAGTCTTACCTCCAGGAAGCGTTGCTCGCGGCACAACTCCAGGCACAGCTCAAAGCGATCAGCCTTCCCGACGAGGCTACTACTGCCATGCTCGAACAGGTTGAGCAGTGGGACCGCGAGGAAAAAGTCTCGTCGGGAAGTCATGTCGAGCGGCTGAAGGCGTCTGAACGGGAAGCGCAAGCGCAACTCGCGAAGTTGGTGACCCTCTACCTCGATGGTGATATTCCGAAGGAGAACTATCTAACGAAAAAGGAGGAGCTTTTGACTTCGCAAGTGACGCTTACGCACAAATTAGCCGCCGCCCGACATGAGAGAAAAGAATGGGTCGAACCCTTGCGGGCATGGATTTTGGACACGAAACAAGCCGCGCAATTGGCTTCGTCCGATAAAATGCACGAAATCAGAGATTTCGTGCGCAAAGTCGGAACGAACCCAAACTTGCGCGACAAATCCGTCTCCGTCTCATTTTGCCCACCCACCGAATTCCTGCGGGCCCAGGCCACGGATGCGCCGTTCACCCACCCACTCCTCCCCCTCGCGCGCAAGCGCGCCGCCGTGATTTCCGATCAAGTTCAAACGTGTCCGCCCTCCTGGACTCGAACCAGGGGCCACCAAGGTATAAGCTTGGCGCTCTAACCAACTGAGCTAAGGGCGGCCGCGTAAAGTTCTCTTCGCTCACCACGCGGCTGTGTGGCGGTGTTCCCAGTGAAGCACATTTTAGCACATTTGTGGATACGTTCTACGGCAAGTGTGATAGGATAAACCGAGCTCTACAATTAAATCATATTCTTTATGGAACCATATCAAAATCCGAACTCCTCGCCTGTGTCGCCGGATGGTGAACAACCGACACCAGTTTGGGCAGGCCCCATTCCTCAATCAGGATCGGTGGGATCTGGCCCTGCGCCAGAGGCGCAACCGACCACATCGTTATCGACCCTGCTACCCGGCCCGATTGCTCTCTTGCAGGCGGCCTGGCAGAGGTATCGTGCTCACGCCGGGCTACTCACGGCAATCTATGCTTTCCCGATTGTGCTCAGCTATGTGCTTTCCCTGTTTATGGAGCAAGTTCCAGTAGATGGTCCCGCACGGTTGCTCTCTCTTGTTTTTGGTCTGGTAGCGCTTCTTGTGTCTTTTCTTGGGATGGTGGCGCTTCTATCCACTATCCACTATCCACAATCCCACCCATACGTTTTCTTCGGCCTACCGTGAGGGGGTTCACCGCTTTCTTCCCTATTTATTAGTGATGATATTGAGTGGGCTTATTGTGGGGGGACTGGGAATGTTGTTTCTCATTCCCGGTATTCTTGCCACTGTTTGGTTTTCTTTGGCTGTGTATGTATTTGTGGTCGAAGACAAGAGAGGTATGGCCGCCTTTTTTCAAAGCAAAGCGTATGTCGAGGGTCGCTTTTGGGGAGTACTGGGACGGATGCTTTTTGTGGCGTTGCTCCTTCTTGTAATCTATGTACCGCTGATAACCATCTTTAGTTTTCTCTTAGTTGGTTTTAATCTTAGCGAGCAGGTGTTTGAGCTTGTAATGGGTGCGGCGTTTTACGTGTTGTTTTTGGTGCTTGCTCCGATGACCTACTGCTATCTCTATGAATTGTATGTCGCCCTGAAATCAATTTGGACACCGACAGAAATCGTAAACACAGGAGGCCGCAAGGCCAAGTTTATTGTTCCCGCTCTTGTTGGCTGGGTCATTACGCCTTTACTTTTCGGGGCCGTTATCGCCACGCTATTGTATGGTTTGCGGGGAGAATTTCCGGAGGGGCTTATTCCTGAAAACGAATCGGGCGAGCTTAGTCAAGAAGAGCAGGAGCAGTTCGAGTCACTCTTGCGCCAACAGCTGGGAGACGGCGACGGCCCAGCAGGCTTATAGATGCCTCTCTGTGTGATATAGTAGCTCCCTATGAAGGAGCAAAGATTCAAACTTGTAAGCGCTAATAAGCCCGCGGGGGACCCCCGTAAAGCTCGCTCCGCTCGCCACGGGGCGGGAAGCGGTAACCTTGCTTTGTCATGACCTATTCGCGTCCGTTCAAGCTAGTAAGTTCCAATAGGCCGGCGGGGGATCAGCCGAAGGCGATCGAGGCCCTTGTCCGTGGAGTGAAAGAGGGTCTGACGCACCAGACCCTCTTGGGGGTGACCGGTTCTGGTAAGACCTTTACTGTGGCAAACGTGATTGAGGCGGTGCAAAAGCCGACTTTGGTGATTGCCCACAACAAGACCTTGGCCGCTCAGCTCTGTAACGAATTCCGCGAGCTTTTTCCGGACAATGCCGTGCATTACTTTGTCTCCTACTACGACTACTATCAGCCGGAGGCGTACATGCCCATCTCGGACACCTACATCGAGAAAGAGGCGATGATAAATGAGGAGATTGACAAACTGCGCCATGCGGCCACCGTCAGTCTTCTCACTCGGCACGATGTCATTATTGTCGCTTCGGTCTCTTGTATCTATGGCTTGGGCGCGCCCGAAGCGTATGCCGAAAACATTCTGCATTTTCAGGCGGGCATGACGCTCGACCGCGCGGCCCTCACTCGTAAGCTCGTCCAACTGCAGTATTCGAGGACGAACGCCGACCTCAAGCGGAGCACCTTCCGTATGCGCGGGGAGGACTGGGAGATTATGCCTCCAGACCGCGAGCTTGTTTACTCTATTGCCGTACGCAACGGAGTAATTGAAGCGATATACGAGGTGGACCCGGTCAAGGGTTTCCAGCCCGGAAAAACACCGCAGGTCTCCGAGGTGGTAATGGCCCCAGCCAAGCATTTCGTGACGGGGGCAGAGGAGCGCGAGCGGGCCATTAAGGCCATCCAGCAAGAGCTTGGCGACCAGCTAAAGATGTTTGAGCGGGAAGGAAAGTTACTCGAGGCCGAGCGCCTTGAACGTCGCACCAAGTTTGACCTCGCCATGATGCGCGAGGTGGGCTACTGTCACGGCATCGAGAACTACTCGCGGCATTTGTCTGGGCGAGGAGCAGGTGAGCCGCCGGACACACTGCTCGCATACTTTCCAAAAAGGAGCTTAGAAGCAAGACTTCCAAATGCGTCAGGAAGCCTTGCTTCTAAGTTCGACTTTACTGACTTTCTCACCATCATCGATGAGTCGCATATCACCATTCCGCAGATCCGGGGAATGTATCACGGCGACCTGTCGCGTAAGAAAACCTTGATTGAGTACGGCTTTCGTCTGCCCTCCGCGGCCGACAACCGCCCGCTTCGCTTCGAGGAGTTTGAAGCCCGCATCGGCCAGTGCGTCTACACCTCCGCCACCCCCGGCCCCTACGAGATCGAAAATTCTGTAAAGTTCAACTTTACGCAAAGTTCAACTTTGCAGAAAGGGGGCCAAGTCGTTGAGCAGATCATTCGGCCCACCGGGCTGGTGGACCCTGAGGTCATCATCAAGCCTGCGCTTGGGCAAGTGGACGACCTGCTTGCGCTCATTCCGACCATTGTAAAGAAGGGAGAGAGAGTGATGGTGACGACGCTTACCAAGAAGATGGCGGAGGACCTTTCGAACTATCTGGAAGATTTGAAAATTAAGGCACAGTATTTACATAGTGACGTGAAGACGTTTGATCGCATTAAGATACTTACAGAGTTTCGCCGGGGGAAATTTGACGTGCTCGTAGGAGTCAATCTTTTGCGTGAAGGACTTGACCTTCCAGAAGTTTCCCTTGTGGCTATTCTCGACGCCGACAAGGAGGGCTTCTTGCGCAACGAAACATCGCTCATCCAGACCATCGGCCGGGCGGCACGAAATGTGGCCGGCCGAGTGGTGCTCTACGCTGACCGAGAAACAGACTCTATCAAGAAGGCCGTGAGCGAGACTAATCGCCGGCGTAAGATTCAGGTGGCCTACAACAAAGAGCACGGCATCACGCCAAAGACCATCGTAAAAGAGATAAAGGATATTCTGCCCGAAGAGGTGCTTAATCTGGAACTCAAACCTATCCCGCAAGCCAAACCGGCCCTCGAAAAACTGATTAAAGAAAAAGAGCAACAAATGAAGCGCGCGGCAAAAGAGCTGGATTTTGAACTCGCTACCGTTCTTCGCGATGAACTTAAGCTTTTACATGCAAAGGTAAAAGAGGCGGAAGAAACGAATAAAAATTATAACACATAATCTACAGAATAAAGGGGTCTGACCCCTTTATTCTTTATTTTAGTACTTGCTTCAGTTCCACTTGTTTGTTACATTCGTAAATAGATTAGAGAAAGGCCGGTGGCGGGAGGTAAGACCGTAGGGGTAAATAAACCCGTGTTGCTCTGGATGGGCAGTAGGCTGGAGCGACCCCAAGCATCTCGACGGGTCCGGCGGGATCACTGTCCGGTAGCTAGTATCACGCTCTGAAGACGGCGTGAGTATGCCTAAGAAGCCAATGCACAGGGTGTGTTAGATGCGACCCACCCACCGAACATGCACCCTGTTGTAAGCTCTCCTGCGGAGGCCCGCCACCGGCCTCCTTTTGTTTGCCTGGTAGTTGGTGTATGTTATTCTAAATAAGGTCTGTTTTCGGATGTAATTAACACTCGTTTGCTATTAGAATCATTTGCACTATGACTGTAGACAATGAAAGATTTAAGCCCGAAGTTCCCGACGAATTTTTGGGCGATGTGCGCCGGGAGGCGGGATACGAAGGGCCGGTGCTTGGCCCGCACCTTGGGGCTTTCCGGAGTGAGATATCTGTTCTGGCACAGGATTACGCGCGCCTGACTCACGAGAATCGCCAAAAGTTTTTCGCGCAGTGCTTACCGAAGCTAGTGGAGATGGCCCGCGAGGCGATTGAGATAGGAGCAGTCGAACGAGACATCACTGGAATCCTCGCGCATTTGGTGCCCCAGCAAAAAGATATTCCGTTTACCATTGTTGACCCTCGGGGTTTTTCAGAGGAAGACCGCGAGACGCCTGACAAAATCAGACTTGAGTTTACACTGCATCTTATAGAAAAGTTCCCACCCGCTCTACAGAAAAGCATGGAGGAAAGACCAATTCCAAATGGTCATCAGGATGGGACCGAGTAGTCTTTTGCATGGGTGGGACATTTGGAGAGTTTTTTAAAGGTCTAAAGAGTTTGTGTAACCCACCACGCCCCATGTATGCCATCTCGACAGAACCGGGACTAAGGTACGGACTGAACCTGGGTCCCGTTTTGCAACGGGATGACACTCGAGAGATGTGAGAGGCGTGAGCAGATACCAGCGTCATATGCCCAAGTTTTGTATATTAGATATTGATAGGCACAGTATTTTGTGATAGCTTGATATAGGAAATGCGACCTGCCGTGAGCTTGGGCATGACGCCCTGCTACGAGCAGCCGCTATGATGAAAGGAGGGTCGGATGAAAAAGCCGACCGTGGGACAACTGAAGAAGGTGGGGGAGCGGTTCGCGGCGAGGATGCCGCGAGACATCCTCCAGCTCATGCTGAGAGAGGAGGATGGCCTCCTCGACCTCGTCGCCGGCTGCGACTGGGAGCGGCGAGACATGGAGCTAGTGCGGCAGGCGTTGCCGCAGAGGGCTCAGGAAGCGCCCACCGGGCCGCTGGTGCGCGAGCGAGCCTCCGGCCTAGTCGAGGTTACCCTCGACCCGCAGGCTGATTGGACCAGGCCCCCTTTCGAGCCGAAGGCGGTCCACCCCGGCGGCCGGCCCTACATCCTTGACGCCGAGCAGTACTTGCTCCAGTCGGGAGTGCATCGCCTCGAGTCGATGGCGATCCTCCAGAGAGGCGAGGACTGCATCGACGGAGAGAGCATGCTCTACCGGGGCCGCGGAGCGCGCGGGAAGTTGGTCCGTTGCCCCTATGGAGCGCGGACGGCCGAGGCGTTCTACGCGAAGCGGGACCAGTTTCCGCGCTGGTGGCACTCGAAGTGGATCTGCTTCTCCTTCCCGGCCACGGTCTGCGTCAACCGTGACGGCTGCCGCTACGTGCGCGTGGTGTATCCGCGCGGCGGTGAGTGGTTGCTCGACTGGCACCGGCTCGGCTACGACTGGAGTCCGAGCGACCGCTTCCCGCGTTCCCGCGTCTCTCCTTTGTCCTTGGGCTCCTAGGCTCCTTGGCTCTTGGCTTTTGGACCCTTGGATACTTGGGCCCCTGGACCCCTGAATTTCTTTGGCCGTCGTTCACGCGAGTGGACGGCGGCCTCTCTCTTTTGCTATGATTTCTGTGGAGCGTAGGCGATTTTGAATTACGAAATGGCCCCTCCCCCTGGCCAGGGGGAGGTTGGGAGGGGGTAGATTGCAGAAATACGGCCCAAAATATACCCCACCCTAGCCCTCCTTACAGGAGCTGTACACCTTTTGGCTCTTTTCTTCGCTCCACCTGTCCCGACCGTAGCGTCGGGGCTCGAAAACAGCTCAAAAGGTCTTGCGACTTGGGTCCCTTGCCCAAGTCTCACCCTGTCTGCAATCTACCCCCTCCCAACCTCACATCTCTCGGCGTGCTCGCCGAGGCCGCGAGCCCACCTCGCGCCGTCGCGCTCCGGTCTTGCGAAGCTGTGCACTGCTCGCTTCTCACCCCCTGGCCAGGGGGAGGGGCAATTTCGTAACTCAAACTAGGCGAATCTGCCCGCGGTTACGGCTTCGGGCGGCCGAACTCCGGAGACCAGTGATGCCGGATGGCATCAGCGAGGCCAGAATCGAGCCGGTCACGGCTTGCTCGAGCGAGCCTTCGGTCACTCCCCACAAACAGAGAGACTTGGTGTGCGGCACTGGAGCATTTTAGATGCCACATGATATACAACCCGAAGAGAACTCAACGGGCGGTGCCACGGATGGTGTCGTACACACTGCGTCAACCGTGACGGCTGCCGCTACGTGCGCGTGGTGTATCCGCGCGGCGGCGAGTGGTTGCTCGACTGGCACTGGCTCGGCTACGACTGGAGTCCGAGCGACCGCTTCCCGCGTTCCCGCAAGTGGACTCACGTTGTACCAAGCCGCCCTTCGTGGCGGTTTTGGTTTTGCTTGAATTTTTCTCTCATGAGAGTAGATGAGAGTAGAGTGGACTCCATACACCTACTGATCTCGATCAGCAGGGCAGTTTGCGTGTGAACACTATTGGTTGCGAATCAGCATCAGCGTTTTTGCGAGCGACCTAAATTTCTTAAGCCAAGTGATTAGAAATTGGGAGTGCCACGGATGTCCTGAAAAGGCGAAGCAATCCAGGTCTGGTGGGACCTACGTAAAACACTCTTTTCGTCTTTGCGAGCGCTCTGCGCGAAGCAATCCAGGCTTATT
>PCYI01000029.1:8425-37608 GCA_002774795.1 Candidatus Vogelbacteria bacterium CG10_big_fil_rev_8_21_14_0_10_51_16 | reverse complement strand
TTGCTTCGGTTTACCTCGCCACCGCTTATAGCGGGGCCCCGCCAAAGGCGGTGGCAAAGACAGCAATTTGCGTATGTCCTATCTGGATTGCTTCGGTTTACCTCGCAAAGACGATAGAATAAGGACTGTTATATCTTAAAACTATGCAAGATAAAATTATTATCAAGGGTGCGCGGGAGCACCTCGTACCAGAGCAAAGCTCGGTACGGGGTTGGACATCTTAACATTATGGCCAGTGATAAAATAATTATTCGTGGTGCTAGAGAGCATAACCTGAAAAATGTTTCTCTTGAGTTGCCTCGTGGCAAAATGACGGTGTTTACTGGGCTTTCTGGCTCGGGCAAATCATCTTTGGCTTTCGACACCATCTTTGCCGAGGGGCAACGTCGCTACATTGAGTCGCTCTCCGCCTACGCGCGGCAGTTTTTGGGTCGGCTCGACAAGCCGGACGTGGATGAGATAGAGGGGCTTTCGCCCTCCATTTCCATCGACCAAAAGAGCCACTCGGCCAACCCGCGCTCGACGGTGGCCACTATCACGGAGATTTACGACTACCTGCGGGTCTTGTTCGCCCGCGCCGGAGAGCCTTTCTGTCCCACTTGTGGCTCGGCCATTAAGAAGATGACCAACGAGGAGATCGTGGACGCCATCATTGCTGAAGCAGAACAGAGCACAAATGACGAATTGATAGTTCTTGCCCCGGCCGTGATGGGTCGTAAGGGAGAGTTTTACCAAATGCTCTACGATTTTCTGAAAGCCGGTTTTCGCGAAGTCCGCGTCAATGGCAAGATGCACTCTCTCCGCGAGCGCATCGTCCTTTCGCGCTACAAAGCACACACGATCGAGCTTGTGGTGGATCGTATGCCAGCCAAGTTTGATTTCAAGAACGATAAAAACCATCGCTTGCGCTTAGCGGAAGCGGTGGAGCATGCCCTCAAATATGGGAACGACCTCCTCATGATCGGCTTTCCCGACGAGAGTTCGAGTAGCCACATGTCAAATGTCAAATGTCAGATGTTTTCAAGCAAGTTCACCTGCCCTGTCGACAACTTTTCGTTTCCAGAAATTGAGCCACGGCTTTTTTCCTTTAACAGTCCCTACGGTGCCTGCGAGCTTTGCCACGGACTTGGAGTCAAAGAAACATGGTCGGATGAGATCTGTGCCGAGTGTCAGGGGAGGCGCTTGAAGCCGGCGGCCTTAAGTGTCCTCATTGACGGCAAGAATATCGATGTCGTTTCCAGCATGTCTGTCGCCAAGGCGTACGACTTTTTTACAAAACTCCAAGAGGCCGATGCCGAGAAAAAGGTGTCAGGAACCTTTTCTCTACAAGACCCAGAGGGCGCTACGCGGAAAAGGTTCCTGACACCTTTTTCTCTGGTCACGGGGCTTTCCGCTACCGGTGCGCAGATTGCCGAAGTACCCATGCGTGAGATTAAAAACCGCCTCAGATTTATGATTGACGTCGGCCTCGACTATCTCACCCTTGGGCGCAAGGCGGGAACGCTCTCCGGCGGGGAAGCACAGCGCATCCGTTTGGCATCGCAGATCGGCTCGCGGCTTGTGGGCACGCTCTATATTTTGGACGAGCCGACGATCGGGTTACACCAGCGCGATAATGCGAAGCTCATTAAAACCCTCCTCGATCTTCGTGACCTCGGCAATACGATTGTGGTCGTGGAGCATGATGAGGAAACTATCTGGGCTTCTGATCATCTCGTCGACTTTGGCCCGGGAGCCGGCATCCATGGGGGGCAGATCGTGGCCGAAGGACCAATGCCTGCACTTTTAGATGACAAAAAACAAACATCGCGCACGTTGGCTTTTCTCCGTGGCGAAGAAGAGATTGCGGTACCTGATCGCTGGCGAGATGTTGGGCGTGACCACGCTTTTCTGCGCATCAAGGGCGCGACGGAGAACAATCTGCAAAACATCAACGTCGATATCCCGCTTCGTCGCATGACAGCGGTGACCGGAGTTTCGGGATCGGGCAAGAGTAGCCTTGTCTACGATGTGCTTTTTAAAGCGGCGGCCAATAAGTACAACGGGTCGACTCACAAGATTGGGGCGCACAACTCCATCACTGGTTTTGAGTATGTGAACCGCGTCATCAATATCGATCAAGGCGCGATTGGACGCACTCCGCGCTCTAACCCCGCCACCTATGTAGGCGCTTGGACTTTTGTTCGCGAACTCTTTGCGGCGACCGAAGATGCGCGGGTGCGGGGCTACAAGCCGGGCCGCTTCAGTTTTAATGTGCCGGGCGGACGGTGCGAAAACTGCGAAGGACATGGCCAGATCGCCATCGAAATGCACTTTTTGCCGACGGTCTATGTGCGGTGTGAAGTGTGCAAGGGGAAGCGCTTTGATCGCGAGACTTTGGAAGTGGAATACAAAGGAAAGAGTATCTACGACATTTTAAAGATGACCATCGAAGAGGCGGTCCCTTTCTTTGAAGAGGTGCCGTGGCTGTATGATCGGCTGCATATTTTGGAGGAGGTCGGACTTGGCTATCTGGAGCTTGGCCAGTCGGCGACGACGCTCTCGGGCGGAGAGGCTCAGCGAGTGAAGCTCTCGGCCGAGCTTGGTAAACGGGATACGCATAGTACGCTCTATATCTTAGACGAGCCGACGACCGGCCTCCACTTTGCCGACATTCAAAAGCTACTAGATGTACTCAATCGGCTCGTAAACCGCGGCAATACAGTGGTGGTGATCGAACACAATCTGGATGTCATAAAAACAGCCGACTGGGTGGTAGACCTCGGGCCGGAAGGGGGAGACAAGGGTGGCCGCATCGTGGCCAAAGGCACTCCCGCTGACATTGCCAATAGCCCGGACTCCGCCACCGGCGCGTATCTGCAGAAAGTGTTAAAAAAGAAAACTCACGCGCCTACAACCAAAAATTCCGCAGATGTAAAAGTTGCAACGAAAGTAGTGGCGGCTAAGAAAATGAAAAAAGTACGCGTGCGAAAGAGATAGTTTAGATTTCAATGACGGTGAGCTCGGCAATTTTTCTGAATCCTTTATCTCGGGTAACGAGTGGGTGATTATGAACAAGAGCGGTGGCTGATATGCATGCGTCCGAAAGCGTGAGTCCGTACTTTCGCCGAAGTGTACCAGCATGCTCCGCCGTTGTCTGATCAAGAGGAAATACAAAGAAAGTGCGCAGAAACTCTTTTATTAGATTAAGCGCTGTCTCGTTAAGACTGGAAAAAGAAAGAATCTCGGTAATATTTATCACGGAGATACAAAGCTGATGCCCTTCCCGTTTCCATGTCTCTACTTTCTCAAACGAAGAGCGTTCGTCAGCGAGCAGTGCAATGAGAATGTTCGTATCAAGCAACATAGCTCCTACTTGCGTGTGTTTCGTGTGCCAAGACGAATTTGCTTTTTTAAACGCCTCTCCCACTCCTGACGTATTGTTTTTTGATACTTAAGCGGATCTATTTTTTTCCCCTTGAGTATGCCGATAGCATTCAGAAACGCCTTGGGCAAGGGCGCTTTATTATTTTTCAAATGCTTGAGAGCTGAGATTGATGGTCTGCGAGAGATTGTTTTCATGTAACTATCTTAAAATATCTAAAGACACAATGCAATGACGACTTTTATGCAAAGATACTTACCGGCAGGAAGTGAAGGGTTCAACCTTTCAGGAAAGGTTGAACCCTTCACCCAAGAACTTTATGGAACCAAAAAAACGAACCGCCCGGCGGGTGCCGAGCGGGGAGGGGGCGGGGGCTTGCGGTGAGCGCTGTGTTCACCGCTGACCCGAAAGGGTGTGCACCTTGTCGAAGCAGGCTTGCCCGAGTTTCTTGTAGAAAAGCGCCCGGGCCGAGGGGGTGTCGGCGTTGGGGGCCATGTCACCCGTGCAGCCTAGCTCCCAAGCCATGTCGAGTAGGATGTGCCAGGGGGCTTTCATCGTGCGGCTACCCAAAAGAATGTGGTCCGTTACCCTGTCGAAACAGGCTCTACCGATATCCGCAAAGAAGCTTGTTTTCGTGTCGCTTTCCTGCAAATACCCGTAGATGGCGAACTTCTGCTCCTCCCTGACCCTGTTTAGAAACTGATCCAGAAACTCGGACCACTTCTCATCCCAGTAGGCGACATCGCTTGCCGCGCTCTTCTCGGTCTTCTTGCGAGACCCGCTCCTCTCCTTCGGAGCTTGTGTTGCAAAAATTTCGCATTCCTCCATCTCTACCTCCTCGCTTTCAGCTCAGCGAGCTGAGTCTTGAGGGCGTCCTTCTTGCCCTTGTTTCGCGTCCTGCGGATCACGCCGATCAACCTGTGCCGACGCGTGCGCTCCTCCTCCTTGTCTCGTTTGAGATTGGGCTCTGAAGCGAAGTCGAATAGTGCGGAAATGAAAAAGATCATGGGTCGCCTCCTGTTTCTGGGCCATCCGTGGCCTTGGTTGCTGTGCCGAGTTGATACTACCTGGATAGTATAGTGTTTGCAAGATTGTGAGAACTTATGCAATAGTAGGGCCGAGTGAAGGGTTCAACCTTTCAGGAAAGGTTGAACCCTTCACGCAAAACTTTATGGAGATACGATTTTATAGAGAATTGAAGATTCCCGCCGAGCCGGGGGTGTATTTTTTCATTAAAAAGGGTCCGCCTTCGCT
The DNA here is from genome assembly GCA_002774795.1 of Candidatus Vogelbacteria bacterium CG10_big_fil_rev_8_21_14_0_10_51_16. GTDB lineage: Bacteria > Patescibacteriota > Minisyncoccia > Phycocordibacterales > JACRKE01 > 1-14-0-10-51-16. The sequence goes on along the minus strand of PCYI01000029.1, from coordinate 32,990 downwards.
AGGGCTTCGGCGAGATAAAAAGATACTCTATGTCGGCAAGGCGACATCCTTAAGGACGCGCACGCGGAGTTATTTTGACGCGCGACTGTTTCTCACCCGCGGGCCCATGATTGAAAAGATGGTGGCCGACGCCGATGCCCTTGAATGGCAGACAACCGACTCGGTGCTGGAGGCGATTATTCTCGAAGCCAACCTTATCAAGAAGTATCAGCCGGAGGCAAACGCTATTCAGAAAGACGACAAATCGTTTTTATATGTGACCATCACAAAGGGCGACTTTCCGGCCATCATTACCGAGCGCGGGCATGGAGTGTACGGGCCGTTTACTTCACCAGCGAGTTTGCGGGAGGCACTACGTATAATCAGGCGCATTTTCCCCTACAACACGCATACTCCAGAGAAGTTGGAGTCTTTGCGAGGACGTAATCGTCCGAAGCAATCCAGAAATGGTGAAGCATGGATTGCTTCGGATTACCTCGCAATGACGGGGCAGCGGGGATGCTTTGAGTATCAGCTTGGACTTTGTCCCGGGACCTGCGTGGGGGCGGTGAGTAAAGAAGAGTATGCGAAGACCATACGCAAGATTAAACTGCTCTTTGATGGCAAAAAGGGGCGGCTCTTGGGAGTACTCAAGCGAGAGATGGCGGCCTCAAGCAAGAGGCAGGAGTACGAACAAGCGGACACGTTGAAACGACAAATAGCGTCTCTTGAACACATCCGCGACACCGCGCTCATTAAAGATGAAAATATATCAACTACGCCCTACGCCCTATGCCCTGTGCCCTATCGTATTGAGGCGTATGATGTTGCTCACCATGGGGGCGAGAACACGGTGGGAGTAATGACGGCATTGTTAAACGGGGAGCCAAAAAAGAGCGCGTATCGCAAGTTCAAAATTAAAAGTACTGTTGCAGGTACTATTAACGATATTGCTCACCTTGAAGAGGTTTTGCGTCGTCGTCTTGGCCACTTTGAGTGGCCCTTACCACAGCTTATTGTCGTGGACGGTGGGGAGCCACAGAGAAGAGCGGCCGAGCGCGTGCTCGCTGAACGTGGTTTCAATATCGATGTGGCGGCGGTCGTAAAAGATGAGCGTCACAAGCCCAAAGCGGTGATTGCGAAGAAGAGTGTCATTCGCGCTCACAGCACGGCGATACTGCTTGCCAACAGTGAAGCACATCGATTCGCGGTTAACTTTCACCGACGGCAAAGTCGAAGAAAGTTAATCACGAAAAGCACTAAGCACTAAACCCGAAGCACGAAACAAGCACTAAGCTAGAAATAAATAAGCACGAAACAGGTGCGCTTCGTGCTTATTTGTTTCTATGCTTTGGATTTGTCTCGGATTTCGATATTTCGTGCTTCGTGCTTTGGTAAGTTACCGAACGGTAATTTGCCCTGCCGCTCCCGGATTCAAGTGATTGTGGAAGCCGTAAGTACCAGTCTTCGAGAAGGTGAAAGCCCAACTGGAGCCGGGGGCGAGAGTGCCGGAATCAAACTCAGGGTGGTCGCTATGTACTGGGTGAGGGTTTGAAGCCACACGCAGTGACGCGCTACCATTATTTACAAACGTAACAGTATCTCCAATTTTTGCCTCAAGTGAACTCAAAGAGAATGAGCTACCTGAGTAGGTGATGGTGTGATTACCGATATTTTCGGTTGTGACCTCGAGATCGGCCGAGCCATCGAGCTTGACACCGTTTGACTCGCCGGTTGGAAGCTCGCTCAGGGTCGCATCCAGAGGCTCTGGCAAGGGTTGGATCTCGGGTTGATTATTGGCATTAAACCAGAGGCCGAGGGCAATTAAGACTACTACCACAATGACCGCTATAATGGTTGTTCGCATGTTGTGTAAGTTTGCTAATCAGTAATTTTATCAGCATAGAGTAATGTAACATTTTTCAGTAATTAGCGCAAAATGACGAAAACCTTGAGTCGCCTGAAAGCATAAACGCACAAAACGTAGACTTATAGATGTTGAGGCACTTGGTTCGTGTCGATTTAGCCAAAATGTCCTTTATTTATCTACATCGGGTGTGGGATTAATGGGTGTGGGATTAATGTGGGATTAATGTGGGATTATTGGGCTATTCGAAGTGGGCGGTGAGAGCCTTTGATTTTACCTGCGCGGAGAGGATTGGGTGGGCGAGGAGATAGGGGTCTTGGTCAAGGAGGTCCTTAGAGGCCACGCGGGCCGCCTCCACCATTTTAACATTTTTGATGGCCTCCATGCCGATGTCAGAGATGCCCCACTGCTTACCTCCGTCAAGCTCACCCGCGCCCCGAAGCTCAAGGTCGCGCTCGGCCAGTTCGAAACCGCTCTTGGCTTCAATCACGGCCTGCAGGCGTTTGCGACTCTTATCACCTTTTGACTCCGTAAAAAGATAGCAGTAGGCTTGGTGTGAGCTCCGCAGGACACGACCGCGGAGCTGATGAAGCTGGGCGAGGCCGAAGCGCTCCGCTCCTTCGATGATGATCATGGTGGCGTTAGGCACATTCACGCCCACCTCTATTACAGAAGTGGCAACAAGTATCTGTGTTTCGTTTGTCGCAAAGTTTGCCATTACCGCATCCTTCTCTTTTGGTGTCATCTTGCTGTGAACAACCGCGACTGTGAACTCTGGGAAGATGTCTTTCTTTAGTCGGGTGGCCTCCGCGGTGGCCGACTTGGCGATAAGGGCGAGCTCTTTGGCTGGGTCCGGCTCATGGATGCGTGGGCAGATAACGTAAAGTTGACGGCCTTCTCGGAGGCGGGTGCGAATCTCGGCGTAGAGCTCGTCGCGCAGGGTCGGAAGCACGATGCGAGTCTCAATGGGCTTGCGGCCGGCCGGCATCTCGTCGAGGAGGGTGAGGTCGAGGTCACCATAAATGGTGAGAGCGAGCGTGCGCGGGATTGGGGTGGCGGTCATGGAGAGGAGGTGGGGAACGCAGGAGCTGGTAGCTGGTAGCTGGTAGCTGGTAGGAAATGCTTTATCTTCAAACTTATTTTTTGTTTCGAGATCTCCGTGGGTATGCTTTTGTGCTAATTGCAGACGCTGGCTGACGCCAAAGCGGTGTTGTTCGTCTACTATCACCAGGGCCACATTTTTAAACTTTACCGACTTTTGAATCAAGGCGTGCGTCCCGATCAGAATACTTATCTCACCCGACGCTACCCACTTGAGCAGTTGCGTCCGAGAGATCGGCGTACTTTTTTTCGGGTCGCTTTTGGAGGGAAATTTACAACAGCCACTACCGGTGAGCAAGCCGATACTGATGCCGGTGTGGGCAAAGTACTCTATAAACGACTGAAAGTGTTGCTTGGCAAGAATCTCTGTGGGTGCCATGTAGCCCACCTGCAGGTGGGCATGGCGGTTGTCTTTGGGAGGTGTGTTGATGACTGCATAGGAAGCCGTGGCCGCCACGGCAGTCTTTCCCGAACCGACATCGCCCTCGAGAAGACGAGTCATAGGTTTGCCGGAGGCAAGGTCTTTGATGATGTCTGCGATGGCATGCTTCTGCGCGCTGGTGGCGCTAAATGGGAAGCGAGACAGAAAATCTGATAGGGCTTCTTTTTTGGGTGTAATTACAAAACTGGCATTCGCGCGATAAGTCCGTCTGGTCTGCTGGCGCCCAAGCTGGATGAGGAACACCTCTTCAAAAGAGAATCGCTTGCGAGCGGCGATGGCGTCTGCCTCGCGGCGGGGTGTGTGAATCCACACCAAGGCCGTTTTAAGAGGCGCAAGATGATAGCGAGCGAGCAACTCACCTGGAATGGGGTCTGCTATGGCCTCGTGCACCTTTGCCTTCAGTAGTTTTTGAATGGCGTGCCGTAGCCAAAGTGAGCTCACTCCTCTCCGCTCCGGATAGACTGAAGCCACGGCGAGCTCGCCCGTACCAAAAAGGGAGCCCGCTTGGGTGATGTCTAGTGAGGCCACCGGCTCGATATCCGGGTTAGCAAAGTAGGGCTCGCCTTTGTGCAGGGTCACTTTGCCTGTCAATCGTGCGAAGCCTCCCTCTGGCACCTTCTTCGCCATGTAGGCTTGATGAAACCAAGTGGCGCGGACGCGGCCAGTCTGGTCTTCGAGCACGACCTCGGCGATGGGCATACGCGAGCGATGAGTCTTGCCAGTGCTCGCCTTTGTTACTTTACCGCAGACGCTCGCGAGCTCTCCATCACGAAGCTCGGCAATCTGCTTTAAGACCGCTTCGCCACCATAACGCGAGGGGAGATAGCGAAGCATGTCTATGAGAGCGTGGAGCTTGAGGCGCGCAAGAGCTACTCGGTGCGGGGGATTGAGGCGAAAGTGGGCAGTAATGAGGTCGTCGGGGCGCATGAAGGTAGTGTAATGTAGAAAGCAAAAAGTATAAAGGATATGCCGGTGAACGATATCGAGTGGTTGGTAGTAGCTTCGTTAAGGCATTGGGCAGTAGTTTTCATACGAACGACATGTCCAACGGTCCCACGACTCTTGCCTAACATTTGGCATTGTGTTTGTGAATACAAAGCGGGCGGGGAGTGGTGTGCTCCCCGCCCTGAGAGTGGCCGGTGTTGGTTTCAGTCATCGGGCTCGCCCTTCTCACGGGGGCCGAACTCGAGACAGAGTACGGTGGTGACAAGCTCCCTCGAACACCTCCTTCTTTTTTCCCCAAGAAGGAGTGTGTAGATAGCATCACTACGCTCCCGAAGTTCTTTGGGGCTCCATCCATCCATTATTCCCCATATTCTGCGAGCCTTGCTGATTACTACCGCCTCGGGGTCATAGCACACATAGTTATTGACCGTTTCCGCTTCTGTACGACTACTTAACAATGGTTTGATTGCCACCGAAAGACCACCTCCGTGACTTACGGTAGCTAATCCAACAATCTTTGTCTAGTCAACTAAATGTATCAGGTAGTTTTAATTTAAGTACCTGGTACATTTAGTTGCTGTCCGCGCCTACTACCTGATTTCGTAGCGGACGGTAATGCGGATTTTGATTTCTTCAGAGCCGGGCTCAATGGTCGGGGCCCCGGCCCCAGCTACTTCCATTTTGAGGTAGCTCGTGTCGGTGGCGTAGGCGCGCGGGTAGTCAAACCCGCCTTCGTCAATGGAGAGGATACGGCCGAGGCGAAAGCCGGCCGCTTTGGCAATAGCGCGCGCCTTTATCTCTGCCTGCTTTATTGCCTTAGCGCGCGCTTCGGACTCCACCTCGGTGGGGTCGTCCACGGTAAAGTGTAAGTTAGAGACGCCGGTGGCTCCGCGTTCTGCCACTCCGGCAAGAATCGTACCGATGGATTCAAAGTCACGGATTTTCACGGCCACCGTCTGGCTGATGGTGTAGCCGACCACCTCTGAGGGGGGACAAGGGCGGACAATGTTATCTTGGAGTAGGCGTGACGAACAGTCAAAGTACTGCATGCGTGGATTGATTGAATAGGTGGCCGTTTTAACGTCCTCATTAGCCACTCCTTGCCCCCTAAGAAAGGCAATGATAGCGTTCATGGCTTCTGTGTTTTTAGCTTGCAGAGGCCCCACATCATTCCCGCCTTCGGTGGTTACCGAAAAACTGATGGTGGCCACGTCGGCCACTGTGGCCACTTCACCCTCGCCCTGTACGCTGAAACTGCGGAAAGAGGACGGCTCGATAGAGGCGCTGTAAGAGCGAGCCGCGGAGAGAGCGCTCCATGCGAGCGAGATAAGTACCACGATGCCTGCAACCCCCAGCCAATTCTTGGTTTTTTCGTTCATTGTGTTTATGTTTAGACTATTGATGAGGTATGACGAGTGAAGGGTAAAAAACTTTCAACCGCCTATACTACTGCCTACTGCTTTCTTTAGATTTTCCCCACCAGCTTCGCACCTGGCTCGAGCGTGTCCGCGCCCGGCTCCCACTCGGCCGGGCAGACGAGCCCCTTGTGTTCACGCACAAACTTGGCGGCTTGGAGTTTGCGCAAAAGCTCATGGCCCGACCTGCCTATGTTGTTGGCGTGGATTTCTATTGTTTTCAAGACGCCATCCGGGTCGATAATAAAAGTGCCACGGAGAGAGAGTCCGGCATCTTCACCTTCTGTAATGTAAGTGCCGAACTGCTCGCACAAAGCACCCGATGGGTCGGCCAGCATGGGGTAGTCCACTTTGCCGATAGCGGGGGAGGAGTCGTGCCAGGCTTTGTGGGTGAAGTGAGTGTCGGTCGATACGGAGAAAACTTCCGCGCCGAGTTTTTGCATCTCGTGGTAGTGTTTTTGGGCGTCTTCAAGCTCGGTTGGGCAGACAAAAGTAAAATCGGCCGGGTAGAAGATGAGCACTAGCCACTTACCGCGATACTGGGCCGAATCAACCTCCTGGAACTCGTCCTTGTGGTAGACCATGGCCTTGAAGTCGGGCACCTTTTCGTTGATTTTAAGCATGATGTTTTAAATGTTTATGACCGCTAATACTTTTCTGTTCATGCTAATGATAGCATGATGCGCGCAAGTTGGCACGTGGTCTGGGGCCGATGAGCATGTGGAGACTTTTAGTTACGAAACTCAAAGTTATTGACAGGCGGAACGATGATAAAGTCTACCGTCGTTTTAAGAGTACTTTCAATTAAAGGTGGATCTTGTGCCACTAAATCAACGTAACTGCTCACAAAAATGAGTAGTGGCTAACTAGCAGAGTACATCTCGTTCCGTCCTCGCCACCGCCCTTGGCGGGGCCCCGCTATAAGCGGTGGCAAAGACACTTACTCAGGGTTGTGAGCAGTTACCTGGGGGGTAACTGCTCACAACCAGAAGTCACTTAGTGACTCGGTCGCCAAGTGCAGGCGCTAGCCCATGTCGCCCGCGAGTGATTGGATAATGATGGCCGCGGCAATGGCGGCGGTTTCCGCTCTCAAGACGCGGGGGCCGAGGGTGACTTCGGGAATGCCTGAAGTCTTGAAAAGGTTATGTTCCTCTTCGCTCCAGCCACCTTCGGGGCCCACGTAAACGCAGATAGACGCGGATTGAACGCGGATAGATGCAGATTTTTCGTTGCGCATCTCCGCAACTTTACTTCGCAGGAGTAGGGCGAGTGATTGTTTAGCGTGTTGGGAGAGAGAAAAACGTTCCACACTATTTGGAACGTTTTCGAGGCCCTCGTTGAGGGACGAAACCCATGCGACATTCACTCCGCGCAGGCGGTCGCACTGCTTGGCGGCCTCGGTGGCAATAGCGCGCCAGCGCTCGAGCTTCTTCGCGACCTTCGTGGGCGGGAGGTGGTAGGGGGAGCGGGTGGCAGGAAAGACAAGCACGCGGGCAACTCCAAGCTCGGTCGCTTTTTGGATAATGAGATCGAGCGGTTGCTCGGCTACGAGCGCTTGGCAGAGGGTAATATGAAGGAGTGGCTCCGGTGGCGCAGGCACAATAGGACCAATTTGGACCACGAGGGCGCTCTTGCCTTTGCGCTCGGCAAACATGGCCAGGTGGCGTACCTCGTCCGGCCCCTGCAGATGAAAGGTCTCGCCCGGCTTCATGCGCCGTGAGGCTAGAATGTGCCGTGCCTCAACGCCCGTGAGGGTGAGTACTTTACCCTCGGAAAGCTTGTCTTCGCTTAAAAAGTATGACATGTGGAGAGTATACAGGCACTAGGCTTTAGGCACTAGGAAATACAAAAGAACGCTTTTATTCTACCGCATGTATGATATGATAGTCACACTATGAGATATTCAGTGATTGCCACTGCAGTTATTACCTCTCTTCTTGGGCTTACTTTGTTTACGGCTTTTGCCATGGGTCCGATGACCATGGCTGAACATGAAGATGGCACCTGCTTCGTCGCCACGGCCACGCAGATGCCTTGCCCTCTTACCACTTCTCCGATGAGCAGTTTCGCGATGCTCAATTTGCATAGCAGTTTTATTGCCGGTTTTTCAAGCGCTGTTTTTGTGGGCGGACTGTTGGCTTTGGTGCTGACACTGTTGGCTCTTCTTTTGCCACCAGTCAGAGGATTTTCTAGTGTAATAGCCGACAAAACATATGGTTTTGTAGAGTTTGTTTTTGTTCCGGCACTCTCGCCTGTGCTGGTCGCTCTTCGCGCGTGGCGAGCACTTTTAGAGCATAGCCCTACTCTCGTCTTTGCGCGCGCCGTGTAAAAACCCACAGAGAGTGGGTTGCATGGTGCGTCGCCTTATTCCGCAATCATTTGCGGTTTTTTCTTTAGGACCTACGCAAATGGCGCATTTCTTTGTTGCATCACTCCGTCGCTTCCGCACTGTACCACTAGTACAGTTTGGTCGCTTACTCGCTCGCGCCTCGAACTACGCTCATTTTCTTAGGTCCTGTTAACTAAAAAATCAACCATGAAAGATAACTCAACAATTCTCTCAGTAGTGGCGGTTGTGGCAGTTGTCGTTGTCGGTCTCGCTATCGGCAAGGCAACCAGCTCCACTCCCATAGACGACACACAAAATCCAGGTACTAAAGTGGCCGGTACGGCCGTGCTTCAGGTAGACGAACCGAGCTACGACTTCGGTAATGTTTCCATGGCCAAAGGGAATGTCTCTCGCCTATTCACGCTCGTGAATACCTCATCAAGCACGGTTGCAATCAACAAAATCTTTACTTCCTGCATGTGTACGAAGGCCAATCTTACCATTGACACAATGAGATATGGGCCATTTGGTATGCCCGGTCATGGAGCCGGGCTTGCCATTAGCGCCAATCTTGCTCCCGGGGAAAGCGCCACGGTGGAGGCCGTCTTCGACCCGGCCGCCCACGGCCCGGCCGGGGTCGGTCCCATTAGTAGAAGCATTTACCTTGAGGGCAATGGTAGTCGGCTCGCCGAGCTCGTCTTCAAGGCAATGGTTACACCCTAAACTATGAGCACACGCTTTAAACTGTTCGCAATAGTCGCGATCGTTGTTATCGGCTTGGCCATCCTCTTCGGCTCTATGGGGAGCACCGCTTCAGAACTTCTATGGCGCATGAGCGATAGCGGGACATGGCTTCTGCCCCTCCTTACTGTAACGGCCTTGGTCGATAGTGTTAACCCGTGCGCCTTCTCTATTCTTCTGATTACCATCGCCTTTCTGATGAGTGTCGGCCACTCACGGAGAAGTGTGCTCGCCATCGGCAGTGTCTACATTCTCGGCATCTTCATTGTCTATCTCTCCATCGGGCTCGGTATTCTCCAGGTGCTCCACCTCTTCAACACACCGCACTTCATGGCCAAACTTGGAGCGGTCATTCTGCTTGTTGTTGGTCTTCTGAACGTCGTTGAGCACTTCTTTCCCGATTTCCCACTGAAGCTTCGTATCCCCACTATGGCGCATGGGCGTATCGCGAGCTTGATGAACAAGGCTACCATTCCGGCCGCCTTACTGCTTGGGATACTGGTCGGCCTTTGTGAATTCCCCTGCACCGGCGGCCCCTATATGTCGGCCCTTGGACTCCTACACGACCAAGCTTCGCGATGGGTGGGCTTGGGCTATCTTTTGCTCTACAATCTCATCTTCGTCCTGCCCTTGGTCATCATGCTCGCCCTCGCAAGCGAGCAGTCGTTCTTGAGCAAGCTCGAATCATGGAAAGCACGTCGCACGGAAGACATGCGACTCTGGACCGGCATCGCCGCCATCATTCTTGCTTTCATTATCTACTCACTCTAAAACAATGACCTATAAACCTTGTGTGCTCTGTATCGGTGTCGCCCTGCTCTGGCTGGCTCTTTCCCTCGGCATGGTGTGGGGGTACCTCGACGCAAACCGCTACCTCTTGCCGACGGCCCTACTTATGGGGACAAGTGTCATGGGTATCGCCGGCCTTGGGGAAAAGCGCCTACTCTGGGCGATGCAAAACCCCCAGTGGTGGAAACTGCTCGTGCTCGTCGTTGGTGTGCCGAGTGCCTACTTCGCGCTCATCAATCTTTCCCTGACTGTCATCGTGGTGGAGGTGATTGTGCTCGCAATCATCGGGCAGGTGCTGTTTAGTCGCGCTCCCATTGTCATCACCCCAACCGCGGACGAAGCAAAAGCCAAAGACCCTCGTTATCAAGAGCTCATGAAAAAGCTTGAGCACTGCTGTGATTAAGTAATAGGGTATTCTGGGTTTCCTGTGTGATTAAGTATGGTTGCTCCCTCCTCTGGCCAGGGGAGGGGAGGGGTGGGGTTGTAGTTGAGCCGTATACAAGCACCAATCTACCCCATCCCAGCCTCCCCCTGGCTAGGGGGAGGGGAACTACTCACACAAAACCCCGAATACCCAAATAATATAGCCAACACCATGCACCAAAAACCAACAAATCATCATGAACACCATCACAACAAAGAACCGCGCGAAGTTGCGACTGAAACAGGCGCGACAAAACCGGCTCAAGAGCAGATGAAACCGCTATTATCTGAAGTCCGCGTGAGCCGGCAGTCGTTTGTCGCCTTACTTCTCGCTGTCGCCCTGCTTTCTTCCCTGGTCACCGCAAGAGCGTTCGGGCATTATCCACTTAATGTGGACAATAAGAGTTTCGTTGTAGCGCGACCCGGACAAGGCATGAGTGTCTCTATTCCCTGGGCGGAGATGGGCGCGGCACTCGTCCGCGAAGGAGTGATTGACGAGAGTAAGTGGCAAGAGCTCTATCAGGCACGCGGGGGACTCACCACTGATGAGCAGGCACTCCTTACGGCAAACGCTCCCGCCGAAGTCATCATGGATGCCAAAAACGCATCCTACTTCCTCAATCTCTTGTGGGCGGTCGGACTTGGCAACGCGCATGAAGCGCTCGCCGAAGGCTCTATGCAAGACGAGCGATACGGCGGGGCGGGAAACTTTGCTTCGACCGGAGGCTGGACACTTGCTCGGGGGGACACCATGCAACATTATGGGGCCCACCGGATGATTCCGCTTACGCCGGAAGAAGCAGAGCGGGTAACGCGGGTCTCGCAAGATATCTATCGCCCCTGCTGTAACAACGCTACCCACTTTCCGGACTGCAACCATGGCATGGCCATGCTCGGACTGATGGAGCTTATGGCAAGCAAGGGGGCGACTGATGAGGAGCTCTACCAAGCCGCTCTATCCGCGAACTCGCTTTGGTTTAGGGAGCAGTACCAAACGATTACCGCTTTTGTCGAGTCGCGAGGCTTGCAAGTGTCACAGATACCGGCAAAAGAGTTAGTCGGCCAAAACTTTGCCAGCGCCTCCGCCTTCCAGGCAATTAACAAAGAAATTAATCAAGGGGGCGGCGGAGGTGCCTCTTGTGCCGCATAATAATTAGTTAACTTTGAGTTAGTAAATAGCCCAAAAACCTGTTTTCTCCAATACGCAGAGGTCGCACCTCGAGAGTACCCGAGGAACGACCTCGGAGAAAACGGTTTTCTAAGGAGTTTCGTCACTCACTGGGATAGTAATTAGTTAACCAAAAAAACATGACCACAGAACAAAAAGTTATCGGAGGTGTCGTGCTTGCCACCTTACTTATCTTGATGGGCGGCGTGTGGCTTTCCAGTAAGGGTGGTTCCGAAAATCAGGCGCGATTGGCGAAGCCTATGATGGGCGAGAAGATGCCAGATGAAGGCGCCACACACGTAGCCCGCAATGAGGAGCATCCGGCCTATGGTTCCAACCCGTCGACTTCCGGCTGGCATTGGGCCGATGGTGTTGCCGGGGCCGGTATCAAGAGTGAGCCGGTGCCAGACGAACTCATACTCCACAGCATGGAGCACGGCGCCGCCGTAGTGTGGTATCGAGAAGGACTGTCGGAAGCTGACCTCGGGCGAGTGCGAAGCGCTTTTGTAAGTGCGAGCGGCAAGAAGATTATGCTACCGCGTAAAGAGTTAGATGTGCCGGTGGCACTTACCTCCTGGGGCTATCTGCTTAAACAGGAGACCATTAACGAAGCAATCATCAAAGAGTTCATCGAAACCAACAACGACCGGGCCCCCGAAAAGGCCCCAATATAGAGCCGAGAGTGGAACGTTATCCACACTCTTGTAGACTACTGCCTTGACTGATAGGTGATAGGGGTATACTCTATCGGCATAATACCATGTAACTTATGCAATAAGTATGCTTGACCAGAAATTAAAACAGCGGGCGATGCATCGGGTGAAGATTATCGCCGGTCAGCTCTCGGGGCTCGGGAAGGCTATCGAGAAGGAGGAGTACTGCCCGACCTTGCTCGGCCAGTCGCTTTCCATCCAGTGCTCTCTCAAGAGCTTGGACGCCTTTATCCTGGAAAATCATCTGCGCACGCACGTCAAGCATCAGATGCAAACTAAAGGCGACAATGAAAAAGCGGTGCAAGAATTGATTAAGATGTACACCTTGTCGCACAGATAGTTATAGCCATTAGCAATTAAAAACATAACAAAAATGATGGGAACAACATTTGGTTTGGGATTTATGGGTCTTGGCGGACTCTGGATGATTTTATTTTGGGCACTTGTGATTGCTTTAGTGGTTTGGTTGGTGCGAATGGCAACAGGGAATGCGGGACACGGCGGGCAGGGCTGCTGCGGGGGACACGGAGAAACGCACGGAGGAAAAGACAAGGGAGAGCAAAAACACACTTGCCACTAAGCGACAGCATAGAAAAGACTCATTTTTATGACCATAGACCAAGTCATCGTTATTGTTGTCGGCATTCTGCTTATCGGTTTTGTGTATTGGTCTTTTTTGAAACGCAAACCGAAAGCGGAGGCGGTGGCAAGTGGCACTGTTGAGATTACTGTGCAAGGCGGCTACAGGCCGGAGATTATTAGTGTAAGTCTCGGAAAGCCGACGACGCTTGTCTTTCACCGCACCGACTCCTCCAGCTGTCTGGAAGAGGTGCTTATACCTGACTTCAAAATCCGCAAACAGTTACCCCTAAACGAGCGAGTTTCAATCACGATTGTTCCACAAAAGGCCGGCACCTATCAGTTTTCCTGCGGTATGAACATGTTCCACGGGAAGATTATAGTCGAGTAGAAAGTAGTTAGTAGTTAGTAGTTGATAGAGAATTATAAATGCGACAATGATCAGTAAACTCAAGACTTCGCTAAGTTAACTATGAACCATGAACTAACTAACCACAAACTCGCGAAGCGAAGTTTTCGCATCAAAGGCATGCATTGCGCGTCGTGCGTCTTTACCTTGGAACGCGCCCTTAAGGCGGTGCCGGGGGTGCGCGAGGCCACGGTCAATCTGGCGACAGCACGGGCGACAGTCGAGTATGACGCGGGGCTGGTCTCGGACGAACTTCTCGCTCGGGCGGTGGCGGGCGTGGGCTACACGGCCATTCTGACTGAAGAGACGACCCCGGAAACGGGAAAACTGGAAAAGTTGCGCGAGCTCGCCGAGCTAAAGCGGAAAGTGGGGATTAGCCTAGTGCTTGGCGGGCTTATTCTCTGGGGTAGTTTTCCCGGTCTGATGAGCTTGGCGCCGGAGGTACTGACGCGCCCACTCGTGCAACTCCTACTGGCCACGCCGGTACAGTTGTGGATTGGGCTTGTCTTCTATCGCGCCGCTTGGCCGGCCTTGAAGAATCGTACTGCCACCATGGACACGCTGGTAGCCATCGGCACCAGTGTCGCTTATCTGTATTCACTTGTGATTACGCTCGCGCCCGAAGCCGTGAGCAAACTTGGCATTGCTCCCGAACCGTATTTTGATGTCTCTACCATTATTATCGGTCTTATCCTGCTTGGCCGTTATTTCGAAGCCAAGGCAAAGGCCGGCACCTCCGAAGCGATTACCAAACTGATTGGCCTGCAGGCGAAAACGGCGCGTCTAGTGAAGGACGGAATGGAAACGGATGTGCCGATTGAGTCGGTGCGGGTGGGCGACCTCTTGCGGGTGCGCCCGGGAGAGAAGATTCCAGTGGATGGAGTGGTGAGCGAAGGCGAGTCGGCCGTGGATGAGTCGATGGTAACGGGAGAGAGTATGCCCAGCGAAAAACAGTCCGGGTCGGTCGTGATTGGGGCCACCATGAATACCACCGGCACCTTCACCATGCGCGCGACCAAGGTGGGTTCGGAGACGATGCTCGCGCAGATTATAAAGCTTGTCGAGGAGGCGCAAGGCAGTAAGGCGCCCATCGAGCGTCTGGCCGATGCGGTGTCCGCCTACTTTGTACCGATTGTGCTCATGCTGGCCATTGCCACTTTTGTGCTTTGGTATGTTCTTGGCCCCGCTCCCACTTTGTCCTACGCGCTTTTGAACAGCATCGCGGTCTTGATTATCGCCTGCCCGTGCGCCATGGGTTTGGCCACCCCGACCGCCATTATGGTCGGCACCGGCAAGGGTGCTCTGCACGGGATTCTCATTAAGGATGCCGAGAGTCTTGAGACGGCGCACAAGGTGACAACCATTGTGTTTGATAAGACGGGCACGCTCACCTACGGCAAGCCGGAGGTGACGGATGTGGTGTCTGTCGGTTCTGCAAGAGAAGCCGATATTCTTGCGCTGGCCGCCTCGCTCGAGCGAGGGTCGGAGCATCCGCTTGCCGATGCCATTGTGCGAAGGGCGGTTGCAGACAGCCTTCCTTTGCGGGAGGTAACTAAGTTTGAGGCAGTCGCCGGACACGGTGTCACGGGTGTTGTTGGCGCGGATAAAGTTTTTCTTGGAAGTGGCCGCTTGCTCAAGCGTGAAGGTGTTAGCTATCAAATGCACGCAGAAAAGATGGAGGCGCTCGAACGGGGGGGGAAGACGGTGGTGGCTCTCGCGCGAGGCACAGAGCTTATGGGGTTTGTGGCCATTGCTGATACGCTCAAAGAGTCGGCGCGGGGAGCTATTGAAGAGTTGCGAGCAAAGCAGATTAGCACGATTATGATTACGGGCGACAATCAACGCACGGCCAAAGCTATCGCTACTTCGCTTGGCATTGACCAAGTGCTCGCCGAAGTCCTGCCACAGGATAAGGAAAAAGAGATTCGCAAACTTCAAGCGGGGGGCGCGGTGGTGGCTATGATTGGGGACGGGGTGAACGACGCTCCGGCCCTCGCGGCCGCGGATGTCGGCATCGCCATGGCGACAGGCACCGACGTGGCCATGGAGGCGGCCAGTATCACTTTGGTCAATAAAGACTTGCGGAGCGTGGGCCGCGCCCTTGAGCTCTCCCGTACCACCATGCGCGTAATCAAGCAGAACCTCTTTTGGGCCTTTGGCTACAATGTCCTGCTTATTCCGGTCGCCATGGGCGTTCTCTACCCTTTAGGCGTCCCCTTGATGAATCCCATCTTCGCCTCGGCCGCCATGGCCTTGAGCTCTATTTCGGTAGTGCTGAACTCCCTGCGCCTAAAGCGGAGCTAGGCCGTGTGACAATGCCCTTTTTGTTTTCAACAGGCTCCTTGGTTTTAGTGTGTCATACTGTTTATCATTAATTCTCACTATCATGAATCATAAAAAGGCAGAATGGGTGCTTCGTATCGCGGTGGCGGGCGAGTTTTTGGGTCACGGAGTGTTTGCGCTTTTGGGCAAGCCGCAGTGGGGGGGGTGGGTGAGCGAGCTCACCGGGGCTACCCCGGAGCTGGCCGCCCAGCTTATTATTTTGGTGGGCCTGCTTGATATCATTGTGGCCATTTTCGTGCTTGTGAAGCCCATACGACTCATCCTCCTGTGGGCCGCCTTCTGGGGATTTTGGACCGCTCTGGTGCGGCCCTTGGTCGGCGAGCCCATCTGGGATTTCGTCGAGCGATGGGCAAACTGGGGCGCGCCTCTTGCCCTCCTGCTTCTGCAAGGCTGGCCTCGCGGTCTGCGCGGCTGGTGGCGAGTGCGGGGGTAGTGTTTGTCAATTCCAGTATTGTGCGTTAATGCATATTAACAGAAAGACGTCTGTGGTAATATGCCGTCATGAATAGATTTACTATTGAACTTGAGCGAGAGCAAGATGGACGCTGGATAGCAGAGATTATAGAGCTACCAGGTGTAGTTACTTATGGTGAGACAAAAGAGGAGGCAACCGCTAAGGTTGAAGCCCTCGCCTTGCGCGTACTTGCAGACCGGTTGGAAAGTGAAGAAATGGAAGAGCCTGCGTTGACTTCAGTAGCATTTAGCTTTGCATGAGTGTGTGGCCGGCGACAAGGCGCAACCGACCGCACCTGTCACCATGGTTAAGTTTCCGCTCCTTTCATCGGCCGCGACTGGTTAAATTTAAGTTGCACACCTTATCGATGGTGTTTAAAAGATTAGCCGACCCCGGGTGAGGTCGGCTATGGGTGAGCTCAGTGGCTCGGGGTATAGATCAGGGGAGGAACTCGAGGCCTTCCTGCTTCGCCTTGCTATTCATCCAGGTATCATAGCAGAACGCCTTGATTGCGTCAGCGATCATGCCCGCGATCATCTGGTCGAACCAGGGCTGGACTCCCGAGCAGGAGACCGCGAGGCCGTGGCGCTTGACGCCGCCCCAGTATGGCGTATCGCCCGGAAAGAGTAGGTGGGGCTGGATGTCTGTGCGCTCGTCGTTGCGATCATTCCAGAGCTGAAGCACCTTACACTGCGCGATTGTATCGAAGTGATACTCCCACTTCGAACTGTCGCCGTGGCTGTACTCACAGAAGGCCGCTGGTATCATGGAGTAGTTGGGCCAGGCCGGGTAGTTCTCCTTACGGTCGTCCTCGATGGTGGGGGCAAGCACCACCACGTGGAGATCGTCGCGCTCCATCGTGAACGTGGTGAATGCCATCGAAACGACCCGGTCGATGATTCCCATGATCTCAATTCTGTGCTCCTCCAGAAACTTGGGGAACATTCTCCCTTTGGGTGCGGGCATTGTTGCCTCCTTCGATCCGGTCCTTACGGACGTTACTTGTTTTGCTGTCCATCGAGAGCTTAGCAAAGAGTGACCTTGGAATCAAACCCCCAAAACCCCAGTCACTAAGTGACTGGGGTTTTGGGGGTTAAGTGACTGGGAGTTTGTGGAGTGATGGATGTGCGCCTTAGGTGCGGGCCGGTTGACGGCCGAAGCGCTGGCTGTTTCTTTGGGGACGGCCTCGGGTGAGAGGCGAGCGTGTCCCTCTGTTTGCGGTTCGAGGCGCGCCACTTCCCCGCGAGGAGTCTCGCCGTGGATAAAATGCTCGAGGGCTTCGCTCTGGGCGCTCCGGAGGGGCGGGGTTTGGGATGCGGGCCGGTGGAAGCTCGGGGAGGACGCTCGGGCGCAGTGTTTTGCGAATAAGGCGCTCGATAATCTGCACGTCTCGGCGTTGATTGCGTTCCGCAAAGGAGATGGCCTTGCCACTCTTGCCCGCTCGGGCGGTGCGCCCGATGCGGTGCACGTAGTCTTCCGGGTTGGTGGGCAAATCGTAGTTTACGACTAGCGCGATGTCGGAGACGTCAATCCCTCGAGCGGCAATGTCGGTGGCTATGAGCACGCGATGCTTGCCACTCTTGAAACCGTCGAGAGCCGCGCGTCGCTGAACCAATGATTTATTGGAATGAATTTCGGCGGCGGTGTGGCCCATTTGGCCGACATGGCGCGTGAGCTTTTTAGCACCGTGCTTGGTGCGCGAAAAGACGAGCACGCTTCCCTCGTGACTGCCGAGCACATGCTCGAGAAGGCGCGTCTTTTCATCTTTGGTGACTACATAAAGCTCTTGCTGTACCTTTTCCGCCGAGGTGCCGGAAGGGGCCGCTTCTACTACGGCGGGCGAGCGCATGTAGGCAGAGGTCATGGCCCGGATTTTTGGCGGCATAGTGGCCGAGAAGAGCAGGGTTTGCCTATCCTTGGGAACGTGCGCGAGGATTTTTTTAATCTGGGGTTCGAAGCCCATGTCGAGCATATGGTCGGCCTCATCGAGGACGAGCACCTGCACATCGTTTAGATTGACTGTCTTTTGTTGAAGGTGGTCGTTTAAGCGACCGGGGGTGGCCACTAGCACGTGCGGTTTACTGCGGATGGCTTGAATCTGCTTGCCCATTGAAGCGCCACCGACAATGACCGCCGTGCGCAGAGAAAGAGACCGGCCCACTTTTTGCAGAGACTCCTCCACTTGGAGAGCGAGCTCGCGGGTAGGAACCAAAACCAGCCCCGTTCCTTTGTGGATGGCGAGGCGTTGAAGCATGGGCAGACCAAAAGCAAAGGTCTTGCCTGTGCCTGTCTGGGCGATGCCGATTACGTCCGAGCCTGTAAGGGCGAGAGGAATAGCCTTCGCCTGAATGGGCGTGGGGTCGACTAACTTTAATTTTTCCAGAATGTCTAAAAGCAGTTGGGCGAGGCCCAAGTCTCGAAAACTTAACCGCGCACCGAGCTTTGCTCCGGTGTTTGGGGTGGACGCCAGAGGCGTCGAAGATACATGTGTCATCTGTTTTAAAGGCCGCACTATCGCGCGTGCCTAATTATTGACCCGATTCTTCAGTTCGCATCCGGGTCAAGCAGTGACACCAAGAAGTTCGAGTCCAAGCCCCTTGTTGGGGCTTTTCAAGTAATACCTTAGTATAGCATATTGATGTATGACTTGTCAATAAAACAGAAATGTGCCAATATGTGTGTGGCCTTGGAACTTGAAAATCCTAATACGCTTCTACTATTCCTAAAGAAAGGAGGCGCTTATGCGCCCGAAAATGCTGGCTCTGTTGCTCGCTCATGGAGTGAGCAAAAAACACTGGTTGGTCATCATCCTTGCCAATTGGGAGGATGTGCGGGGCTTTTGGAGACTTTGCGTTGGCCTCGACCATCTCTACGCGCGCCTCAAGTTGTTCGAGGAGGTTCTGAAGATTGTCTGGTTACTCCTTGCCGCCTTCTTTGGCGGGAGTATCTGGGTGGCGAGTGTAGAGATGTATCCCGCCGCCCCACCGAGCCTGCGTCTGATGGTCCTCGTGGCGGTGCTTTTATTGCTGAAGCATTTACTTGAGAGAATCTTTTCTCTCTACTGCGAAAAGCGAGAGCACCTCTTTGAGGGCCGCATGCGAAGGCACTTCTTTGACCGGCGTCTTGAGGTGGTGGACCGGGTGGACCTCGCTCGCCTACAAGAGGAGCACTTCCAGAAGGTGCTCACGAGAACCGAGATGTGTGAAGGGGAGGCGAACTGGCGCTTTAGACACCTCTGCGAGAGTGCCGGTACGGTCATCGCGCTTTTCCTCTCGCTTACAGGTTGCCTGGCCGTGTGTCTTGAGGTCGGCTTCGTTTTGCCGGTGCTCGCCTTTGTCGCTTTTGCGAGCAGCCCTATGGTGGAGTATGTGGCCTTGCGATTGGTGCCCCGCCCAAATGAGGATGACGACGACGATGATGATGCTGACGATGACGACAACGATGTTCGGGGTGCGAATTTTTGGCGTGGCTTATCGAACGAGGCACACTTTCGCTTCTTGACTCAACCGTGTTCGGGAAGTGAGGTACGTTTCTTAGGCTGGCGACAACGGTTTGCCACTCGCGCTCTGAAGCAGTTTCAAAAGGAGCAGGAACGGGTTGATATTCGCCGCCTCGCTCGCGTCCGACGTGAGTTTGTCGAGCGCATGTTGGGTGGGGTGGCCGCCGGTATTCTGCTCGCCCTCGTTGCTTTCGATGTGCTCCGACACGATATGCCACCAGAGTTTGTGACCACCTTCTTCTTCGCTGTCTACGGCATTGCGCGTCACCTAGACTCGCTGAACAGGTTTGGTTCGGAGGTTGGCATGGTGGCCAAGATTGCCCGCCGACTGCGCGAGTTCTGGGAGACAAAGAGCGTCCTCGACGAAAGCAATGCGCAAGAGTGGCCGTTTTCTGGGACACCGGGGCTTAAGGTGAAGGGAGTTACCTTCACCTATCCGGGAGCCGCTCGTCCGGCGCTTGTGAACCTGTCTTGCGTCATTGAGCCTGGTGAGGTGGTGGCCCTTGTTGGTGTGAACGGTGCTGGCAAGACCACCCTTTTGCGCCTGCTCCTGAAGATGTATCTGCCCCAGGAGGGCGAGGTATCGGCAGACGGTATCTCCTACGCAAACATTACCCAGCGCTCACTTCTGGAGCGAGTGATGTTTGGCTCCCACGAGCTGGCTATGCCAGAGCTCACCATCGCCGAGATGGTGAGCGGATGTTCTCCAGAAGGGGTGGATGAGCGGCAACTCGAGGCCGCCCTGGCATACTCTGGCGCGGACTCCGTGGTGGCGAGCTTGCCCGCTAAATTGCGGAGTAAGCTCGGCCGGCGAGTCGCGCTTTCGGCTGGTCAGCAACAACGGCTGAAGCTGGCCGCCTGCTTCTACAGGGTGCTCACAAAAGAGGTGTGCGTTGCCCTCCTCGACGAGCCGATGGCGCATTGCGACCCAGAGACCCGCGAGCGTTTCTATCGTGGGCTTAAGCGCTTGAATGGCGGGAAGACGGTGATCGTGGCCATGCACGATGCCATCAATCTGCCCCTCTTCGACAGGGTGCTCGTGATGGATGCCGGCACCGTCGTGCGCGACCTGCGCGGGGCTGATGATATCAAGGCGTATCTTGCCGAGATTATCAATCGTCTTGCGACAGACGAGAGTGCCAAGGAGGTTCACGAAGAGAGAGAGTGAAAAAGCGGTGCGCCGCGGCGACGCACAGTGTCTTGTTAGAAACAAGGCGGGCCCGAATGGGGAGGCCCATAAGCACAATAATAAAGTGCATCCTCATTCGACCAGAGTGCGCGATTCTGCTATTTGTCGCGCGTTGTGGTCGGATAGATAACAATTGTAAGTTCTTCCACTTTGGCGTATCATTATCAATATGGATGTAATTACTACTGCGGAAAGACAGACAATCACCATAGAGCTTATTCCCGATACTCAAGAGGGTGGTTTTACCGCTCGAGTGCCAGATGTTCCTGCTTACGGAGAAGGGGAGACAGAGGAGGAGGCGATAGGGGATTTAAAGGAGGCATTACGAGCTTACATTGAGACTTTTGGGCTCGAGGATGCATTGTCGAGGCTCAATATGCCAGTATCGGTTACCACTGTTTCGGTTGGATTATCAGAATTCGCATGTGCCTAAGCTTCCACGACCAACAGGAAAGGAGTTGCTAGACTTCCTCATGCGACAGGGGTTCATTGTGATGCACATTCGCGGTAGTCACCATGTTCTCAAGCGTGGGGAGCAACAGACTACAGTACCCATTCATGGGAAACGGACTGTTAAGATGGGTACAGTCCGCGGTATTTTACGTGACATAGAAATGTCTCCGAGAGAGTTCATGCAATCCTGGCAGGAACGTTGATTACTTATAGAATTGAGACTGTAGAAAAATGACCACCGGGTGGTTTCATCGCCCCCATTTGGCCCCGTTTCGGCTACGACATACTTTTCAAAACCTCAAAATACCGCTAGTATTCTTCAGTTTCTCAAAGCACGTCTCGCGCGAAACGGAATCCAAATGGAGGGCGCGCTCATTTTTCTACAGTCTCAGAATTGACAAATTCAACTAAGTAGTATACCTTATATACTATACATGAGACTAACTGCGACAAACGTACAGGGACATCATACCCGCTCTCATCGAGTGGGCAATTTGCATTGCTAAACGATTCTTTACTCTCGTTTTTCGCAAACAACCCGCTCGATGAGAGTGGGTTGTTTTGTGTCTGTTGGTGTCTTACTAAAAACTAAAAACTACTAACTACAAACTTATGATAACAAACATTCGTGGAACCAGAGACCTTTACCCTGAAGAGATGCGCCGACGCAAGGCGTTCTTGGCCGCCGCTCGCGGCGTGCTTGATACGGCTTGCTATGACGAGTATGACGCGCCACTCTTGGAGAAATTCGAGCTCTACACCGCCAAGTCGTCGGCCGAGATTATCGAGCGGCAGTCGTATGTTTTTGAAGACCGTGGGGGCGAGCGGTTGGTATTGCGGCCGGAGATGACTCCGTCACTCGCGCGCATGGTGGCGGCGCGGCGCAAGCAGTTGCCTTCTTTGCTGCGCTGGTACAGCTTGCCCGAGTGCTGGCGCTATGAGCGTCCGCAAAAAGGGCGGACCCGCAACTTCCTCCAGCTTAATGTTGACCTGCTTGGTTCTGACGACATCCGCGCCGACGTGGAAATTATCGATGTTGCCTTTCGCTTGCTTGTGGCCTGGGGCGTGGATGTAGGCAAGGTCGAGGCGCGAGTAAACGATCGGAGAGTTCTCACCTCGCTTCTGGCCGTTCTGGGCGCACCACCGGAGCGCGGTCGCGAGATTATGCGTTTGCTTGATGAGCGGGAGAAGCTTGAGCTGTCTGAATTTTCGCGCCGATTGCGTGAGCTCGGGGTGGATGATGCGGGGGAGGCGCGCCTCGCGAAGTTTCTCGCTGGAGATGATCTTCTGTTGCAGAGTGCGGATGCCGAGCGGGTGCGAACGCTCGTGGCGAAACTTGGGGAGCTTGGGTGGCGAGTACGTTTTGACCCGACTCTAATACGTGGTTTTGACTACTATACTTCGACAGTCTTCGAGCTCTTTGACACCTCGGGCGAGTTTAGCCGGGCCATCTTTGGCGGAGGCCGATACGACAATCTGGTTGCCGACATGGGGGCGGAGCCAATGCCGGTGATTGGTTTTGGGGTGAGCGACGTGGCAATCGAGACTTTGCTTAAAGACCAAGAGCGTGAGCTCCCGTTCATTGCCGACGAGCGCTGGTGGGTCATTCCTTTTTCTGTCTCTGAAGTTGCCGGGGCCGACAGTGTGGCCACAATCCTTCGCGCCCAAGGGAAGCCGGCATCGGTCGCGTTGCCTCCCTACGACATGAAAAGACAGTTAAAACGGGCCGCTCAAGAAGGTGTGGCGAAGACTGTCCTTGTCATGCCCGAAGAGTGGGCGCGGGGTGAGGTGATTGTGCGGGATATGGAGAAAGGCGCACAGCAGACAGTCAAGCTCGAGACACTCGTCCCCAGCACTAGTCTCAGGCAGACCGTCTGAAAACAAGAAGCCTTGCTTCCAAATGCATCGGCCTGCCTGCCGCAGGCAGGGAAGCAAGGCTTCCGGGCCTGTTTTCGGACGGTCTGCCCTACTCTTGTTTAGTGGCAAGGCCGCTAAATAAGGGGAGTCTGCGAGCTGGTGGAAAGCCACGAACTCGGAGACTCCCCAAGTGAAGTGGGGAGCAGATTGCGAGGCGCAATCTGGTAGGACATTTTGAAGGCCGCCTTCGCGTGAAGCTATGGCGGGCCAAAGAAAGGAGGTGGACAGAGCATGATGCACACGAAGCACGTTCGGGAGCATATCCCGAACCACCACGTCCCCGAGGTCGGTTGATGAGTCTGTTGCCGACCCCGTGAGCTAGTCACGCAAACCAGCCGGGCGGCAGCAATGCCGCCCGTTACTTTTTCTTAGATTTATACCGTGGGCGGTGTAAAGATCTGCTCTAGAAATCTAGTTGCCATTTCAAAGACAGCCTTGATTGCTTCCGTCGGTTGATCGTACTCCTCTGCCTCAGCGATGAGACCGCGCGTAAACTCTAGCGCGTGCGCGACGTCCGCCTCACCGTGCACCTCGGTGTAGGTTAACTTCCTGCCTCCGCACTGCTTTGAAAGCGAGGCAAGGAGGGGAATGAAGAGGGCGGACGTGCGTTCGAGGGTCGCCATGAGGGTGACGGTCTTAAGGCCGTGCATTTCCCGCACCATGACAGCCATCGGTTCGATGATGGTTTCCGTCTCCGCGAACTCACGCCCGTCTGGAAACACTTGAGCGCTCACAGCAAAGCGCCGAAGCATGGCGGGGTGGTCGTCGCGAACCTCGTCGTAGAGATTAGCTTCGGCCACCTGCCTCGCCTTGAGCGAACGCGCGGAGAGAGAAGCACTCGCCATCCATGGAATAAAATTACCAAGAATACAAGCCGTGTAGCGCCGGATGATTGCCTGCGCTTGCGATGTGGTGAGAGTATTGGGAAGAGGAAGGAGGGTCTTAAGTGCTTCTTCAGCCTGCGCTAAAAGTGCCTCTATGCCTACTTTGTCTACTTTAAGCGCGTGTCTTTCTATTCGGCGTTTTTGTGTCCTCTGTTCTTTTTGATTCTTCATATCTTGCATTCTAGCTATCCTTGCGTATAATACAAATATATCCTCCAAATCTGGAGGATAATAAAAGAAAGATGCAAACGCGGATATTGGAGGAGATTGGGTTGACGAAGGCGGAGATTACCGTCTACCTCACCCTGCTTGAGGAGGGGCCCTTAAACGCGCGCCCGATTATTCGCGATACGGGACTTTACAATTCTATTGTGCATGCCACATTAAACAGCTTGATAGATAAAGGCTTCGTCACCTTTGTGAAGGTTGGCCGACGGCGTATCTATAGCGCGAGCGACCCTAAGTATCTTCTGACGTTTATAGAAAAGAAAAAACACGAGGTGGAGAAGATTTTGCCATCACTCCACGCCATGCGAGCCGTAGCCGAACAACAAAGTGCGGAGGTGTTTTCCGGGTTTCGGGGCTTGAAGGTGATGCTCTATCAATTTATAGAGGATGCCAAGCGCGGCGATGAGTACCTTTTCTTTGCCTTTCACACCAAGGACAATGACATTTATGACGAGGTCCATGAGTTTTTAAAAGAGTACGAAGCCGATAGGTGTAAGGCGGGCATTGTGGTCAAGGGAGTTGTTCCCGAGCGCGCGCGGGCCAAGTACAAAGGTCGCAATCTAAAAAACATATTGTTTACAAAAAAGCCGGTCCTCACCAACTTGGCTGTGTTTCGAGATAAGGTGATTTTTACTCCGTGGGAGGACGGACAGAACTCTTTTCTTATCCACTCGCGACAATTGGCGGAAGAGTACCGA
>PCYI01000029.1:2571-8401 GCA_002774795.1 Candidatus Vogelbacteria bacterium CG10_big_fil_rev_8_21_14_0_10_51_16 | reverse complement strand
CAAGGGGGCGTGGCAATCCAGAAAACCTAGATTGCTTCGTCGCCGAAGCTCCTCGCAAAGACGCAAACGGGAGTTTCGTAATTCACAATATTTGGAAGGAGTGCTAGCTGGAAACTGCATAGCGAGGAATGGTTGGGTGCGTTTCACTAATCAGGTTACTTTTTTTGTCTTGTCTGTTAAATGGAT
The DNA here is from genome assembly GCA_002774795.1 of Candidatus Vogelbacteria bacterium CG10_big_fil_rev_8_21_14_0_10_51_16. Classification (GTDB taxonomy): domain Bacteria; phylum Patescibacteriota; class Minisyncoccia; order Phycocordibacterales; family JACRKE01; genus 1-14-0-10-51-16. The sequence continues at coordinate 8,215 of PCYI01000029.1, read as the reverse complement.
TTTGTCTAAGAGAGAGCAATAAAGCGACAACATTATTTAGTCCCAAACTCTAAAATCCCCTTTATATATCTACATCGGGTGTGGATAAATAGAGGGGATCTTATTCTCTATAGGACTTACGCAAAACACTATTTTCGTCTTTGCCACCGCCCATAGCGGGGCCCCGCCAAAGGCGGTGGCAAAGACGCCATTTTGCGTAGGTACTAGTCTAATTGTGGCGCTGGAGGGCGAGGATATTTCTGAAGACCGAGAGAAAAGTGTTGAGTTCGTCGAGGGTGGTGTGCTTCGAGGTGCTGACGCGGATGTTACTCTCTATGTATTCGGGCGGACAGGAGATGGCGCGGAGGACGGGTGAGATTTCACTGGAAGTGGCTGAGCAAGCGGAGCCAGTGGAGACGCAGATGCCATGGGCGCTTAGTGCAAGGAGCAGATGCTCTCCTTCAATGCCGGCAAAGGAAACGTTGATGTTGTTTGGCAGGCGGCGGGCGAGGTCGGCTGGGCCGTTTAAGTGACTGCTCGGGATAGTGAGGAGTTCGCGGAGGAGGTACTCTTGAAGTTCTCGGAGATGATGGGAGGGTAACTCCTCACGTGACAACCCCACCTCTCCCACCCCACCTCTCCCATCCCACCTCTCCCATCCCACCTCTCCCACCCCACCCCAGCCCTCCCCTCTGGCAGGGGAGGGGGCTAACCCAAATGCATTAATTTCGGCGGCGGTGGCCATGCCGACGATGCCAGGGACGTTCAGGGTGCCGGCGCGGAGATTTTGCTCGTGGCTACCACCGTGAGTTTGAGGAGTGAGGGCCACGCCCTTGCGCTTGTAGATGAAGCCCGCTCCTTTTGGGCCGTGGAACTTGTGGGCGGAAAAGGTGGCCAGGTCAAGGCCGAGGTCGTCTACGTGGCAGGGGAGTTTGGTGAAGGACTGAACGAGATCGCTATGAAAGAAGGGCGTAGGGCGTAGGGCGTAGGGCGTAGGGGATACCGCGCCTTGCTTTTCTTTGCGGAAACGGCGGATGACGGCGGAGAGCTCGGCGAGGGGCTGAATGGTGCCGATTTCGTTGTTTGCGTGCATGATGGAGACGAGGATGGTGTCTGGTTGGAGGGCGGTTTCGAGGTCGGCGGGGGAGACGAATCCTTCGGTGTCCACTGGTAGGTATGTGACTTCAAAGCTGAGCTTTTCGAGGGCGCGACAGGTCTCGAGGACGGAGGGGTGCTCGATAGCGGAAGTGATGATGTGACCACGATCTTTGTAGTGGCGGGCAGGTGCTTCTGCTATTTTGGACGAGGAGCTGTCCTCTTTTTTGCCTAACGGAAATGGATAAGTCTGGCAGGGGGGGTGTGATTGAGGTTGATGTTCCTCTTGTAAACCTACCCCCTCCCAACCTCCCCCTGGCCAGGGGGAGGGGAAGTTGCCGAGTGCGCATGCTTCCACTACTCCATTGATACACAGGTTGTTGCCCTCTGTGCCGGAGGCGGTGAAGATAATCTCTTCTGGCCGGGCACCGATGAGACCGGCGAGAGTGGCGCGGGCTCGTTCAACGGCTGTGCGGGCTTCATCGCCCATGAAGTGCAGAGAGGAGGGGTTGCCGTACATTTCAGCTTGCCACGGCCTCATGGCCTCGAGTACCTGTTCGTCCACTTGCGTGGTGGCGTTGTTGTCTAGATATATGCGCTTCATGTTGTATGGGCAAAGGTAGGGTTCAACCTTTCAGGAAAGGTTGAACCCTACCTTTGCGTCGCTTTTCATGCGGGCATTATAGCATGGACTGCGCGATGGTCATTTTTCTACAGTCTCACTATAGGCAAATGGGCCGATTTGAGGTACTATGGCCACTCCATGGCCAAAGAAGAAACAATTGTGCGTTTTGATGAGGTCTCGTTTGCGTTTGGGTACAAGAAACCCATCCTCTCCGAGGTTTCTTTTGGGGTGCGCCGTGGCAGTAAGGTCACTCTCATGGGGCAAAACGGGGCTGGGAAAAGCACCCTCTTTAAACTCATTCAAGGAGGCCTAAAGCCCGAGGCGGGAGAGGTGCACTTGGCTCAAGGATTATCTATGGCCATGGCGAACCAGGTGGTCAGTCGCGCCGAGCTCGACCTTACCGTCCGCGAATACTTCCAGAGTTACTTTCCGAAGAAGGTGTACGAGCTCGACCCGAAGATTGACGCGGTCTTGGAGGCAGTGAACCTTCCTGGTCACAAGGAGGGATTCCATGATCGCATTATGCGTACCTTCTCCGGAGGCCAGCAGGCGCGACTCTTGCTCGCCTCGGCCTTGATTCAGAGCCCCGATTTGCTTTTACTCGACGAGCCGACCAACAATCTTGACCGGGCCGGCATCGAGCACCTCACTAATTTTTTGGTGGCCTACGACAAGAGCGTAATAGTCATCTCCCATGACGCCGACTTCTTAAACAGCTTCACCGACGGGGTGCTTTATCTCGATAGCTTCACGCGCAAGGTTGAGCAGTATGTGGGCAACTACTTTGATGTGCGCGACCAGATTGCCGCCCGCCTCGAAAAGGAGAATCGCCTCAATGCTCAACTGGCAAAAACCATCCAGCAGAAAAAGGACAAGGCGAACGCCTTTGCCAACAAAGGCGGAAAGTTGCGCCTGGTGGCCCGGCGCATGCGCGATTTGGCCGCCGACTTGGAAGAAGAAAAAGTGGAGACGCGCCGAGAGGATAAGACCATCCGGCAGTTTACTATTCCCACTCAAGAGGAGCTTTCCGGAGTTCTTTTTACACTCTCGGCATTCTCGACCATGACGGACCACAAGGTGCGGGAGCGGAAAAAGAAGCTGGAACTTCGCCGGAATCAACGTCTTTTGCTAGCGGGGCCGAACGGAATAGGTAAAAGTACCCTTTTGCGTGCTATTGCCAACGGCACAGCCAAAGGGGTGGCCATCACACCCGGGGTCAAGGTGGGCTACTACGAGCAGGATTTTTCCACGCTTGATTTTGAGCAGACGGTGCTGGCCTCCCTGCTTGCGGTGGCCGAAGAGAAGATTGAGGAGAAGGTGCGCGCGCTCGCCGCCGGTTTTCTCATCACGGGTGACATGGCTCACGCCAAGATTGGCACTCTTTCTGAAGGGCAGAAAGGGCTCGTCTCTTTTGCGCGACTGGTGCTCGAGAAGCCGGGGTTGCTTTTACTCGACGAGCCGACTAACCATATAAATTTCAGACACATTCCCATTATCGCGCGGGCGATCAATCAGTACGCGGGGGCCATGATTCTGGTCTCCCATGTGCCGGAGTTTGTTGAGCAGATTCGCATGGACGAGGTGCTTGATATGGGGAGGTAGGGGGAACTATCCGACACTCTTGCGCGTTTTTTCGCTCTCAAGTCTTTTTTGATTCTATAAGTGTGAGTTACGAAATGCGTATTTTTCCCTCCCCTGGCCAGGGTGAGACTTGGGCAAGGGACCCAAGTCGCAAGACCTTTTGAGCTGTTTTCGAGCCCCGACGCTACGGTCGGGACAGGCGAAGCGAAGAAAAGAGCCAAAAGGTGTACAGCTCATGTAAGGAGGGCTAGGGTGGGGTTGTGGTTGAGCCATATAAAACCAACATACCCCATCCCAACCTCCCCCTGGCCAGGGGGAGGGGCAATTTCGTAACTCACAGACACAGTAAGTTATGTCCCAGGTACTTGGTAGCCGGGGGTCTGACTTCCAACGGCAACCAAATGGAGGGCGCACCTTTTCTGCGCTCTAGTGTTGGGCTAGACAAGCTCTATACGAGGGAGGAGGCCCGCGAGGCGCCCAAGCCACCAGAGGAGGAGAAGGACGATGAGAATGATCCAGGCCGGATGGAGAGGGGAGATGAGCACGGCCATCGCCCACAATGACACCCACGCGATATCGATCGAGCCCGTCACTGTGGCAACCTTATTCATGAGGTCGGTATCTTGTTGTCCGAGGTTTGTGAGTCCTTTTTCTGCACTAGCTATCTGGTTTGCGAGGTCGGCGCTTTTTATCGCATAGGTTTTGTTTTCACTATCGATGTTTTGGCGAAGAGTGCTTTCGCGGGCCACGAGGGTGGTCTCCTGGATTTCAAAAAGCGCGCGCTGTTGTGATGTTTGCGCCGTTCTTATGCTTTCCCGTACCGAGACGAGCTGGGCAAGTACGGAGGCCAGCTCTCTCTGGTAGGTGGCTGATGTGCCAGCATGGGCGTTGGCGAGCGTTTGTTTTTGGAGCTGGAGGTCTGCTAAGTACGAAGATTGATCTGACGTTGCTCTCTCGATATTCTGCTTTTGGCTAAGGAGATTTTCTGAAGAGACATTTTCTACATAGAGCTTTTTGTGGGTGAGACTTTCGACTTCAGCGCGAAATGATTCAAATCTTGTCTGTGGCACGACAAAACGAAGAGACGCATGTTTGTCTGTCACCTGCTCACTGTCGACGCGACCATCCGCTTCTCGGATTATACTTTTCACATTCCGGGCCGTGTTGCGCACGTCGCGACTCTTTAGGTTTGCCGAGTAGCTCATTTTCAAAAACTCGCGCGTATCGGTGATGTCTGGCTGAGATTGCTCCGGCCCTGGACGCCGAACAGTAGTCCCAACATAGGGAATCTCCTGCGACATCATATTGGTCGAATCATATAGACCCATAGAACTTGCTAAAAATCTTACGAGCACCCACAAAAGACCGATTACCAAGAAGGTAATGAGCCCAAGTATCATGCGCTTGCGCCCAAGACGTTTATTTTTCTCCGGGTCATCCACTGGCCCGTTAATGATATTGGTACCGAGGCCCCAAATTAGCCAGAGGACGGAAAGTATGACTCCAATACCGGTGCTTGCGGATACCAGCTCATCGAAAAGTCCATATGAGCCATAGGTATTGTGCATTGTGGTAGCGACAAGGCCGATAATGATGAGCACGATGATCGCACCAAAAAACTTCCTCTTCGAGACATGGATCACTCTTTCTTGCGTTGCTGTTGCCATTGTGAGTTATTTCTAGGATTATAGAACGATTAAAATATTTTACTTCTACTATACCACACCACAATATGCTCGGGTATACTCTAACGGCTCAACGGGAACCATCCCGTTGAGCCGTTAGAGTCTGCTGTTGGTCGTTTGTGCGGGAACGGCTGTAATACCCACTTAGTGACTCGGTCACCAAGTAGGGGTGTTTGAATTAGCTTGGGCGGACCCCATGCTCTTTCTTGAGAAAGATGCGGAACATATAGCTCCCATCTGGTAGGGGATCATCGGAAGCCAAGAAATAGCCGGTGTCGCGAGGCAAACCACCACTTACGTCGCCATCGTTTTTGTACCCACCTCCTTCAGTTAGTAATTTTATGATTGCATCGCGGCTAGTTTGATCTCTAACATAGAAAGCCAGCATTCCGTGTTCTCCTTGAGCGGTTGTGTCTAGCTGAAAACAACCTTGATTCTGGTCGTCTACGGCTCCTAGTTCAAGGATCTTGTTTCTAAACTGAGCCGCTTCGTTTGCATTTATCCGCTCTTCTAAAGGACTGGCAGTTTGGTCAAATGGATTTTCTTCTGGCATGTATTGGTTGTTAATGCCAACAAAAGAAAACGTGTACCCGTGTCCACTTCATGGGGTACAGATCATTGGCGGTGATGTATTAACCTTTGCGCGAACCCACTTCGCACGCGCGGAGCGCGTGGTGGC
>PCYI01000029.1:0-2547 GCA_002774795.1 Candidatus Vogelbacteria bacterium CG10_big_fil_rev_8_21_14_0_10_51_16 | reverse complement strand
ATTTCCTTGCATTTTTCTCGCGCCTCCTCCCCCCACCCCTCCGCCGCGAAGCGGAAAAAGAAATGGAAAGGAAATTTTTGGTTTTGCTTCGCCGTTCAGTCTGCGAAAAGAGCATCATTATTTTATCATATTTTGATTGCTCTTTTCTCCGCCCTCACGGCGACCGAGGCGCTTCCTCTCCGCGTTCTGTGGTAACTCTGTGCTTCGTGACTTCGTTCACTGGTCGTGGTAACTCAAAGAATATGGATTGTGCTAGGCACAAACAAATCTGTATGTGCTTGCCCCGCCCGCCCTGTGCGCGCACAAATCCCCGCCGTTTTGAAGAAATATTATAAAAGGGCGGGGATTGCTCCCTACTAATCGAGATTTATATAGTCGGCTGGTCGCACTTGATTTTCCGTGTAGTCCTTCATCGTTACGTGATGCGTAACAATAATCACTCTCTGTTTTTTATCGGACTGCGCTTTTGAAACCCTATCAACATTTCGATCAAACCGGTGGTGTATGTCAGCTTCCTCTTCAAGCGAGTTAAGCGATGCTTGTACTTCTGCGGGGACGTTCTCACCACTCTGCAAATACTTTTTGTATCCACCCCGATAGTAATAGTCTTGAAACGATAAATTGTCGGGATTTGTTTTGCTTTTATCAAACATTACTTCGGTTCCGTCTTCGAGCGCATACAATTTACCGTCCACAAGAGCAGAAAAAAGTCCTATGTCTAAACCGCGGACTTCTTCCAATGCCTCAAATACTCTGATAGTATCTTCCGCGCTTGGCGGTACTTCGGTGTTGTCAGTCGATTTCTTCATGCGGATTTCAAATCCTTTTTCGCGCAAAACATCGGCGACGATAGTTGCGGTTTCAAGTGTTCTTCCCATTGGACTGCTCCAAATAGTGATTTCTTCGTCTTGTCCTAGTTCGTCCGCGAGCCGCTCCGCTTGCTCGCGAACAAGGTTGCGTCCCTCGTCGGTCAAATCATTCGCTTCCGAGACAGCAACCTTTCCTTGCTCATATTTTGCCATTCCATGACGAAAAAGTGTAACGCGCACATTGTGACGCTCTGACTCTGGCGTTTTTGGTCTTTCTATTGGATTTCTTTCCATGTTTTTATTTCAGTTATTTTCTTATTCTGCATGCACTTGTAAACATACGATATAAGTTTCTGCCTGTCCTCGTTAGAAACTTTTGGATAAAAATCTTCAACGACACTCACAGCTCCAGTGAAACCGATATAAGTGACCATGCTCTCTTTGATAAATTCATCTTTTGTAAGTTGAATGTACTTCGACAAAAATGCTTGCGCCATGCGTACATGGAAGTCGTCTTTTTGTGTTAATGCGAGGTTCAAACAGACGACATAGAAATGTCCAACATCTATGCCGGGTTCCCCATGTACGAGGCGCGAGAAGTCTATCAAGTACAAATCTGATCCGTTTACAAGAACATTTGCATGCCACGCATCACCATGTACAAGCGAATTTCGCTCGGTGAATTGAGAAAAATATTCAGCAACTTTTATCATCTTGGCTAAATATGCGTATCGAAAATCTCCCTTTAGTACCGCGCTCTTTTGTAAGAAGTTTTGAAAAATGTTGAGCGTCAATTCTGGATGCGCGATAACATCGCGGAGTGAACGTGAGTATTCGTCAAATTTTGTTCCTTTTTCTATTGGATGTTTATGTGAGTGAATGTCTGCAAATATCTCCGCAATTTTTTCTCCTAACTCAACTTCGCGCCCCTGTATATTGTTGGCGACAATCGGTTCGCACAAACCATACAAATTCTCTCCGTTTACACATTCTTGTATTTGAAAAAGTTTTCCGCCACTTATGTGCTGTATGGATGTTGCATGGTTGTCAAAAGATGCGAATGTTCCAAGAACTTTTGGCGACAGTGTGTTTTCTTTGGCAGCAAGATCACTGGTGAGATAAGTAGCATACGGGTCAGACGGTCTTTCAGCTCCCCATGTATTTTCATTTTGTTCTTTTACAAAAATCTTAGTAGCCTTGCCTTCATTTTCTACAGTCGCAATGTAAGCATTTGAAAGATAACCGCCCTTGATTTTTTCGACGGTTTTGACGGTTGCATCTTTCCAGCCCAATCCGTCTCGTATACATTGCTGAATGTGTTTATTGATATTATCCATAATTTTATTTTAGCAGTTTATCCGCCGACACTCCAAGTGCTTGCGCTAAACGCTCCAACTGTTGGATGGTGATGTTTTTCTTGCCGTTCTCTATCGCGCTCATATAACCCCTATCCATATCAAGCGCTCGGCAAATGTCGCCTTGCGACATTCCCTTACGAGTCCGTATCTTCTTGATATTCTCTCCCAATTTCTGACTTATCAACATTATTATAGCATAATAGATATTGCATTTCCAAACAATCTTGAACTATAGTACAATATAGCCATGACTACGGCGAAGCAAAACCAAAAATTTCCTTTCCATTCATTCCGCTTCGCGGTGGAGGGGTGGGGGGAGGAGACGCGAGAAAAATGCAAGGAAATTTTTTGGTTTTTGCACACGCGAGTCCGCGAGCGTG
>PCYI01000009.1:10382-11200 GCA_002774795.1 Candidatus Vogelbacteria bacterium CG10_big_fil_rev_8_21_14_0_10_51_16 | reverse complement strand
TCTGCCACCCTTGAGGCAGAAGACAGTTTTCCTGTCGGCAGCCATCACTACGGGTTGATACTTAAAAAGCCACAGTTATGAACCAAGAAAAACAACAAATGAAAAGCCCGTGGCTCGCTATTACTACTGCCTACTGCCTACTGCCTACTGCTTTTTTGCACCCATGAACTCCTTCCAAACAATCGTCCTCGTCATCTTTGCCATTCTGGCCACAGTCGGCACCATTGTTTTTTCCGGCTTTTTTTCGTCTCGTGAAGAGGGAGTAGAGTCGGCACAGCTAATTCTTTGGGGAACATTGCCGTCAAGACAGCTTGATATTTTCCTTGCGGAGTTTAATAAAGAAAAGCTGGTGCCCCCCATAAGGTATGTGGAGTTTACCGCAGACAACTTCGACCAGGCCTTGGTCGAGGCTCTGGCAGAGAGTCGAGGTCCGGACCTCATTCTATTGCCCCACGACCTACTCCTTCGCCATCAGGCAAAGATTGCCCCTGTTCTTTATAGCTCACTGCCTCAGCGAACCTTCGAGGATAGTTTCATAGACCAAGCTAAAATATTCAGTGGCGTGGACGGCATCCTCGGTTTTCCACTTTTTGTTGACCCTATAGTACTTTATTGGAACAAAGATCTCTTTACTAATGCTGAATTGCTACAGTCTCCCTCAAGTTGGGAACAGGTGATGGGGGTGATCCGCAGGCTCACAAAGGTTGACGGTGCCGGCAATATTATACAAAGTGCCATTGGTCTGGGAACATTCCAAAACGTTGCTCACGCGAAGGATATTTTGAGCCTCCTTCTTCTGCAGTCCGGGGAAGAGATCG
>PCYI01000009.1:9842-10323 GCA_002774795.1 Candidatus Vogelbacteria bacterium CG10_big_fil_rev_8_21_14_0_10_51_16 | reverse complement strand
TCAAACCCCACCAAGCCAGACACCTATACTTGGAACAGTGCCCTGCGTCTCTCGCGCACCATGTTTACGGATGGTGACTTAGCTATGTATTTAGGTCCTTGGAGTGAGCACCGCCTTATCCTTGAACGTAATCCCCACCTAAACTTCGACGTGGCCATTGTGCCTCAAAGAGAAAATGGTCTCACTCGTACCACTTACGGAAAGCTTTTTGTGGTCGCACCCTTAAAATCATCACCGAATGAGGCGGTCGCTATTAATGCTTCAGCCACTCTCGCTAAAGCCCCATATGCGAGTAAGCTCTCAGAGATTGCCGGCCTTCCACCCGCTCGCAGAGACCTGCTTGAAAACGGAACAGATGATCCCGACCAGGTTATTGCCTATCGCTCGGCCATTCTTTCTCGAGGATGGCTTGACCCAGACCCAAGCAAGACAAACCTGCTCTTTCGTGGCGCGATAGAGGCCATTACCTCCGGCTCTAGCA
>PCYI01000009.1:8132-9814 GCA_002774795.1 Candidatus Vogelbacteria bacterium CG10_big_fil_rev_8_21_14_0_10_51_16 | reverse complement strand
CCGCCTTTGGCGGGGCCCCGCTATAAGCGGTGGCAAAGATGACAATATGGTGAGTTTCGGAACTCCAAGTATCAAAATGTAAAATTACAAGCTAAAATGTAAAGTTCATTCGGTAAACCTTAATTGGGATAGTGTAAGTGTGCGCAATAACATTATCAATTTTTCAGTGCAATTTTACATCTTGAGATTTCCATTTTCCGTTTTCCTTTATGCCCTCCAAACGTCAAATCCTCCTTTGTTTTCTTTTACTAGTCGTTGCGGGCTTACCTTTTCTAGCCTTCGCCGAAAGCGGGCCACTGCAAGGACAGATTGTAAACTGCGGCGAGAAAGTCCCGTGTTCCTTTGCTGAATTAGTGGAGGTGGCTAACCGTTTTATCCGTTTTATGCTCTTTAATATCGCTATCCCGATCTCCATCGTAGCCATTGTTTTCGTGGGCATCCGCATGGTTTGGGCTCAGGGGGACACTGGCAAATACGAAGCGGCCAAGAAGTCTCTCTGGAATCTTCTTATCGGCCTCACCCTTATCATCATTGCCGGTCTCTTGGTTATCACCATCCTCGACTTGCTCAAAGTAAAGAAGGACTTTATACTAACAGACGAGATCAGGGGTAGTACCCGATAGACCCATGAAAAAAAGTTTTCTTGAAGCGTGCTCAAGGATGGTTCTTTTACTTATTTTGGCAGCGTCTGCGGGCCAAGCGCGGGCGGATAACAGTGCGCTAAATCCGCTTGGAGTAGAGACTATAGATGCCCTTATCTTGATTATCCTCGATGCTATCGTCAAAATCGGAGTTCCGGTTATAACTTTCTTTTTTGTTCTCACCGGCTTCTACTATACGACAGCCATGGGAGACACCAGCAAGGTCAGTAAGGCCCATACCATGTTTAGGTACACGCTTATCGGTAGCGCGGTCGTGCTAGGGGCGAAGGTGATATATGAAATACTGCGCAATACGCTCACCAAGCTCAATTAGTCCGAACACGAAAGGATAATAAATCACTTTAATGCATACAAAAAATCAGAAAAGTGTCTTTCCAAATAAAAAAAGCTACCGAGAGCAGTTAACTATTGCTGTAGCCACCGGCCTGGCCCTCGGGCTTGCGCCGAGCTCAAATCCGCTTCATGCCGCCGGCAAGGATTTGAATGCCATTATCACACAAGTTTTTTTACCCATACTGCGCAATGTGGTCGTTCTTATCTTTGCCATTGCCCTGATCTACTTTCTCTGGAAGGTTAAGGACTATGTTACAGGTGAGAAGCCTGGGGATGCTCTCCAGGGCATGGGTATGGGCATCCTGGCCATGTTTGTGATGGTTACAGTTTGGGGTCTTGTCAGGCTTCTGGAGAATACTTTTGGGCTAGAGAAGGGTGCGCCTGAATTACCGCAGTTTTAGTGACACTCCTTTTTGCGTATGGAACTCCTAAGCAAAATCATTAGCGTAATAGTGATGCCGGTCATCGGCCTGATGTTTGCGCTTGCCCTCGTGGCTTTCCTCTGGGGTGCTTTTGAGTTTATGCAGGGTTCGGCGAACGAGCAAAACGTTAAAAATGCTCGTGACAAAATGCTCTGGGGAGTCTTAGGGCTGTTTATTATGGCGGCGGCCACAGGCATCGTAAATGTTATCTGCAAGACGGTGGGCTGTAACTAGAGGGGTCTGTCGCCGAATAGACTTTCGAGCT
>PCYI01000009.1:7602-8106 GCA_002774795.1 Candidatus Vogelbacteria bacterium CG10_big_fil_rev_8_21_14_0_10_51_16 | reverse complement strand
CGGAGTAGTAGCAGGGCTACCATGAGTATTTTTCACCGAGTCGCAGTAGCACTTTGGGAAAAGTAGCCGAAATGGATATTCGGCGACAGGCCCTAAAGGAAGGAATGGCAGGTGGCAGGTGGGATTATGTGGTCAATTGTCAATTGAGACATATAACTTTGTCCACAGGCGCTCTATGCGACAGGCGTGCTAAAATAAACTAGACTTTATATACATTCAGCTATAGCAAACACATGAACACAAAATATAAAATACTCCTTGGGTGCTTGATTGGGGCGCTTCTGGTGCCGGCGGTAGCTTCGGCGCAAGCCCAGAATATCTTGGCCGTTATTGACGTAATTGCCATTATCCTAAACCGCGTCGTTGCCATCGTAATCATTCTGGCGATGATCTGGTTTGTATGGGGTTTGATGGGTTATATCGCGGAGGGCTCTGAGGATTCCAAGGCTGGCCGAGAGAAAGGCCGCGAGCGCATGATTATGGGCACCATTGCCTTCTTCGTTA
>PCYI01000009.1:0-7495 GCA_002774795.1 Candidatus Vogelbacteria bacterium CG10_big_fil_rev_8_21_14_0_10_51_16 | reverse complement strand
GAAAAAGCCGTTAAGTTCTGTTCTGGTGGGCGAGAGAGGACTCGAACCTCCACGGATTGCTCCACCAGCTCCTAAGGCTGGCGCGGCTACCAATTACGCCACTCGCCCGCACAATCAGTATATTCGAGTAACGAAGCTCTTCCTCCCTCTGGCCAGGGGGAGGCTAGGAGGGGGTTGTACGGCCACAAACCTACCCCACCCTAGCCCTCCCCCGGCCGGGGGAGGGAAAAATTAAACCCTTGCGACCCTACGTTGCAATGCTACCTGTCCACCCAGTAGGGATCGAACCTACGACCGTTCGCTTAAGAGGCGACTGCTCTACCAACTGAGCTATGGGTGGATGTTTTGCTTACGCTAAGCCCGGCCCGCGATAAACAGAGTGAATTTCACAAATCTATGAGTGTAGGATATGCAGTATACAAAAGATGCTCTGGTCATTCAATATCTCTGATGCTCGAGGTGGGAGTCGAACCCACAAGACCTTGCGGTCACGACATTTTAAGTGTCGCGCGTATACCTGTTCCGCCACTCGAGCGTCTCTTCTTTCTATTGCGACCGCGGTGAGTTGACTTTAGACTATGGCAGTTTGGACACAAGACTCTTAGGTTTTCTATCCGATTATCATGTCGATCACCGTTTATGTGGTCGAGTTCTAATGGAAGATATCCATCATCAGATCTTGTGCACCATCCACACTCTTCACATAAAGGTTTTTTTAATCCCTCCCTGAATAGTCGCGCCTTGAGCTTAAAACGTTGATAATCACTGCCAAGCACGAGGATGTCGACCAATGGACGTAGTGGCATGTACCTACCTCTTAATCCCAAATTCCATCCTCGTCCCTTAAAGTGCTCCACAGAAAGCCCATATTGCCTGATGTATTTTTTTATCTGATCATAGTTTCCACCAGCCTCGACTAATCCGAGTTTGATTAGGACCTGGCGGTAACTGGTTGACGAGGCGGTGGCTTTTTTTAGATTATCAAGTGACCAGCTTCTTCTTCTCATTAAGAAATTATATCAAATGGTAAACGCTTTGCAATGCTTACATACGTATGCCATAATTCAGTAGGCAGTTAAGGCAGAGCGCTATACTTGTTTCACCCTTTTGATGAGGCCAGGACGGGAATCGAACCCGTGCGTGGGAGTTTTGCAGACTCCAGTGTTACCACTTCACCACCTGGCCGCCTCACTCTTTCTCTCTTTTAAGTCTATCATCATAGAGGGCCTTATCAAGCCCCTGCCGACTTTTCTCTCCGCGGTCTATTGCGATATCAAAAAGGGGCATCCTGTGCTTTTGTAATTTCTCGAGCGCAAAGGCATACAGGTCACTTCTTCGGCGACGAAGAAACGACAGCGCGTTTGCCTCTTCCGTGTCAGGCAGGACTGTGCACAGCACTGTGGCCCGCCTTCCGTCACGCGAAAGAGTGACACTGGTCACGGTGATGAGCGATTGCGGAGTAGTCTCATGTAGAAAAAAGTCGGCCGCGACCTCTTTTAATTGTAGAGCAAACTTTTCGCCGTAGTTCATTGTTAGTGATAAGTTTGGTTTTTAGCCCACATCTACTTACTTGAGAGCACGAATGCTTCAATGATGTCATTGGGCGCAATAGAATGTTTCGCCTCCACCATAAGTCCGCATTGACTTCCTACCCCAACCTCTTTCACGCGAATCTTCTGTGCTTGCAACTCCGAGATTTTTCCGTTTGTGATAAAATTGTCATGACGGATTACTCTTATTTGCGCGCCCTCTGTTAATTTTCCAGACACAACAGCTCCACCTATGACCTGTTTATCTTTTTGTCGACTAAATATTTTTAAGACCTTAAGACTACCGACCACCTCCTCCACCTCTTCTCGAGGTCGCCTACGCTCTATTTCCGCTTGTACGAGATCCACGGCGTCATAGATAACAGAAAATGAGTACACCTTCATCAATTTCTGCTCGGCGTATGTCTGGGATGGCTTTTCTGTCTTTACATTAAAGCCTATGATCAAGGGCTCAGTGTCCACAGACACAGCCCTAAGATCATTTTCACTCACTGGGCCAATTCCTGACTGTACAATCTGTACCTCAATTGCGTCATTTGACTGCTTTAGTATCTCCGCAGACAGTGCCTCTAAACTTCCTGAAACATCCGCTTTTAAAACCACAGGAAGGATACTCTTCGTGACTACCGATCGCGAAGAGATTCTATCGGATGCCTGGCTCACCACCGGCAACCTTGGCGATTGGTCAACAAGGGTTGCCTCGGCACTTTTTTTATTTGGATAAGCATGAAAGACAGAACCGGTCGCAAGAGAAGAGGTGCATCCCGACACCCTTACGGGCGCCGAGAATGTTGCCTTGCTGATACGATGAAGGAGGTGGTTAAAAAGAGCCCGAACCGGTGTTGCCTGCCTATCTACCACAAGTACGTCACCCACATGAATCGTTCCATTGCGAATTACCAGAGTCGCGCTACATCCATGTCGATTGTCTGTTGAAGACTCTATCACCACCCCACTCGCACCTGCGTCAGGGTCAGCCTTAAGCTCTGAGATTTCCGCTACCAGAAGGAGTATTTCCAGTAATTCGTCTATTCCCGCTCCCGACTTAGAGGATACCGGCGTAAAAGGCACAGAACCGCCGTAACCCTCAAGGAAGACGTGATTAGCGGCAAGGTCTTGCTTAACACGCTCAATATTTGCGTTCGGCTTATCAATCTTGGTAATAGCCACAACATAGGGTAGCTTGGCTGATGTTATGGCCGAGAGCGCCTCGAGAGTTTGCGGTTTTACTCCATCTTCTGCAGAAACGACTAGAATCGCCAAATCTGCCACTTGCGCTCCCCGAGAGCGCATGGCAGAAAATGCCGCGTGCCCAGGCGTATCAAGAAATGTAATTTTTCGACAATCACCTGAGTTACTATTATCGTTGCCCGAGGCAGTTCCAGCTTTCTTTTGCTTGGGCGGAAGGACGACCTCATAAGCACCCAGGTGTTGAGTTATGCTACCGGCCTCTCCTTCCACGATCTTGCTCTTGCGGATATAGTCAAGAAGACTGGATTTACCGTGGTCAATATGCCCCATGATAACTATTATCGGGGGGCGTTCAATCAGTTTTTCGGCACTATTATCTGAAAGATGAGACATTGTTTTCACAATACCACATCTTAGCTCTAATTCCCAGGCACTGGCAGATATATTCGCATTTCTACTCACCACAACTCGCCCTTCTCGTTTTACAATTGTGATATACTAACTACACACAATATGCGTCACAGACTTTAATAAAATGGAAGACCTCACAAAATCACAACTGATACTCCTCACTCTCTTTGTGAGCTTTGTAACCTCTATTGCAACCGGGATAGTGACCGTCACCTTACTCGAACAAGCTCCCGTGGCTGTCACGCAAACGGTTAACCGAGTGGTGGAGCGCACCGTTGAGCGTATTGTCCCCGGTGAGACCAAAACCACAGTACGGGAAGTGGTTGTTACAAATGATGACCTGGTGGCAAAGATTGTTGCAGAAAACAAGGGAGCCGTAGTAGAGATTGGAGTAATTCAAAAAGAGGAACCTCTCGGTAGGATTGGTGAAGAAAAGGTAGTACCGGGGCACGAGCAAGTAGTTCTCGGTACCGGGGTAGTGGTAGATTTGAGCGGTATCGTCGTAATTTCTAAGGTCGCACTTTCTTCAGTTACCACAGGAATGGAGGCCAGATTTTCGGATAACACCAAGGCGGTGGTCACCTTAGTTGATTTTTCTCACCCCTCGCTTGCCGTATTGAAGATTAACTCTTTTGACGCAAAAAAGATGTCGCATATTGGCCTTGCATCCCGCTCTCTACAGTTAGGTGAGCCCCTGGTTGGGCTGGGATATCATGCCGGTAGACTAGCGGTAGAGGTGGGTAGAGTTGTGGCCATGGAGGATGCCACGAACGCCTCTTCTACTCCGTTTGCAAAAAGCGATGTAGGAAGTCCTTGGCCGGTACTTTCCTCAAAAGGATCGCTCGTTGGCTTTAACATGGAAGACAGAAGCATCGTAAGCTCGGTAGAGATAATTCGTCTTGTTGATGAGTCAAAGACTCTTCTTCGCGGGACCGAGGAAAGAAAATCAGGCTCAGAGACCGCTTCTGTGGGTGGAGCCATCCCCACGCATGCTAACCGTGCCAATCCTTAGTTGGTCCTTAGCTGGTAAGAGCTTGTGAGATTTGACGTATAATCATGGTGGACGTATAATGTAACGTTAACCTGTTTTTCATGCAATATTGGGCCTTTGTCTTAATTGTTATTTCTAAAACTCAAATCAATCAAAACCATGCTTCCATTCAGTAATTTTACATCCAAAGCTCGTGAGGTCATAAGAAAGGCCCATGAACTAGTCATCGAGCGCGGCCAGAACCAGGTAAACCCCCTACACCTGCTTATCGCGCTTCTGTTGCAGGAGGACAACATAATTTTGATGATGTTGGAAAAGCTTGATGTAGATATCGCTCTTCTAACCGACCATTTAATTGAGAACATGGAAACGCCGGAGACCACAAACGTCATCTCCCCGGCATATCAGATTTACCTCACTCCGGAACTGGTGCGGGTTTTCGACGGAGCCGGAAAGTTTGCCGCCGTGCTCAAGGATGAATTTATATCTACCGAACATCTTTTTTTGGCTGTTCTCGATGTGCCCAGTAACGCGCGAGAAACCATGACTCGCTTTAGAGTGTCGCGAGATGACGCCCTCAGGGTGCTGCAAGAGGTTAGAGACTCAAAGGTCATAGACGTTTCGGAGAAAAAGCGACACCGACAACTGGAGAAGTACACAAAAAATCTAACCCACATGGCGGCTCAAGATAAGCTTGACCCGGTCATTGGTCGCGAAGAAGAAACTAGACGTATTATGCAAATTTTATCGCGTCGCACCAAAAACAACCCGATTCTTATCGGCGAAGCGGGGACAGGTAAAACAGCAGTGGCCGAAGGATTGGCAAACATGATTGCTAGGGGAGAGGTTCCAGAAACTCTAAAAGATAAGGAGATAATCTCTTTAGACATTGGCCTTCTGGTGGCGGGAAGTAAATATCGGGGTGAGTTTGAAGAGCGTCTCAAGAACGTAATTAAGGAAATCGAACGATCTGAGGGAAAGATTATTCTATTTGTTGACGAGATTCATACCATTGTAGGTGCCGGCGCGGCGGAGGGTTCGATGGACGCGTCGAATCTTTTAAAGCCCGCTCTTGCCCGCGGAGAACTGCGGGTTATTGGAGCTACCACAATAAAAGAGTACCAAAAATACATAGAAAAAGACCCGGCATTAGCAAGGCGTTTCCAGTCGGTATATGTGGGCGAGCCGACCACAGAGGACGCGGTGGCGATTCTTCGTGGCTTGCGAGATAAGTATGAACTTCATCATGGTGTTCGCATCACGGACGACGCCATCGTCGCCGCTGTCCAGCTATCCGCTCGATACATTACCGAACGCTATCTGCCCGATAAAGCGATAGACCTTATCGATGAGGCCGCGGCGGCCACGCGCCTTCAGCTTGAGGACAAACCAATCGTGCTTTCAAATACCGACAAAAAAGTAATGCGTCTCGAAATCGAGAAGGAGGCTCTAAAAAAGGAGGTGGAGCAGGGGCCAAGCAGGGGCAAAACTCGCTCACGTCTAAAGGAAATAGAGAAGGAGATGTCTGGACTCAAGGGAGACACTGCCGAGATGGAAACTCAGTGGAAAAATGAGCGTGACCTCATTCTTTCTATGAGAGCTATTAAAAAGGAGCTTGAATCTATGCGCCTTGAAGCTGAAGCCGCGGAGCTTAAGTCGGACCTTTCAAAAGCTGCAGAGATTCGATACGGTCGTATTCCCACAAAAGAAAAAGAGTTGAAACAGCTTGAGTTGATTTTGCGGCAAGCCCAAAGTGCACGCAAGATTCTAAAAGAAGAGATATCAGAGGAGGATATTGCGAGCGTAGTATCTCGCTGGACCGGTGTTCCTGTCTCTAAGATGCTCGAAGAGGAGATACAAAAGCTTTCCCGCATGGAGCATGACTTACGCAAACGGGTCATAGGGCAAGACGAGGCCATCAAAAAGATTGCGGAGGCAGTGAAGAGGTCTCGAGCCGGTATAAGTGATCCCGACCGTCCTATTGGCTCTTTTATGTTCTTGGGGCCCACCGGTGTAGGAAAAACCGAACTTGCGCGTACACTTGCCAACTTCATGTTTAATGACGAAAAAGCCATCATCCGCGTCGACATGTCGGAGTTTATGGAGCGTCACTCTGTTTCAAAACTGATTGGTTCACCACCTGGGTACGTAGGCTACGACGAATCCGGCTCTCTTACTGAATCTGTGCGTCATCGTCCCTACTCCATTGTCCTCTTTGACGAAATAGAGAAAGCCCATCCGGAAGTGTTTAACATACTGCTCCAGGTGCTCGACAACGGGCGTCTCACAGACAGTAAGGGTCGTGCGGTTAACTTTCGTAATACCATAATCATTCTCACTTCAAACGTGGGGTCCGATCAATTAAATCGCTCTAGTGCCATAAGCTTCAGTGAACAGAAAAACCTAGAAGATTACGACACGCAGAAAGATCGCATCCTTCGTGACCTAAAGCAACATTTCCGTCCGGAGTTTCTAAACCGTCTAGACGAGGTACTCGTTTTCCGTAATCTTACGGAAGAGGTTATTCGAGAGATAGTGAATATTCAAATATCTCAAATAAAAGACCGTCTAGCAGAGAAGGAACTCCGCTTGAGCGTTGCCCCGGCCGCTCTTGCCCTACTGGCAAAAGAGGGATACAGTCACGAATATGGAGTGCGCCCCCTCAAGCGCCTCATCCAGAGCAAAATACTTAATCCTATTTCCGAGTTTATTATTGCCCGGCAGACAGAGTCCGGGACTCTTGTGCAGGTTGGGGTAAAGGATAATGATCTCACTGTCCAACTTTCCAGAGCGACAAGACGACTTCAGCCGTCACCTATTCAGAAAGGAAGTGGCCACACCGCCACCGAGACGAAGCGAGCGTAGATGTAAAAAAAGATAGAGTGTATTTAAATAGAATTGTATGATTCTGCTACACTCAACGCGTAACTGCTTATACCTCTCGCATTTCTAGAATGTCATCCCGTTGCAGAACGGCCTGCCTGCGGTAGGCAGGGATCCAGGTTCAACCCGGGCCTGTCCCCCTACGGGGGATCCCCCATGAGGGGAGATCCCAGCTGGAGTTTACCCCGTACTGGATACGGGGCCGGGATGAGACACAAGAGATGTGAGGGGCTACCTCCGCGCCTGTTGTCTGTTGGTGCTAATAAATGTATCATATGAAGAGTTCCAACTTGGGAACTCTTATTGCGTAGGTGGTAGAGCGGTCAAATACAAGGGACTGTAAATCCCTCGCCCATTGGGCTACGCAGGTTCGAATCCTGCCCTACGCATCGAGCGAAGCGAGAATGAGGAGGGAGAGAGTGCCCTGCGGCACTCTCGTCAGGATTCGAACGTCGGAGCGTTACGAGGC
>PCYI01000004.1:31158-45164 GCA_002774795.1 Candidatus Vogelbacteria bacterium CG10_big_fil_rev_8_21_14_0_10_51_16 | reverse complement strand
TAACGGCCCGCGAGCACGCGGGCAGGGTTCAGAGATTTAATTACCGTGGTGTCGTCTCGAAGTAAGTTCGAGCCGACTCATATAGATGCACCATAATAAAAACCGCCCCACGGGGCGGTTTTTATTATGGTGGAGAAATTTTACATACCTCATTTTACAAAACAGTAATCGAGTAAGCAAAAAAAGAGGAAAGATGCAGACAAAGAGCTATGGTATTTATCCACATTATGACGATGGCTTCATCAGTGTCGTATTGCTGCGATGAGCATAATAATAGAGCTTTATCTAATAAGAACCATGAGTACAATAGACATAGTCACCGAAGGGCCAAGCGAGCAGGGAGAAAAGCCTGAGCAGCCGAAATACAACCAAGCGCCGCCTCCCAGATCGCGGGCCGAGCTACTGAATGATCTTCAGAATATTGATACTGCGATTAGTGAATGTATGGATCAAATAGAAAGTATAAATAAGCGACTCAGGCCTTTTCTCATGGAAAGAGCGAGCCTGCAACAGGAGCTAGACGCACGATTCGTTCAGGATAAGGAGCGGTTGCAAAGAGAGTACACAGATGCGCGACGATACTTAACTGCACTACGCAATCAACTCCCACAAGAAGATGCGAGCAAGCAGACTCCCGCAGGTCGTAGTCCACAAGAAACGCTACAGACCGCGGAAGACCGATTTCAAGAAATAAGGAACAATCTCATAGACAGCGTTGGTTTGCGCGAATACGTTGAGACCTGTTACAGGCCTAGACTTGCTTTCGTAACTCTCACGCATCCAAAACAAAATGAAGCGACTCGTAAGGAAATGCTAACCAAATACCCGGAGCTTGGCGCCGCCCTTTCTTCGGTAAGCGACGAGCAACGCGAAGAGTTCTTTAGTGCCATTGCAAGTGGAAAGAATAGTGCCTGTATGGAGTGGGTCGGTCAGTATGAACAATACGAAGAAATGCTTCTGAGTAACCAACCCTCTGTAGCTCAACAAAATATGACCTCCGCGGAAAACTCATACCAGGATGCAATGTTAGATATCGATAATCATGTCCAGAAAGTGTTGGAGGTGGCACAGAGTGGAAACAAGCAAGAGCTCGAGGACGAAATATATGTGCTTGCGTCAATTCTTTAGTCTATAAGCTTAGACTTTTTTTACATGATGGGGATGAGTAAGGCCCTACAAAAGTAGGCGGGGCCACCCCTACAAAACATACCACCACACAAGGGCCACGTGGATGGTGGAGCCGAGCATGACAAAGAGATGGAAGAGGTCGTGCATACGAAATATCCCCAAGCGCAACCCTCTCCCCTCTATGACAAAAAAGATAACGCCTACCGTATAAGCCAATCCACCCAAAAGAAGAACCAGGAAGCCGGACCAAGAGAGCGCCACTACAATGGGCTGGAAGGCTAGAAGAGCGAGCCAGCCCATTATAACGGCGATTGCAGGGGTGAGCCACCCATAGTGGCGCAGGCGGGAAAGTTGGAGACCGGCCGCCAGAAAGGCAAGCCCCCACACCACTCCAAAGAGCGACCACCCCCAGCCGCCCCGCAAGACGGTGAGGCAGATGGGCGTATAGGTGCCGGCGATAAGCAGAAAGACAGCCGAATGGTCGAGCCTCCGTAGACGCGCTTTGGCGCGTTCATAACGAGCCGGCACCAAGTGGTAACTACTACTCGCGGCATAGAGGAGGATAAGAGAAGCGCCAAATATGGAAACACTTACCACGTGCCAAGCAGTCCCCACGCTGGCGGCCCTCACTACCAGTGCCACCAAGACGGCCACAGAAAGACCGGTAGCCACCAGATGCGTAAGGGCGCTCACAAGCTCACTTTCGGGCTTCTCTATCTTTTCCAGCTTTTCGTCCATTACCGGAAGCGTAACGCAGTTTTGGCCCCAACGCCATGCTTGTGGGCGAGTTCTGTGCTGTCGCGCATAAAATATATGGTTTAGTTGTAATTGGTACCTACGCAAAATGGCGTCTTTGCCACCGCCTTTGGCGGGGCCCCGCTATGGGCGGTGGCGAGGCAAACCGAAGCAATCCAGAATTCATGGGGGCTAAGAATAAACCTAGATTGCTTCGCGCAGAGCGCTCGCAAAGACGAAAATAGTGTTTTGCATAAGTCCTAGTAATATCTATCCACACCCCAGATGACTTTGACAGGATTATACTGTGTTCATATTATATACAACCCAGTTATCCGATACACCTTAGGGTGTTCGGATTAAAAGGTAAATTCGCATCATAATAACAAATCTCTTATGAGTACGCGTCCACTTTTCTTTTCGGTTCTTGCCGGGGCCATTGCGCTCGCAAGCGCCTCTTTCTATGTCATCCCGTCCGGGGGCGGTAGCGGCACAGCCGCAGTGGCCGACTCGAGCGCGATGAGCATCGCCCCCGTGCCCGACCTCACGGTCGGCCCAATCCTCAAAGTAACGGAGGACGCCAGTCAGTACTCCCCCACCCTTTCCTTCACAGTCACAAACAACGGCTCTGGTCGCGCTCGTGGCTACGAGACAAAAGTAAACTACCATTACACCGCCGGAAGCGAAGGGTTGACCGGTGGCTCACAGTTCCGCTCCGGCTTTTTCGGCTTGAACGCGGGCACCTCGCGTGAGTTCTTTGTCTCTCCCCTACGCGATGGTATCAATCTTGCGAATCTCGAGCGCATCTCCGTTACGGTCGACTGGAAACAAGCGGTGGAAGAGTCCCGCGAAGACAACAATACTGCCATATTCAATCTAGACTCTCTCACCAATGACGGCAACCTCCGCGCCGCGGGCGCGCGTGGCTCAAGCACCAACACGCCGAAGGTCAAGGTGGACCTCATTAATCCCATCGTCCCACCCAACGCCAAACAAGGCGACCTCGCCCGCAGAGATTCGAACGGTCTAGTCCATATCTCGAACATCTACCCGCCGCGTGGTGCCGTGGGTACCGTTCTCACTATCCGTGGCAGTGGCTTCACTAAGTCTGGCAACACGGTAGTCTTCGACACTGGCTACATTATGAACGTTCCTTCGGACGACCTTACCACCCTGCGCATCGAACTCCCGGCCGACCGTGTCCCTCTCTGCGCTTTGATGGAACCGCGCTGCGCGCTCGCCGCCCCCTACAACCTGGTCACACCAGGCGACTACAAGATATACGTCGGCAATCGCAACGGCTGGAGCCGCGAGCGGAGTTTCGCGGTGGTACCGACGAGCGAGGCCGAGGATGACCCATACAAGCCTGTTTCTGGAGATTTTCTCTGCAAAGAGCTTGCGTCTCTCCTGCCGGGCTGCTACATGATGCCCGAGAATCCGGCAGTGCGTTTCGACAGCACCGGCACCAAGTATGTCTACCAAGGTACCAATACAGTGCTCTCGTGTGCCACTAAACCGGTGATTGGCTGCAAGAGTGCGGACGACAGTACGCAGGCCGATTCGACCACCACCTCGACAAACACGACAACCACGAACACGAGTGCGACAAACAGTACCTCCGATTCGGCAAGCACCAGTATCACTCCCACATCGGCGGCGGCAAGCTACCGCAGTGGTCTTTATTTCAAGAGCGCTTGGGTGGGCTGTATGCAACGCTTGGGGAGCAGTGCTGACGCTAAGCGCCTCCAGGAGTTTTTGAACTCAAACCAGATTCCCCCACCATGGAGTAGCTTCACCGGCTCTAATGCCTCGAACATCGCCACCTGCGAACGCGAGGCCGGCTGGTCCTATGAAGCGGAGTATGGCGCCGGCGGTGGTGGATACTCAGGGAGCGGAACATCGGGAGGCAGTGGCTACACCGCCACCAACTGGAAGAACCACACCTGGCGCTTCAAGGACGGCTCTACCCAGTTCTCGAGTATTCTTGACCGCAGTGATAGCCAATATACAGAATTTATAACAAGTAAAGTCACGGAGGCGGCGGCCGGATATTTCAATGGCTGGACTTCTGGCGCGGGCGACCAGAGCAACTGGCAAGCTTTCGGTGTCCCCATGATTTCGACCACTCCTCCCGCCCCCGGTCAGCAAGCATACCAGTACGGCAACAACACCGGCAACACCACAGACGCCAAAGCGGGCTGTGAGTCGGCCGGTGGCACCTGGAACAGCTCGAGCAACTACTGCACTTGGCCATCCGGCACCTCCGGTGGTTCATCTAGCGGTAGCTACACATCAAGCTGTTCCTCAAACCAGTACTGGAATGGCTCGAGTTGCGTGCCCATGACGAGTGGGTCGAGTGGTGGCTCCTCTTCGACCAGTTGCGGCACCGGTATGTACTGGAGCGGTTCTACCTGCGTGAACTCTGGCAGTAGCTCGTACTCATCCGACCCCCAGACAGCCTGCGCCCAGGCCGGCGGCAACTGGAACATCACGGGCAACACTTGCGTCATGCCCTCGAATCAGTCTGGAACGGTGGCCGATACGCAACCGGCCCGTATTCTAGACATCATCAAACAGTTTCTTTGGCCTTTCTAGAGCACACTAATTTGATTGGATAGTTATCAGAAAGAGGTATTCGAACTTTCTTGTGGTATTTCCCCTCACCCTTGCCAGGGGGAGGCTGGGAGGGGGTAGGTTGGTGATACGTGGCTCAACCACTACCCCCTCCCAGCCTCCCCCTGGCAAGGGTGAGACTTGGGCAAGGGACCCAAGTCGCAAGACCTTTTGAGCTGTTTTTGAGCCCCAACGCTACGGTCGGGACAGGCGAAGCGAAGAAAAGAGCCAAAAGGTGTACAGCTCCTGTAGGGAGGGAAAAAACTCGCATTTCGTAACTCAAAGTCTTGTAGCACGCGCGAACTGTTGTCTTTCTATGTCCGGCAAACCACACATTCATACTTGGGACAGTAGTGAAGTTTTACGCCTGCGTCGCTCGCGACGCCCCCTCCCAGAACATTGGCTAGGCCAAAGTATTTTCAAGAGCTCTTTCTTTGATGCCGCGCCTGTGACCATTCCATCCATGGAGCGTTTCGTTTGTG
Source organism: Candidatus Vogelbacteria bacterium CG10_big_fil_rev_8_21_14_0_10_51_16 (assembly GCA_002774795.1). GTDB lineage: Bacteria > Patescibacteriota > Minisyncoccia > Phycocordibacterales > JACRKE01 > 1-14-0-10-51-16. Next base: position 40,206 of record PCYI01000004.1, on the reverse strand, counting down.
GGGTTGCAAAGACGCGCTTCCACTTGTGGGCGACGCTACGATCCGTCACGCAACCGAACTGTTAATAGAAGAAGAGGCGGCACATACGAAAGTACACACGCGCTATAATTTCATGCTGGCAAAAGAGGGTTACCCCGTCGCTCGCCACGCGAGAATAATGGAGAGACAGATAAAGTGGCTTACCGAGCACACGTCTTTAAAAACCAGACTTGCGATGGCGGCATGCGTAGAACACATTACAGGTTCAATGGGTATTGTGGGGCTTGATAGTGGCATTCTTGAAACAACGGTGGATGAGCGCATGAAGAAGGTTTGGGTTTGGCACCTGCTCGAAGAAATTGACCACCGGAGTGCCTCTTTTGACCTTTACACACATTTGCGTGGTGGGTACATCCGTCGCGTCACGGTAATGCTTCTTGTCTTCCTCCTCACCACCTGGCACCACACCAGAATACAGTGGAGTCTCCTCCTTTATAGCGGTGATATTTGGAGATGGAGCGTTTTCAGAGAAGGATTTACTCTGTGGAAACGCAATGGCTTTTACAGAGTGATGATGAGATCCCTCTTTACATTCTTTAAGCCAGGATTCCATCCGTCACATATTCACATCCGTGACGCACTCGGCTATCGCGCCCATCGTTATCGGATTGAAAGAGAGTTGGCTGGTTACTTCCCGGCCACTTAAACTGTTTTGACTGTCCCCCTTTTTACCTGCCCCAAGATATGAACGCAACGAATTTTTTGAGACACGATGTTATAAAAAAAGGACAGACTATGCACATCGCACAAGGGCACTTGATCTGAATTTGCCGAAACATATGAAGCAGTACTTACACGCAACCCAACTGGCATTTGTTTTTATGGTTATCTTCATAGCCATTACATTTTTCGCTCCAGAAGGCCGTGAATCTGAGGCCGTGGAGCTTCTTCTTACCATTAGCACATTTCTTTTTGCTGTTCTTGCTGGCTTTTATCTCACTCGCCTAAACACTCGCTACGACAAAGTTCGTGAGCTTATCGCTAGCGAAGACTCTCACTGGCTTTCAGTTTATGAATACTCAGATGTTTTAGGAAAGAAGTACCGCAAGCAACTTACCAATATTATAGACAAATACTATAGGGCCACCTTTGACTACTTCATCGGCGAATCACATCGGCCCACACAAAAGTACATGGACGAATTATATCGCCTACTGCACTCACTGGCTGTTACGGATGAAAAGTAAAGAACGCCTACGAAAGCACCGATGACTTGCTTGTGCAAATTGAAGCAGAACGCAACGAAGTCGCCGTTATTTGTCGTGAAAAATTATCACTCGGGCAATGGACCACAATGCTTACTCTCGCCGCAATCGTTCTTTTCAGCATATTTTATCTTAGGGGCAATGTATTGTTTTCCGATGCAATGGTGGTAATGCTCGCCACCGTCCTCGCTCTTATCCTTCATATTATGCGTGACCTACAAAACTTCCTGCTCGGAGGCACCTCTATGGTGGAAGAGTCGAGCGAGCAAGTTTTTGAGGTGATCGGAAAACTACGCTACTATCCAAAAAGTTTTCTCGACCAACACTCCACGACTTTCCCTCGCGACATAAAATCTTTCCGTGTCGGGCACCATGATGTTTATGGCGACAAAGATGTCAAAGAGTGAATAAAGACCGCCCAAGTAGGTGACTACCACACCTCCTACCGCCCCCGCTAACGCCAAACAAAATCTCCCCAATATATCCACACCCGATGTAGATATTATAAGGGCATTTTAGAGATTATCCCACTCTTCGTCGGTTAATTTGGCGACACTCCCTTCGACAAATGCTCGATACTCATCACCGTTTGCAAACTGACTCATAATTGCTTCGTTCTGCAAAAGTCTCCCCCATCGACTCGGGCGGCAGTAGTCAATATAAGTAGACCACTGATAATCCTCTTCTCTCCCCTTCCACGATGGCAACTCTCGCTGGTTGCGATGAACATAGCAAGAGGTATATAGAAGCTGATCGTTTTTATTGATGTGGGTCGCCCCAAAAGGTCCCTGAAAAAGATGGCCCATTCGCTCATACTTGGTATTGATGTATTTTGTATGTGAATTCAAAAGCCTTTGCATGTATAGGGAAATAGCCTTGTCGTCACGGGCTTGCAGAGTAGTGTGAAAGTGGTTAGGCATCAATGTAGCATTGATGACTTTCACCCTGACTTGATCTTGGTGTGCTGTAAATATAGACGCCAACTCACGACTCACCGCCGTGTTCTTTTGTACTCCGGTGACTACATCACGCAATTCCTTAGAAATAAGATGCGGGTTATGTAAATACTCTAGAGGCTGTAAAAGAAAGAGCATGCACATGAACCTCCAATAATCATTGTCGTCAAAGAATATCTCCTGTTTCAAATTTCCCCGATGGTACACGTGATAATACTCACCAGCCACAAATGGTATCGGTCTTATCATAAGAGCGATGATATCAAAAAACCCCTTATTTTATCTACATCGGGTGTGGATAAAGTAAGGGTTAGGGTGACGTGAGAGTGGGCTTAGTGTTGCGGGGTGAAGCCGGGGGTTATCGCGTACTTTGGGGCGGGGTCGGTAATAAGGTAGCGGGAGAGGTTAGCTACCAAAAGTCCCGTGGGAAGGGCGACAGCGGCTAACCAAGCGCACTCGTTTGCTACAATGGCCCCAAGAGCTACAATAAGCCCAAAGAAAAACTGACCTCGCAAACCGCCCTGCGAAGTCACCGGCTCCGGCAACATAAACATGGCAAAAAAGAAGGGCAGAGAAAGGGCGGCCACATCCATGCGCTCGGTAATGGTAAAGAGAAAGGCAAAGTAGATAAGGAGAAAGGTGGCCACTTGCACGTACTTACGCGTGCGCCAGAGATTGATGAGTCCAAGTAAAATGACGAGCCACAAATAGCCGTCCGGCCACCAGGCGAGAGGAAAAGTGACAAAGAGCGACACTCCTACCACACCCAAAGAAGCGGGGTTAAAGAGGTGCTCACCGCGCAGGCGCAAAAAATGTTTTGAAAGAATAGCGAAAGTGATTGCTCCCAGCGCAATTCCAGCAGAAACATCAAAGGGCATCAAAACCGAGACAATGAGAGTAGTGATAAAGCCAGACTCGGGGAACTTGCCTTTCTGCGGAGTGGCGTGGAGATGGTGTAAAGCGTAGTTGAGAAGTAGGCCGGCCGGCACCACAAGAGCCAGCACCCGCAAGGCACCCAAAAGGTTCCCGAGGGCAAAGATGCCATAGACGACGAGGATGACCATCGAAAGCATCATCCCCCGCCAGGGGTTGACCTCTAACCAGACACTCTTTATGTTACTCACAGTAAGGGCACCTCGAAGCCACGGCCACATTTGTATTGTTTTCATACCACTATCCTAGCACGCTAAAAGACGCTTGCCAGTAAATTATCCACCATAGGACCTGCGCGATTGATGTCTTTGCGAGGCCAGTACACAGGCCGTGGCAATCCAGAATTGAAACTAAAGCCAAAATCCATGGATTGCTTCGGAGTACCTCGCAAAGACACTGTTATGTGGGTCATACGCTCCACTGTCCACACTCTTGCGCTACCACCAGTTCGAATAGTAGCTTGGGCTAAGTGAGCAGGTGTAGGTGGCTCCCCAGCCGCCAGCCTGCATACAGGAAAGGCCGAAAGAGGCGGGATAAGTTGGTTGATGGGGCTGGTACATATTATATGGATACGACGATGAGTAGCTCGTCCCCCCTGACGAATTATAGGGATAGCTGTAGGACGAGTAGCTCGTGCTCGGCGAATAGCTCGTGCCACCGGAATAGCCACCGTATGAATACGGGTACGCCGAGCCGGTGTTTCCATAAGTGTTGCCGTAATAAGAGCTACCGTATGTAGCTGGATATGCATAGCTCGAATAAGAGGGCGCGGAGTAGTCGTAGGAAGAGTATGGATATGCGGAGTAGGACGAAGAATATGGATAGCCATATGAAGAGCTGTATGGGTAACTATATGAGGAGCTGTATGGATAATAGCTAGAGCCGGAGGAGTGAACTGGCTGGTTGTTTGTATAAGGGTACGCCGAGCCATAGGGATAGTAGGAACTATTCTGCGCGCTCGTACTTGAAGCAAAACAGAGGACACCAAAAAACACCAAACTGCTCATAAACACACTGCGGGTCAACCAATTCGAGTGAGCAAAGGTTGTTGTGGACATAATGTATCAACTATGGCTAATAAACGTGAGGCTGTTTCTCATTTTAAAGACATCACAGCAGAGCTTTCCTTACGAAAAAAAGGACGAATCATGGCCCTGTCATCCGCCCATGTCATCCGACAGGGCGAGCATGTAGAAAAAGAGTTTTTCTGGGTCTGTCGCCAAATAGACTTTCGAGCCGTTTTTCTTCAAGGGCGCGGGAGACGAAGGTGAAAAAACGGAGTAGTAGCATAGCTACCATGAGTATTTTTCACCGAGTCGCAGCCGTCATTGGAGGAAAAGGGACGAAACGGATGTTTGGCGACAGGCCCTTTCTACATGCTCGAATTGTACTCCCCTCATCCGGATTGTCGAGACTTGCTAAAATGCAACTTGCAAGTCGCCTTTTGCCAAGCTAAAGTAGGATATGTCTAACCCTCGGACACGGACCGCAGGGAGTCCTCAGGCACGCGAAGACGAGAGACTCATCGCCTCAGCGAAAGCGGACGCGAAGCAGTTCGGCGCGCTCTACGATAAGTACGGACACGCAGTATACAACTACTTCCTACCCCGCCTCGGACGCGAGCGCGAACGCGCCGAAGACTTAACTCAGGAAACTTTTCTGCGAGCCTTTGAGCATCTTGGGACATTTCGTTCTCTTGGCCACTCTTATCTTACATACCTGCTTACCATCGCGCACAACCTTCTCATAAACGAATACCGGAAAAGACACGAAACGTCTCTCGAAGCGCTCATGGACGCCGGGGAGATTCCGGATGTTCCAAGAACGGAAGGAAGTGACCTTCTTGACCATCTTTGGCGCGCGGTGGACTCTCTTCCGTTGCCAGAAAAAGACATGTTGCTTCTTCATTATCAAAAAGAGCTCCCTATACGCGCCATAGCTCATATCTTAAGTAAATCAGAAAATGCCGTTAAGCTTGCCCTTTCCCGCATTCGTAAAAAACTTCGTGTACAGTCGCGCCTACACGAGCTCGCCCATGCCCGCGAAGAACAGCCGCGCTTACCTCAAACCAATTTTTCGAAAGCAAACTCTTCCGGTAAGAAGTCCGACAAAAGAGCGTCACCATAATAAAGGTCGAAAGCAGGTATGTCTTTCGGCATATCTGTGAATAGTGTGCTCTGTCAACACTATGCTCCTTGATTTAATTGTTTGGCTTGCGCTTGGTGCAATAGTTGGCTTGGTAGCCATGCTTATGGATGGTGGAAACGCCCGTGAAAGTTTAGTGGGGGCGGATATCGTGGCAGGCATTATGGGCGCTCTCTTGGTTGGTGGCCTCGCCTATTATCTGCGGGTAGATGCCGTTGTTGGTTTTGACTTTACGAGCTCGGTTATCGCACTCATTGGAGCCATTATCGCCTCGGTTATGCTACATCGGTTTCACGGCACCGGAAACAAAGAGCCTAAACATCTCTTTCAGCACTAAGTGGCTGAGTTTAATGTTCTTATTTTTCAGAAAAACTCTGTAATCGCCAGAGATACTGGTGACGATGTCTTTTTTGCGCTACAATATTAAGAGCCTGTCCACAATCTCGACGCAAAATTTGCTTGTAGCACAGGCTCTAAGCGCATGACAAGCCCGCACACTTCTGAAGAGTTGGTGGTGTCTAACAGAAACACCAACCTAATTATCAACCACTGCGAAAAGCGCGGGGTAAAGGCGAGTGCTCTTTTGGCGCACCTGGGTTATCCGGAAGCTTATTTGCGCAATCCAGACCACTGGGTTCCCCTTCCTATTTTTCACGAAATTACCAAACGAGCGCGCAAATCTCTCGACGACGATCCCACCATATTCTATGAAGCCGGCCTGGCCGCCACTTCGGAGGGCGGTCTCGGAGCAATTGAGGTAATCAAGCGCATGTTAGGAGCTTTGTTTGTTGACCCCGCTTTCCTTATCCGCAAGATTCCCGAGTACAATGAGTACTTCAACAAAACAAAGTCTATTCGGGTACTTGACGTAAAAGAAGACTCGGCTCTTTTAAAAATCACCTTTCGCAAGGGCATTGACCCGGTCTACGACTTCAACTCCGGCCCGCTTGTAAAGGGGGTGGTGGCGAGCGTGCCCTTAGTGTGGAAACTGCGGCCGGCTCGTGTCGAGGAGGTCTTATTGCAGTATGACATCCTACGTCTATTGAAAGAGCATTTTTCCATCTTTGCCGAGATCAGAGGAAACGACCTTTTAATTGAGGGTAAAGTTTATGGTCGCGTCATGCAACTTGTAAAAGAGAAGACCCAGAAGGGCTATCACTACCTGGGCAAATATAAGGAGACGGTAGAGCCGGGGGCTCCTACGGGCATTCTTATTACGAAGTCTTTAAAATACAAAGAGTACCCTCTACTGGTCCCCGGACAACTCTATAACGCCCCCTACTTCATCCTGCACGTGCGCTGGGAGCACGCGAGCTACGGCAAACGCCTGCGTAATCTTTTTTCCTCGAAATTTGTTCACGCCGACTCTTACCTCCAAGAGCTCGAAGAAAAAACTATTTACTTTCAAAAGTACGCTCGCGAACTAGAAGACACCATCAAGGAGCGCAACAAGATTATTCTTGACGAAAAACAGGAGGTGGAGCGCCTTAAAAATGAGCTTTCCAATATCTTGTCTTCGCACCTGCCCCCGGACCTTGTCCATGCTATGACGACCCACAAACTGGTACCGAAGCGTAACTTTGGCATCGTTTTATTCGCCGATCTTGTCGGTTTTAGCAAGCGCGTTCACGGGACCGATGACTTCGCTCCACTTCTCGCCGACCTAAACCGCTATTTTGCTCTTGCAAACCAAGTGGTGCGTGCCCGCGATGGTTGGGTATACAAATACTTAGGCGATGCCGTCATGGCTGTCTTTGGTGGTTACAGGGAAGGCGAGGATTACGAAACACTGGGCAAACAAGCGGTTGAGGCGGCCATGAAGATTGTTGAAATGACCAGAGCCATGGGCTGGGACCTGCGAGTGGGTATCGAGTATGGCGACTTTATCGCGGGTGAGATAGGTCCCGAAGACGGGCGCATCTGGGACTTCCTGGGTGAGACAGTAAACTTTGCCTGTCGCCTCGGCCAGCATGCGAACGCAAACGAAATCCTACTTGGTTCAAAAGTGGTCGAGCTAATTGGAGATGCTGTGCGAGTGGAGGAACGTCAACTGATGCTAAAAGGACTTGGGGAACAGAAGGTGTTTAAGTTGCTGTAGGAAAAACCATAGCCCCTGGTTTCTGGTTTGAAGGTGTAGAAAAAAGTACGCATAGTGATTTCAGTACTACTGCCAGTAGAAAGCACGAAGCACGAAATCTGAAATACGAAACAAATTCTAAGCACAAAATCCTAAATATCAAAACGAATTCTGTTTCTAATTTTAGAGCTTTGAATTTGGTGCTTGTTTCGTACTTCAGATTTCGTGCTTCGTGCTTAAACAAGTGCTTCAGATTTATGATTTCGTGCTTTCGTAACACCATGACTGATCATCCACTCCGCAAGCTCTGGCAGCTACTTTACAGCCTCTACTTCTACGCAGTCTTTTTTGCAATCTCCGCGTTTTTTTATTGGTATGGCTGTGTAACCGACTTTCGTACTAAGGATTCATGGCGCCTCCTTGCCCTGCGCGCGCTCGACATAATCTTTTTTTGCACTCACCTTCGTATTCATATCACGGGCCTGGAGCAGATTCCCGAGGAACCGGTACTCTTTGCCGCAAATCACCAGAGCTTTCTCGATGGCCTCATTCTTTTTTATGTCCTGCGCCGGCCATTTAATGCCATCACCGCTCCGCCCGCCATCTTTCCCGGCAACCTGCCAAGTTGGTTTAAAAAAATGGGCTACATCAGCATCGGCCGCGACCTGTTTGAAGAGTTAAAATACAAAGACGCCCGTGCTCGAAACCAAAGCATCCCCCTTGGAGTGGCCGCCCTCAAACGGGGCGAATCTCTCCTTATTTTTCCCGAAGGCCGGCGCGAGTATCAACGCCACCTTCTACCTTTTCATGGGGGCGTAGCCAAAATCGCACATGACGCTCGGGTGGCCATTATGCCCGTGGTTATCGAAGGCCTAGACACCCTTTTTCCGTATGGCTCGGTCTTGCTCACCCCGACCATCCTCAAAGTCAAAATCGAAAAGCCGGTACGCCTCCACGAGCCGAACACAAACATTGTCCGCGAGGTGATTGAGCTCGAAGAGGTAATGCGGAGAGACCTTCCTGCTCGCTATTTTGCCCCCACCAGTCTCCCCCATGCTCCACAGGGCCGCCGGGCCGCTTTTTTCGACCTTGACGGCACAATCTCCCGCGCCAACATCTATCAGGCTATCATCTTTCACTACTTCCGCACTCATCTATCCTGGCACGCCTTCGTCCTTTTAATCCGCCTCGGCCTGAGTAGGATGACAAAAGCACACGGCTACTTTTATAAAGACGCGGTGCGACTACTGAAAGGCATTAGGCGCGACGAGATGCTCGCCTACGTTCCTGGTCTTCTTAAGCGCGACCAAAAGGCACTTTTCTATGAGCAGATGCTAAAGCTCTTGGCTCTCCACCGCAAAGAGGGTAATCTTATTTTTATCATCTCTGAAGAACCGGACGAACTGCTCCAGCCGGTACTGGATTTTTTGGGGGTAGAGGGATACGGCACATCTACCCAACACGAGGGCCAAACTTTCACCGGCATACTCGCGGGACCCATCATGAAAGACGAAGAGAAGCGTGAACTGGTTCTTGCGCTTGCCCACAAGCACGGCATCGACCTCTCGAAAAGCTTCGCATATGGCAACTCATGGCACGACTACGCCATGCTTCGCTCGATAGGCCACGCCGCTCTTGTAAACCCTGAAAAGAAACTGCACAAGCGGGGCAGAAAGCTGGGATGGAAGATTAT
>PCYI01000004.1:0-31143 GCA_002774795.1 Candidatus Vogelbacteria bacterium CG10_big_fil_rev_8_21_14_0_10_51_16 | reverse complement strand
GGTCCCGCCTTCGGACGGGACCCCGCCAAAGGCGGTGGCAAAGACGGAGCGAGATATGTTGTGCTAGTTAGCCGCCACTCGTTTTTGTGAGCAGTTACACCAGCAAAGATAGACTTTTTGTGGTAAATGTTCTATAAATTAACCTTACAAAGACATTATCGATACTCATGGCCACCATCATCAGTTACACCCTTGTGAGTGTCGTCCTTACTACCCTAATCTCCCTTGTGGGTATCTTGGTCTTGCTGGCCACAAAGAAAATCGGAGTATACGTGTCGTATTTAGTCGGCCTCGCAGCGGGAGCTCTTTTAGGAGATGTCTTTGTGCACATAATCCCGGAGATCTTCGACACTAAAGCGGAGCCGACCGCGGTGGCAAGCCTCATTCTTACCGGGGTCCTTGTCTTTTTTGTACTTGAGCGTTTTCTTCGACACAAACACAGCCACGTCCACGCGCACGAGAAAGAAGGATGTAGTAAGACGGGCATCCAAACAGTTGGACACATGAATCTCATCTCGGACGGGGCGCATAATCTCATCGACGGCATCGCTATCGGCGCAAGCTATCTGGTAAGCATTCCGGTTGGAATTGCAACCACCCTTGCCGTTATACTTCACGAAATACCCCAGGAGATTGGAGACTTTGGGCTTTTACTCCATGCCGGATTCTCAAAAAAGAAGGCGCTTCTTTTTAATCTCTTGTCGGCCACGCTTGCCATTGTCGGGGCCATGATCGCACTTGCCTTTTCTGCATACGCGGAAGACATAGAAAGAGTTGTACTGCCGATTACCGCAGGAAGCTTTCTTTATATTGCTCTTGCTGACTTACTGCCAATCCTCCAAGAAACCACGGAGAAAAAAAGGGCCGTACTGGAACTCTTGTTTGTATTTTTGGGCATAGGTCTTATGTTTGCAATCCGCCTAGTAGAATAGGGGCTACGCCCATCGTTTATGTTTACAAAACAAACATTATTACTATGTTAAAAAGATGGTTAACAAGTTTTGCTTGGGCCCGCCATGGCCTCGCCACCGCCTGGCGGGAGGAGCACAACTTCCGTATCGAGGCCATGGTGGCCGTGTTTGTGGTGGTGGCCGCTCTTGTGTTGCGCTTCAGTTTCGCCGAACTTGCACTCGTAATCATCGCGGTCGTTATGGTGCTTTCGGGCGAGATTGTAAACACCGCCATCGAGGACCTGTGCGATAAGGTGGAGCCTCGGCAAGACAAAACTATCGGCAAGGTGAAAGACTTGATGGCCGCCTATGTACTTCTAACCTCTCTTGGAGCCGCCATCCTTGGATCGCTTGTCCTGGCCCATCATCTTATCTCTCTCACTTAAAAAAGAGGGGTATTCGAACTTTCTTGTGGTATTGCCCCTCCCCCTGGCCAGGGGGAGGTTGGGAGGGGGTAGGTTGGGGTGGCATGTGGTTCAACTACTACCCCACCCCAACCCTCCCTACGGGAGCTGTACACCTTTTGGCTCTTTTCTTCGAGTACTCGGAAAACCTCTGAAAAGGTCTTGCGACCTGGGTCCCTGTCCCAAGTCTCACCCTGGCCAGGGGAGGGAGCAACCACACTTAATACCCCAAGAAACTCCGAAGAGTCAAAAAGAGAGGCCCCGCGAAGGCGGGGCCGAAGACCACTATGGTCCAAAGTTCTAAACGAAGCTGAGTGATCTGGGGATAAGATCGCGCTCGGAAAGCGGGGGCACTTCCGGCAAGGGCCAAAAGCGGTCGCCGGGCTTCTTTGGGTTGATGTCCATCGCCATCCGGGCGGCTATCGTGGCCGCCCGCAGAAGCAAGGGCCTGGCGAACTCTTGCTTACTCCAAGCCCAGAGGGTGCCCCGCACCATACGCTTGGGGGCGGCGGGGGCATCCTCCCAGTTGGGGATGACCCCTTGGAGGCTCTGCCAAGTGACGCACTCCACCATCCTCGACTGATTTCCGGTCAGCCGATGGTGAATCTCCCCACCCCCAGGACCATGAAGCCACAGCCCTCCGGCAATCAAGAGAACCTGGTCGGAGAAGGTCCGCCCATCACCACGCCAGGGCGTCTCGAGGACGCCATCGAGCGTGAGAAGCAGATCGGCGGCGGTCGTTACCGCCTGCAGAGCCGCCGCGAACAGCTCATCCTCGAGGGGAGACCCGACATCGAGGTCGACACCGTTCGGAAATAGTCGCTTGATCTCAGACAGAGACCGGAATCGTTCCGCCTCCCGATGGAACCGTCCAGATGACACCAGCTTCAGCATCCGCTCGAAAGCAGGATTATCCAATGAGGACATGCGGGGCCAACCTCCTACTGGTAGCCTAAATAGTTGTTTTATGGCACTGAGCCACGCCGAGGCCATCTTACACTGGCTTCTTTAAAAAGCAAGCGCTTGACACTAACTGTGAATTACGAAATGGCCCCTCCCCCTGGCCAGGGGGAGGTTGGGAGGGGGTAGATTGGGGTGGCATGTGGCTCAACTACTACCCCACCCCAACCCTCCCTACGGGAGCTGTACACCTTTTGGCTCTTTTCTTCGCTTCGCCTGTCCCGACCGTAGCGTCGGGGCTCAAAAACAGCTCAAAAGGTCTTGCGAAGTGGGGCCCTACCCACTTCTCACCCTGGCCAGGGGAGGGAAAAACTCGCATTTCGTAACTCAAAGACACTAAGCGCCCTATCCAGCAAGATGAACGTATGATTATGAATCAAGAGAGGCCGGATGCGGCATTGAGGTTGGTTTTTATACAGACAAAGAGGTGCTTGAAATGGTCAAGCGAGGAAAAATCAAAGAAGAGCGACTCATAGGTGTGTTAACCCAAGAGATACTTTCCAGAAGGTAGTACGTAAAAAAGAAAAGGCTCCCGAAGGAGCATTTTCTTAAGGTCATTTGGGAGTTGACCCGAGTTATGTGTCCCAGGTGGGTGTCCGCAAGCGTGCTCCACAGAGCAAACAGATATGAGGCTCCCATTCGTTTTGTAACTCGTTTAGACACCAAACGACCTAGTGAACATTATAGAGGCAGTGAAAAAGGAGACAAAGTGGATATCAAGGAGACCACAGAAAACGGTCGCGGGATAGGGTGCTGTCGCCTTGGTCCTTTGACTTGGCACTCGTTTTCCTCTATAATTCACAATACTTCATAACATTTCTTTTCTTGAAACAACGCATCCGCATCAATAATCAGATTACGGCATCCGAAGTGAGGGTGATTGCCGAAGACGGCGCCAATATAGGCGTGCTTTCTACGAGCGAAGCCCTCAAGCTTTCAATAGCACGCGGGACAGACCTAATTGAAATATCTCCCGGAGCAACCCCGCCGGTTGTTAAATTGATGGACCTTGGAAAGTATGAGTACCTCGAGAACAAAAAGACGAAGGTGGCGAAAGCAAACGCCAAAGTAAGCGAGCTAAAGACCATACAAGTAAAGGTTGGCACAGGCGAACACGACCTCGAAATAAAAGCCCAAAACGCCTCAAAATTTCTTCGAGAGGGCCACAAGGTAAAGATAGACCTTTTCTTGCGCGGTCGAGTAAAATACATGGAGTTTAATTTTCTAAAAGAGCGTCTGGAGCGCATTCTAAGACTCGTTACGGAAGATTATAGGGTGGTGGATCCTATCAAGAAAAGCATGAAGGGGCTCACGGTCATTATCGAGCGGGCGAAGTAACATCGACTTACGAATCTCGACTTACGAATTAAGAATGCTCCTGGATTTATTCGTATATCGTAAATCGTATATCTTAAATCGAGGCTTGCGCTATGGGTCTTTTTATAGTACACTGGCCAAACTAATATGAGTGGCATGAAAACCAATAAATCGTTTGCGAAGCGCATGAAAGTCACCCGCACCGGGAAAATTTTGACGCGTAAGCCCGGTCAAAACCATTTCAACGCCAAAGCAAGCCGCAACAAACAACTTCAGGCCAAGAAAAGTCGAGATTTCCGCCATATTACCACCAAAAAGGAACTTGGTAGCTTGTTGCCACTACCATAGTTAATAGTTTTTAGTTTGTAAAATACACGCAATACCTCTCTGACATTTTCTAAAAACTAAAAACTGTCAACTACTAAATTACCACCATGTCTCGAGTTAAAAAAGGAGTAAACGCACTCAAGCATCGTCGCAATGTTTTGCGGCGCGTGAAGGGTTATCGCCATGGTCGCAAGAGCAAGGAGCGCTTAGCAAACGAGGCCATCGTGCATGCCGGTACGCATGCCTTTGCTCATCGTCGTGACAAAAAGAACGATTTCCGTCGCCTATTTCAGACTCGTATCGGCGCTAGTGCCAAAGCTCTCAGAACCTCCTACAGCAAACTCATGGGAGATTTGAAAAAGAAGAACATCCTCCTAGACCGAAAAATTCTCTCAACCCTTGCCGCCGACCACCCGGAGGTGTTTGCGAAGATTGTGGCAGCATCAAAGTAACAAAAAACCTCGTTCCCAGAAACGAGGTTTTTTGTTAGACTAAATAAGGCTTTGTGTTGGAGTGTCTTTGCGAGGTAAACCGAAGCAATCTAGGCTCAGATTTTCTGGATCGCTTCGGTTTACCTCGCGAAGACGAACTCTATTTGCTCTCACTTCACACAAGCTATACATGTTACACAACCCCATCGGCGCGTTTTATTCTATAAGCAAGGGTGGTTATAAAGGAGCCTTCGAATCGGCCGTGGCTGATGGCGCAACTACCATGCACATGTTCGCCAAAAGCCCACGGTCAACCGGACTACGTGGGGAGTATGCCGAGGCGGCCAAACTTGGGAAAGAGTATTTTAAAAAGTCGCCCCTAGTGTACGCCGTCTTCCACGCCGGCTACGTCCACAACTTCGCAAAAGAGCTGACGGAAACAAGCTACCAGTACCAGTCTTTAATCGAGGACCTTAACATAGCGGAGGCCCTCGGTATTAATGGTGTGGTCATTCACATGGGCAAAACCCTTGAGAACGACCCCGTGAAAGCCCGGGCACATTTTGTGGCTAACATGGCTACGATCGTCAAAAAAACAAAACACCTCAAAGCAAAACTTCTCCTCGAGAACACCGCCGGCCAAGGGTCGGAGACGGGCTACCGTTTCGACGACCTGGGGGGAATCTTCCATGCCGTGCAAGATGCGCTAGGAGGCGACAGTCGTTTTGGCATCTGCCTTGACTCCCAACACTCCTTTGCCGCTGGCTACGATTGGACGGATGCTAAAAAAGCGGAAGAGGGCTTTGCAGAGTTTGAGCGTGAGATCGGTTTTAAGTATCTCTCTTGCGTGCACTTCAACGACTCAAAGCCTGTCTGTGGTGCCCGCAAAGACCGCCACGAGGATATCGGGGTCGGCCTAATCGGCACCAAAGGCCTGCAACGCTTCGTCAAACTCTTAAACGATGCCACCAAGAAACCTATTCCCCTCCTCCTCGAAACCCCGGAGGTGGCCGCCACTTACAAAGAGCAGATCGCCGCTGTGCGAAGATGGTTATGATTTTTCCATAGCTTCACCCAAAACACAGAATAACAGCGATAGCTGTTATTCTGTGTTTTGGGTTTAGGCAAGCAACTGGTCGAGATTTGTCGCGACCTTATATTGCTTGGGTGCCCCTGATGACTTAAGTGGTAAATCTGGAGCAGGCACCACATTTGGTGTATACAGTATCTGCGAGGCTGGTTGTACTAATATGTTGTCCCCCATCGTTTTTGTGAGGCGCCTGGCTTTAGACACTAGGCTCTAGGAATTCTGAGCTGAGTTGCTACCTAGTGCCGAAAGCCCAGGGCCTGTCCTACAAATGTCCCTCCTTATCCGCCTTCACAAACTCAAGCAGACGACTGACCAGCCGTACCGGGTCGCGCTCGAAGAACACCTTTTTGTTATCCTGCTCGCGGTGGCTCTTTTCAATAAGAAACTTCAACACCTCATCCGTCTCCCAGTTGTCGCCCTCCATGATACCGACTGGCTTATGGTCTTCGAAGCTGATGGTGAACTCATGAATGGTGCCGATACGACCGGGGCCGATAATCATAGCGTCCGATGAACGAGTAAAGAGCAGGTCGCGGCCCGAGTAGCCAAAACCGGTATATATAATCACATCCATGTAATCAAGGGGCAGTTCATATGTCCCCACATGCTCCTTTTCGTCACGAGCAGGGGAAAGACCTATCGAGGTCCCGCCGGCCTCCTTGGCGCCTCGAGCGGCCCACAAGGGCGTACCCGTAGTGGCCCCGGTGACCAAAACACCGCCTTGGCGGACCACTTCGGCTCCCGCCTTCATACAGAGGTCAAGGTCTTCCTGCTTTAAAAACTCAGTTGAAGCCGAGCCGGAAAAACCTATTTTAGGCACCTTGTGTGCATGGCGGATGTCATTCATAAGTAATGGAAAATTAAAAAGTTAAAAATCGAGCACGATTGTCTGCCCGGCTTCCGGAGCGGAAGCATTAATCCCCAGATTGTCACGAACTCTTTGCACAAGAAAGAGGGCCGCTTTTGGCTCTCCCATGACCGCGTACACTTGCTCGAGCGTATCTACCCCGCCTGCGACAAAATCAAAAAGGCCATCCTTATCGCGATGTGCCGAGTAACCGGACACAGTAAGGACTCGCGCGCGCACCGGCACGCTCTCCCCCATAAGTTCCACCTCTGACGCTCCATCTTGAAGAACGCGCCCCGGTGTCCCCGCCGCTTGGTAACCTACCAAAAGGAGGGTGTTGTTTGGGTCAGGCAAGTAGGCCTTTTCGTGATGTACAATTCGCCCGCCGTTAGACATACCGGAACCGGCAATAATAATCTTCGGCGCTGGCTTTTCGATAATGCGCTTCGACTCTTCACTCTGCATAACGCGGTGAAGCCACGGAAAATCAAATAAGTCTTTCCCGCCCGTTAAGCTCTGGAGAGCCTCATCCGCCAGATAACTCTTATGCTTGCCATAAATGGCCGTTACCTTGATGGCCAAAGGAGAGTCTAGATAGACGGGGACGGGAGGAATGAGGCCCTCTTCAATCATGGCGTTTAACTCGTGGAGAAGGAGCTGGGTGCGCTCCACTGAAAAGGCCGGAATCATCAACACACCCTTGCGATTGTATGTCTGCGAGATGACATCTTCCAGTAGACGCCGACGTTCATCACGATGCTCGTGCGCACGGTCACCGTAGACTGACTCCATGACCAGATAGTTTGGGTGCCCAACAGCTTCAGTGTCTCGCAATATTGGTTCGGGAGAGTTGCCGAGGTCGCCCGTAAAGACAATCTTTTTGGCGCCATAAGAAACCTCGGTCATAGCCGAGCCTAAGATATGCCCGGCATCTTTAAAAATAATCTTGAACTCTCCTATGGCAAGCTCTTCATGATATCCGGCCGTCTCCCAAACAGACAGAGCTCTCTCCACGTCTTCACGCCCAAAAAGGGGTGGTGTGCCCCCTCGCTTTGCCTCCTTTTCAAGCACTCCGATTGAGTCTATGAGCAAAAGCTCAGCGATATCTTTTGTGGGTGGTGTGGAAATAATCTTTCCTCTAAAGCCATCGTGCACAAGTTTTGGAATGCGCCCGATGTGGTCAATATGAGCGTGGCTCACAAATAGATAGTCTACCGCCGCAACGTCGTAAGGAAAGTCGTCTAAATTACAGTTGTCGCAAACCACCTCCCCTTGAGTTAGTCCACAGTCAAACATAAGGGTGAGACCGTCCGGCTCACGCAAAATAAAGTTCGCCCCGGTCACCGACCCTGTCCCCCCATAAAATGTAAGCTCAAGCTTTTTTTCCATGTGAGTTCAGTATAGCATTAAAAGCTTATTGCTCTGGGGAAAACCAGTGGATGAAATTGACATAAAATCCAGATATATCGTGACATAGAAGAGCTTGCATAGTTGCGCGCGGGGTTTATAATGAAATGAGGTTGGTTAGCACATTGTCTAGCAGAACAATACATTAGGGAGCTCTCAAGTGGTCGGGTGCAAAGATGTTGCAAATTCTGAGGATATACAGTCTCGGAATCTATAGACATTAGATATTGCATCATCTTCGCACCCAGTCACAGTCTCATCCTTTGCCGTGGCAAAGAGAGCGGGGCACCCACCTAGTACTCTAACTAGGCCAATTGTGCCCAACCTAGCTCTAAAAGAAAAGACGTCCTCCGGGACGCCTTTTCTTTTTCTCTTTTGGAGTTTTGTGCTTTTACAAACCAAGCACCTTATGTATCTGCTTCACCATGGCGAGCACCGGAGCCGCGGGAAGCAAGCTGTACGACTCCACCCCTTCGTCGTCTTTCGTCGTCCACGGAAATTCAGAGACGACCACCTCGCCATCCTTATCAAGCGAATAGTCGTAGCTCGGCGTAATCTCGTACTCGTCCACCTTTGATTTAGCTTCCCGCACCGGCACCGAGTTGCGGATACACACCTTAGGTATGCCGTCGAGCGCCAAGAGCTGACGCATAATCTGTTCGTCGACTAGTAAGCGTGCCTTGAGGTCTTTCGCGGCCAGACTGTCTCCCTCTTTCCTTGTCATCCGGGCCCCCTTACAAGCGGGATTGTCACAAATAAGGTAAAACTCCTTCTGTTTGGCGTCCCAGCCAACCTCTTTGGTACAGAGCAGTTTGTAGTTGCGGGGCACGCAACAGACCGGGCAAACCACCCGGTCCGCCTGTCGGGCGGTGATGATTGAAGTTGGCACATCGATAAAAACAAAAAAATCAGGGTCATCGCGGTAGCCCATGATGTGCCTGAAGTAGAGGGCGTAGGAAACTTGGTCGAGGCCACGTGGGAAGCCATCCACAAAGACCGCCTTTTTTTTGCCTTCGGCATCAATAGTTCGCTCCACAAGCGCCAAGATAAGCTCGGTGGTGACGAGCGAGGAGGTAGAGCGCCCTTCAATGGCGGCTATCGCCTCCGCCGGTGGCATAAAGCTCCTGAAGTTCTCCTTGAGCCATTTCGTGAGCGCCTTTCGCCCTTTCGAGGTAGCAATCTCCTTGTGCGCCGAGCGCACCACGTCCCCGATAGAGAGGTGTAAAACCTTATCAAAGCCCACCTGCTCGGCAAAAAGTTTGGTATAAGTCCCCTTGCCCGAGTTCTTCTTGCCCATCATAAAAGCCACAAAAGTGCCCCGCTTGAGATAGTTGCGGATGTCTTTGATCTCCTTGCCCGCCTTAAACTGAAAATACTCCCGACGCCCCTTTGGGTCTTCCAAATTAAACTTCTGCGCGCCTTGTCCGACCGAAGGTTTAGGGCCAGCTTTCTTTGTCTTAAAAACAGGAAATCCAAAACTTGCCATGTATGTTTTTTGTTATTAGTAGGAGTGAATTTTAGCAGAAAAACAGAAGCCACGCCAGCCATAATCAAAATAGAGGGCACTACCCCCAGACCGTCCGAAAACAGGCCCGGAAGCCTCGCTTCCAAATGCATTGAGAAGCAAGGCTTCCCGTTTTCGGACGGTCTGCTCTCTCGCTCTACGTCGCTAATAAACTGTGAATTACGAAATGGCCCCTCCCCCTGGCCAGGGGGAGGTTGGGAGGGGGTAGGTTGGTTGTATGTGGCTTAACCACAACCCCACCCTAGCCCTCCCCTAGCCAGGGGGAGGGAAAAAACTCGCATTTCGTAACTCAAGGTAATAAAGGGGTCTGACCCCTTTATTACAATAGAAAACCGGCACGCGCAAAGCGCGTGCCGGGGAGAACCCGTTCCAGGGTTCCAGAAATCCAGGGGGCCAGGGTTCCAGAGGGGTCCGGAGTATCAGAGGACCAGGGCCTCAAGATACTCGAGGACGAGGAACCACCAGTGGCCGTCCCAGCCGCCCCGAGGGTTGCTCCAAACGTAGGCGACGTCGCGCGAGCCACCGCCCAGGCTCGCCCTGAGGAAGTAGCGATCGCCGTCAGCGTCCGCCCAGTGGTTGCCGTAGGCGACGAGTGGGTAGCACCCGTCGAAGGCGGGGCGGGGGGCGGCCTGGAGGGCCTGAGCCTCCACCTTCGCAGAAGCGTAGCGAAGGTCACGGCCAGTGGCAATCTTTATCTTCGCCGGCCAATCCTGGAGCCCGGCATTCGACATGTAGCGGCCGTAGTTCACAGCGAAGAGGTTCGCCCACACAACGCCCGGGTGCGATGTCGGGAAGTTGGCCTCCGTGAAGAGGTCACTCCTGACCGCTCCGACGCGAGTCGGGTCGCCTCGGCGGGCGAGCGCCTCTTCGATGGGGACACCAAAGTCGATCCCCATCTGAACCGCCGCTCCGACCCGGCAGTCGGGGAACATGTCGGGCGAGAAGTCGATGGCCGTGGCCTCGACGAGCTTACGCTCGGGGAGGATGAGGCCACTCGGACGCGCCGTCATGCTGGAGTGCGGAAAGTCGGGGCATCCCGCTTCGACGTACGCCCGTAAACGCCGGGCCATATAGGGCGGGTTCCCGCAGAGGCGCTGGAGCGCCTCATTGCTCATGCCCACCAAGCTGGGGGCAACCTGGGTTGTGAAGATCCCCGCGAGCGCCGCTCGCTGGGCCTCCGTTGAGGGCTTACCCTTGCTTCTCATGGGCTACTACCTCCTTCGCCACGTCAAACGTGGCCGGTATGGCTACTCTCAAGGAGTCGGACTATCCGAGCCCTTGATCTCACCGTTTCCCAAACTTCTACCAAAAAAGTAAATCACAGTCAATGCTATCTTGTCAATACCTCCGCTTCGCGTCAAAACAAAGGGGTCAGACCCCTTTGTTTTACAAAATATGTGGTACAATAATAACATGCCTCGTTCCCAAAGAATTGACCTGGCCGACCAGGTTTACCATATCATCAATCGCGCAAACGCTAAACGCACTATCTTCTTTAGTGATGGTGACTATCTCGCGTTCGAAGAAATACTTATGGATGGAGTTGAGCAATTTGATATAAGGCTGTATGTGTTTGAACTTATGCCTAACCATTGGCATCTGGTTCTATCTCCAATTCGTGACGGAGACATGGGTAAATTTATGGCATGGCTATGCACGACACATACTGCGCGTTACCATACATATCACGACACCGTTGGCTTTGGACACGTCTATCAAGGTAGGTACAAGTCATTCATAATTGAAAGCGATGGATACTTTCATCGCGTATGCCGCTATGCCGAGCGTAACGCTCTCCGTGCTGGCTTGGTAGCAAATGCGGAGGACTGGCGCTGGAGTAGCGCCTGGATACGCAAGCATGGCACAGACAAACAAAAAAAGATGCTCTCCGAATGGCCAGTGGAAATGCCGGATGATTACCTATCATCGTTAAACGAAGAAGACGATAGTGATAGTCAAAAAGAGAAGCTCCGAGAGATTCGTACTGCTGTCAACAAAGAAATCCCGTTTGGTAGTATTGGATGGAAAGAAAAACTACAGGAAAAGTTCGGTATCGTCGCAACCGGACGGCCACGTGGCCGTCCGAAAAAAGGCTAGTTTGTGTGCAGTATTATACCATATATCTTTGAAAATAAAGGGGTCTGACCCCTTTATTTCTTTATTTCTTTACGTAGAAATTATCCACTTGCGAGCTGTTTACGGTTCTATAGACTGTGCGGATGCCCGGCCTCTGGCATAATGCAAAATATTGTTTCGACACCATTGTTGTCGACTCTTTTAATGAACCCACGATCAGGACGGCGCATGAAATCGTTAAAGAAGCAGTAGCGCACCATAACCCATTCTGTGTTTATGGGACTACGCGTGGGGTAGGTAAAACCCACTTGCTCTATGCCATCAGAAATGAAGCCTCAAACTTATACCCAGCGCTTCATACACTTTATATTTCCACAGAAGATATCA
Source organism: Candidatus Vogelbacteria bacterium CG10_big_fil_rev_8_21_14_0_10_51_16 (assembly GCA_002774795.1). GTDB lineage: Bacteria > Patescibacteriota > Minisyncoccia > Phycocordibacterales > JACRKE01 > 1-14-0-10-51-16. Next base: position 19,422 of record PCYI01000004.1, on the reverse strand, counting down.
CATCTGTGCTGGTAAAAGAATGTGTCAAGAGAATGGAACATTGTTTTCTTGAACAATATTGCAAACCTGACATTCTCCTCATCGATGACTTCGACCTTTTATTGGGTAAAGAAAAGACTCTCATGTCACTTCTATTGTTGGTCATACTGCGATGTGAGCAACAGAAGCAAACGGTTATCGCCTGGCATGGCCAGCCATTTTCAGAAATAGTTTTCCATTATCTTTCAAAATCATCAAGCCAGCAGCTGGAAAACTCGAGCATCTGGAACTTACAAATACCCAACTTTGACGCTTGCTTCACATTACTTAAAAGAGACGCCCACGAACAGGGTTACCGAGAAACTCTCCCGGACGAGATTCTCACTTACGTCGCTAATTATGGCAATAATGGCATACGTTCGATGCGGATGCTGTTCCAGAGAGTAGCGCTTGCGTTCGTGCAAGGAAAAAAGACACATACTCAAGAAGAAGTGGACACTATCGCGAAAAAGTATGGCTGGCTGTCAAGATGGGATTTTTAGGATATTACTTCTTTCCTGTTCTGCTCTGTTTGATCAATTCATTGGCTTCGTTTATGAGAAAATTATCTACGTGTCGAGGCGTTATCTCTAATTTCATCCTTTCTTCCACTTCGTTTTTCAAGGCCAATGCCTTGCAGAAAAAAATTGCATACGGCTTATCAACATCATCGATTAATGTATTGTTAAAATCTTTCCACCTTGGATATATCTTTCGCAAGGTGCCGTCAACCCTTGAGTCATAGATGAAAAATAATTCAGGCAAATGAAAGTGTAAGTACTTGGAACAAAGTGAGCGTTTATTTAGACCTGTTATTCCGTGTATTTTACTCTGTAGGTATTTGTGTGTGGATAAAATTTGCCTCAAATTCTCTTTATCTATCTTTCTTATGCTTCCTAAATTTTTTAGTCTCTCATCAAGAATGCCGTCTCTTAGCGTTGGCCCTACTTCCTCTTTATAAAAATCATCATTTATTTTTTTCTTGCTTCTTACTCGTTCAATAGCGGCGCTGTACGCACGACCAATCAGCCATATTTTCCCGGAAACAACATCTGGCTCATTATGATATGGATTTTCTAAACACATTTTATACAAAATGCCATTTCCAAACTCGCCATCTTTTTGATTTATGGCGCTTCTGATTTTTTCTTCGAACTTAGCGATACCTGGCATGAAATTATTTCCGACACTAAGCGTTACCTTGTCTCTTGTTTAAATTGTTAGATTCTCAATGTAATAGGTTATAGCGATAAAATATTAGACCACAGATTCTTGATAATAAAGGGGTCTGTAATAAAGGGGTCTGACCCCTTTATTATAGAGTGAGCACCTCCGGTCCGCTTTCTGTAATAACAATAGTGTGCTCAAAGTGGGCGCTCCGGCTACCATCGGCTGTCCGGTATGTGTAGCCGTCTTCCCCAAGGAGAATCTCTTCGGTGCCGATGTTAAACATGGGTTCAAGGGCGAGCACCATGCCCGCCATGAGCTTAGAACCCTTGCCTTTTACTCCATAGTTTGGAATATATGGTTTCTCGTGTTGAGCATGGCCAACGCCGTGCCCGCCCAGCTCACGCACGATGCCATAATGGTGCGGTCGGGCAACAGCTTCGATCGCCGCCCCGACATCTCCCATACGGGCACCAGAGCAGGTGGCGGAAATACCAAGAGAAAGGGCACGCTCGGTATCCTCCACCAGAACGCGGTCTTGGGTCGACACCTCCCCCACCATGATAGTGCGGGCCATGTCAGTATAGAGCCCCTTATGGGCAAGCCCGATATCAAGACCGACAATATCTCCCTCCTCAAGGGCGCGATGGGTGGGAATGCCGTGCACAATGGCATCGTTCACAGACACACACAGCGTGGCCGGAAAGGGGATATTTGCTCCGCCCGGCTGATAGTTTTTAAAAGCGGGAGTGTCTCCCCCGGCGCGGATCAGTTTTTCCGCCAAAGCATCGAGCTCCAGCTCGGTCACTCCCGGGCGCACGGCAACAACGACCTCGCGCAAAACAGCCGCAAGGCGCCGGCCACCTTCTCGCAAAACTTCAATCTCATTAGCTGTTTTAATTAGCATCTTTGACAGTCTTGACAAATGTGACTCGTAAACTTTGTTAAGCACGAAGCACGAAATCTGAAGCCCCGACGTTTCGCCAAGGGCGAAAGTACGGGGTCCCGACCGCAAGCGTCGGGACACAAACAAATTATAAACACTAAATCATGAATATCTAAACGAATTCGGTTTCGTGTTTTAGAGCTTTGGATTTAGTGCTTTTTTCGTGCTTCAGATTTATGATTTCGTGCTTATTTTAGGCCAAGTTTAGCAAATATCTCACTTTGCACTTGCTCTACCGTCTGCTCCCCATTCACTTCCAAAAAAGTGTAGTCCGGGTTGATGCGATACCATTCAATTACCGGCACAACGTCTCGAGCAAACCAGGCAAATCGCTTATCGATATCCCCCGGCCGAGCATCATCGGTACGATGACGCGCTGTCAGTCTTTCGCGGGCCCACGTTTCAGATACTTGCACGTTTATGACGATTGGTTTTTTCCGCTCAAAAAATGTAAGAGCTTGGTCGAGCACCTTGGCTTCGTCGAGACGGCGGGGGCTACCGTCGAGGAGTACGTGCTCATGCTCCGGCCGAAGCTCCTCTACAAAAACATTGGCCCACATGGTGATTGAAAGAAAAGCGGGCTGAAGCTCTCCATTTTCCATTACCGTTCGGGCTTGGTCGGCGGCCATATTATCTCCCGCGAGAAACTGCCTAAAACGCTTCCCGGTCTCCACATAGAGAATCTTGTCCTCTGGACAACCCTGGCGCGCAAGCTCCTTGATTATAAGCTCCGCCTGGGTGCCCTTGCCGCTCCCAGATCGTCCGACGAAGATGAGAGTGAAGTGTTGGAACGAGGGCATAGGGCATAGGGCGTAGGGCGTAGTCATACTAGTGGGGACATTATAGCATGGTGATTTTTTCTATGCCCTGTGGCCTAGTACTCGCGCATGGAGAGTTGTGCGTCCAACTGTTTGACGAAATCAATCACCACCGAGACCACAATGAGTAGGCTCGTACCGCCAATAGCGAGCGCCTGCACGCCGGTGAAGGCCTGTAGAATAAGAGGAAGAACAGCAATGACAGCAAGGAAGAGAGCTCCTACCAAAGTGAGACGCAAGAGAATCTTGCCAAGATAGTCAGAGGTAGAAGGACCGGGACGCACTCCGGGAATAAAGGCTCCGCTCTTTTGCAGATTGGTGGAAATTTGATCCGGGTCAAAAGTGACGGCCGTATAAAAATAGGTAAAGAGAAAAACCAAAACAAAATAGAAAGAGCCGTATACCCACTGATTCTGCAAGATAGCGGAGAGTGTGCCGGCAATGGAGGCTATTGTGGCATTATCAATACCCGAAAGAAAAGAGACCACCATTTGCGGGAAAAGCAGAATGGAAAGCGCGAAAATAATCGGCATAACACCAGCTTGATTAACTCGTAGAGGAAGATACGTAGAACCGCCTCCATAGACCTTCATACCTCGCACGCGTTTGGCGTAGGTGACGGGAATAGGCCGCTCCGCCTCTGTAATAATGACGACTCCGGCCACAATCACAAGAGCTACAGCAATAAAACCTAGATAAAGAGGCGCGTCGGCCGGGGTAAAGCTAAAGTAGAGCTGGGAAAGCTGGGTAGGCGCACTGGCCACGATACCGGCAAAAATGAGGATAGAGATGCCATTTCCAATGCCGTACTCTGTCATCAATTCACCAAGCCACATCAAGAAAATAGCTCCGGCGCTCACCACAATAATATCTAGGGCATGAGCAAAGAGACCGGCCTCAACGATAATCCCCTGTTGACGCAAAAGAAAAAGGAGACCAAAAGCCTGAAGAGCCGCGAGAGGCAAAGATAGCAAGCGTGAATACTGGGCGAACTTGCGCCGACCAAGCTGGCCATCCTCTTGATACATTTCCTTCAACTTCGGAAATATCATCGTGAGCAACTGCATAATAATGGAGGCTGTAATATAAGGCCCCACTCCCAGCATCAATATCGATAGATTAGAAAGACCGCCGCCGGAAAAAATGTTTAGAAGACCGAAAAATTGACTGCCTGCAAGGAATGAGGCTAGGCGGGCTTCATCTACGCCGGGAATGGGGATATTACCCACAAATCTAAATATCACCAAAGCCCCAATTACAAAAAGTATCCTGTTTCTCAAGGATGAATCGAGGGCGATTGTTTTTAGTTTTTGAAAAAAAATGTCCATGTTCTCTAGCTTCGTTAGCTTTTAGCTGATAGCTTCTTTAGCTTCTGAATTCGTATGCATTTATGGTGAAAGCTAGTGAAGCTAAAGAAGCTACAAGCTAACTACTGCGCCACACTCCCCCCCGCCTTCAAAATAGCCTCTCTAGCCGAGGCAGAAACCTTGCAATCAGTCACCTTGAGTGCCTTTAAAAGAGACCCGTTGCCCAGCACCTTGACTTGTAAAAACTTGGTCGGACGAGTACCAAAAAGTTTCTTTGCTCTAAGAGTGTTTGGATTCACCAAAGCGCCGACAGAAAAATTACGCTCGAGTGTGGCTAGCGAAACAATCGCGACCGGCTTCTTGATCGAAAGCAGGCTGTTTACTCCGCGCCCGCGCAATTTCGGAAGCTTTTTAATGGCGTCTCGAACCTCCGGTCGCTTCTTGTGGCCAGCCCGCGCATTTTGACCTTTTGTTCCACGTCCGGAAGTCTTACCGCGCTTGCCACCTCGTCCAACCATTTTCCCCAATTGGCGTCCGTGTCTAGGTTTTAGTTCATGAATTTGCATAATATCTGTATAAAACTACGCCGGAGTAACTGTTACTGTTTTCTTGATCCGCGCCCCTCTTTCTGTGAGAGTAGAAAGTCTACCGAGAGCCATCATTGTACCTCTGGCGATATTTAACTTGTTCTTACTCTTCGACACCACCTTGGCATTTACGTCAGTGATGCCCGCAAGAGCAAGAACGTCGCGCACCGCACTTCCAGCCACAAGACCTCGACCCGGAGATGGTTTTAAAGAAAGTCGAGCACTTGAGTACTTGGCCGCCACTTCATGAGGAATAGACTTTGTATCGGTCAATCTTAGCTTTTGCATATTCTTCTTGGCATGGCGAAAGGCTTTTTCAATAGCGAGAGCCGTATCTGCACCCTTGCCAATACCAACTCCCACCGAACCATTTCTATTTCCGATAACCATAGCCACCGAAAAGTTAAAGCGTTTCCCTCCTGCTATAACACGCGTAACCCTCCTGATTTGGACGATCTTCTGTTCAAACTCCGGCTTCACGCGAGGAGCGCGGCCACCGTCACGTCGACCCCATTGTCCTCTCCGTCCACCTGCCGGCTTACCATCTCTTCCTCCCGGACGCGACATCCCTGGACCTCTTGCCCCCCCTCGCCCACGCGGACCACCCCCAAAAGGCGCCGGGGTAGTTGGGGCGACAGTCTGTCCTTCTGTTTTTTTTGTTTCATCTGTCATAGTTTATAAATGGAAATGGCAAAGTAAATCTTAAAACTTTAATCCTCCCTTTCTGGCGCCTTCGGCGACTGCTTTCACGCGTCCAGTAAAGAGATAGCCGGCCCGATCGAAAACCGCCTCATGTACATTTTTTTCTTTGGCCGCCTTAGCTAAGGCATTGCCTGTATTCTCAGCGCTCACAAGTCTGGTCTCTTTCGAACCCATACTGTGAGCCGAGGCTATGGTCAACCCGACCTCATCGTCGATAAGCTGGGCATAAATCTTGGTGTTCGAGCGGAATACAGAAAGGCGAGGACGAGTGGCGGTCCCACTCACTCTAGCCCGTATGCGACCTTGGCGTCGCTCTCGCCGTAGACTCTTTTGTTGTGTTTTATTTTTCATTTTATGCTCTACGATTTAGACCCTAGGCTCTAGGCAGTTGGGTCTTGGTTTTCCCTACTGCCCATTGCCTACTTCCTACTGCCTGAATTTTAGCCAACAGTCTTCTTGCCCTGCTTACGTCGCACTACTTGACCTTCATAACGAATACCCTTGCCCTTGTATGGTTCTGGGCGTTTCAAGGAAACAACCTGAGAAGCAAAGAGACCGACAGCCTCCTTGTCTATGCCCGCAATAGTGAGTACGTTTTTCTCTATGGTAACCTTTAACTCCTTGGGAATACTCACATTAATAGGGTGAGAGAAGCCAAGACTGAACTTTATATTGTCGCCGGACATCTCCGCTCGAAAACCCACCCCCTCAATGATAAGTTTTTTCTGAAAACCCTTGGTCACTCCCTCTATCATATTAAGGAGGTGGGATGCGTATGTTCCCCAAAGAGAGTGCGCGAGTTTATTATTTTTCCGCTCTGGCGTAACTTTGGCAATCCCATCCGCCACGCTTACAGAAACCAGTGAATGCACCGGTCGCGCAAGCTCTCCCAGTGGACCCTTCACCGTAAGTACGCCACCGACCACGCTTACCATGACGCTTTCCGGAATACTAATTTGTTGTTTGCCTATACGAGACATAATGGTGTTACAATTGACAACTGACTTAATCCGAATTCGATGTGTGTTTTAATTTTCATCTGGTCAATGGTCAATCGTTCTCTTGGTCAATTGTGGTGAACTACTTGTTTACCATAAAGTAAACAAGAGTTCGCCTCCTACATTGGCCTTTCGCGCCTCACTCCCGGTAAGCAGTCCCGCGGGAGTGGAGTAAACGGCTAGGCCGTGGCCTTGCCTGATCGACAGAATATCTCGCACCCCTTTATAAATGCGCCGAGATGGCTTAGAGACTCGGCGTACATCGACAATACGGGGCTTCCCATTTTTGTACGCGAGAGAGAGCTCCATGAATCTCTTTACTCCCTTACCCTTTTTTGTAATACCATCCAAATAACCCTGTCGTACCAAAAGCTCGGCAATAGCAAGCCTCAACTTAGACGACGGCAAAGTTGTGGAAGGCTTATTCACCATGCCCGCATTCTTGAGGGCGATGATCATATTAGAGATTGGATCTGTGGATGTCATTTTAGGCTTTAGGCTTTAGGCTTTAGGCTTTAGGCTTTAGGCAATCGGGATTGTATTTCCCTAATGCCTACTTCCTAGAGCCTACGGCCTGATTGTTACCAAGAACTTTTACGAATACCGGGTATCATGCCCTCATTAGCAAACTCACGAAAACAAATGCGACACAACATGAAATCACGCATGTATCCGTGCTTTCGCCCACAACGGAAACACCGTCGCACCACTCGCGACTTGAATTTTGGCGGCTTGAGCGCCCTTGCAATTACCGATTTCTTAGCCATGTTTAATGGAAACAGACCCATCGGGGCAGTACTGCATAGTAGCAGAAAAATAGCTTTAACGTCAAACTTAGCTTGAGCTCAAACAAATCCTATCGCCCAACAACATCCAAGAGTTCTACTTCAAAGAAGAGGGTTGCCTGTGCTGGTATCATAGAACCGGGTGGCGAAAACTCACCATAAGCAAGTTCGGGCGGAATTACCAAGCGCCTTTTACCTCCTTCCCTCATACCAACAAGACCAAGCTCCCAACCTTCAATGACCGTGCCACTACCAAGAGCAAAGCTTATAGGCTCCCCACGGTCGTAAGAGCTGTCAAACTTTTGGCCACCGGCAAGAGTGCCTGTATAATGGACACTGACAACATCCCCGAGGCCGGCCTCCGTGCCATCCCCCACCAAGACATCCTCAACTGCGAGCCCGCCAGTGGCACTCTGCGAGGGCCGATTTTCAGAACTATCACGGCCAGTAATGAGCGCGTAGCCAAGCAGGCCGACGATCACAAGGGCGACCAGAATTGCTATAGATTTCATAAAAGTAAAGAAGCTTGTGTTGGTATGCCACAGAGTAACACTTCTAATTTGCCTCGTAAATACCGGCGACAAAAGAACAACTGATGCTTAACGATTAACAATCACCCGCATAATTTCTCCTTCTTCCTTCTTCCTACCCCATTCTAACTCCCCTTTCGCTTGGCCTCTCCCATCTTCCGCACGCGCACAGATTGGGGGGTAACCTCCATGAGCTCATCATCCCCCAAGTATTCAAGGGCGGTATCTACTGAAAGTATGCGTGGAGGGTCTAAAACAACCATTCCGTCACTTGATTTCGAGCGCATATTGGTAAGCTGTTTGGCTTTGCAAACATTTATTTCAATATCCTCGTCGCGCGAAGCCTCCCCTACCACCTGGCCTCGATACACCTCATCACCGGGGCCGATAAAAAGCCCGCCTCGCTCTTGAGCATTCTCGAGAGCAAAAGCGGTGCTCTTGCCCGTCTCATAGGAAACAATGGAGCCGTGGGGTAGCGCCAACCCCACTTGGGCGGCCCCATAGCCAAAAAAGAGCGAGTTCATGATACCTAGACCTTTTGTGTCGGTGAGAAATTTACTACGATAACCAAAAAGACGACTGGTGGCAATAACAAAATCAAGGTGAGTAATACCGTCTCGTACCAAAAGATTGCGCATCTCGGCTCCGCGCGAACCCAGCCTCTCAATGACTACACCAGCATGCGCTTCCGGTACCTCAATGAAAAGCTGTTCGTATGGCTCAAGCTTTTTGCCCTCTTCTTCGTGATAGATTACTTCCGGTTTACCGACTTGAAACTCATAGCCCTCCCGACGCATGCGCTCGATAAGGATTCCAAGGTGGAGCTCACCCCGACCAGAAACTAAAAAGCGGTCGGCCGAGTCGGTCTCCTCCACCTTGAGAGCCACGTCGCGCTCGAGCTCCTTCCAGAGGCGCTCTCGAAGCTGACGCGAGGTGACATACTTTCCTTCCCGCCCCATAAAAGGGGAGGTGTTCACGCAAAACATCACCTTGATAGTGGGCGGGTCGACGTGAATCGTGGGAAGGGCCTCCGGCTTATCGATGGCGGCAAACGTCTCTCCGATCTGAATATTTGGCGAGCCGGCGATATGCACAATATCCCCAGCCGCCGCCTCGTCTATGTCGACGCGAGCAATACCACGCGAAGTCATAAGGGAGGTAATCTTCATGGGTAAGACCTTTCCATCCCGCGCGATATGCACCACGTTATCGCCAGTGCGCACCACTCCGCGGTGCACCTTGCCGGTGGCAATGCGACCCTTGTAGTCGTCGAGGTCGGTGGAAACGGCCAGAAACTGAAATCCCCCCTCAATCTCGCGCTTGGTGGGAGGAATATTATCAACGATTGTATGAAAAACGGGCAAGATATTCTGCATCGACTCAATCTCGGGAGCAAGACTGGCCACACCATTCTTGCCCACCGCATAAACTACAGGGAACTCGGCCTGCGCGTCTGTGGCCCCCAACTCAATAAAAAGATTAAAAACCTCGTCGAGCACAAAGTTTGGTCTGGCCTCCGGCTTGTCCATCTTGTTTATGACAAGCACCACCCGTAGGCCGAGTTCGAGGGCCTTTTTTAAAACAAAGCGCGTCTGTGGCATGGGTCCCTCTTTAGCGTCCACCAGAAGCAATGCCCCATCGGCCATGGTGAGCACTCTCTCCACTTCCCCTCCAAAGTCGGCGTGCCCGGGCGTGTCTAAAATGTTTATCTTCACCCCTTGCCACTCCACCGAAGCATTCTTAGCGAAAATAGTAATGCCCCGCTCTCGCTCCAGGTCGTTTGAGTCCATAATAAGGTCACCCGACTCGTCGTCGGTCTTCACGGCGAGGGCCTGGCGCAACAAAGCATCCACAAGAGTGGTCTTCCCGTGGTCTACGTGGGCGATAATGGCTACATTGCGTATCTCTTGCATAGAAAATCCCCGCCACCTGTGGGGGGAGTGTCTATCCTACCACATACTGACAAAAAAACAAAAAGCGCGAGCGCTTTTTGTTTTTTTGTCAATTGTCAGTTGTTTGTTGTGTGCTACCGCACCAGCACCATCGTCATCACCACCCGACTCTGCGAGTCCACGCTTGGAACATCGAGAGAGGCATCCGCGGCATAGTCGAAAATGCCATTGCCGTTTGTATCGCGATGTGCCATTACATAGAGAGTTTCGCCAGACTGCGCGGCCCGTGATAGCGAGATCGAGAGGTCGCTATGAGTACCGACAGTCAAAAGGCCGGAAACTCCGACAATCGCCCCAGGCGCGCTGTCCTCCTCGCGGTGAACCACCAAAAAAGCTGGCTCGGCAAGTATAGCCAACCCCACCTTCACCTCACTGCCTGGCTTCTGGTCGCCCGCCGCAACGGCAAAGTTGGCCTCCGTTGCTACCTCTTCAGCAGGAGCCTCATTTTGATCCTTCGTGGCAAGTACATAGACACCCCAAACGACAAGAACCACCACAACGAGCCACAGTATTTTTTTTATCATGTTTTAGAAGTTGATTATTTTACTTAAAATCCAGTCTAACAAACAAGCAAGAAACGGCAAGACAAACAAAGAGAAAACAAAGTTCTGTTTACTCAATATAACGATTGGCTACAGTTGTAACCACAGAATACAAGAGCGCCCCGATGAAAGCGGAGAAAAATCCGCCGACAGCAAAACCGGAAACAAAACTGGCCACAAACCAGAAGCAGAGGGCGTTGATGACAAGAGTGAAAAGGCCAAGGGTGATAATGCTAATAGGTAAAGTCAAAATAACAAGGAGGGGCCGGATAGTGACGTTCACAAGGGCCAGCAGTACCGCCACAATAAGAGCAATGTAAAAGCTACTCACCACAATCCCCGGCACCACAAAAGCAACGAGGAGAAGGGCGAGCGCGTTTACGACCCAACGAAGGAGGAGTGTCATAAGATAATGGTAACCCAGACTACCATACTATTCAAGTGTTCCTCAGACGGATGAACTCATCTAGAATATCTTGGTACCCCCTCGCTTGTACAAGTTCCCACGCACGGATGTAATCAGGATTTGGCGAAAGGCTCATTTTCCTTTGCAAACGGGCTTCACCAAACACCTTCAGAATAACAGCGGTTTCAGCCGCATGCACGACAATGTGATTTTGCGTTATGATCGGCTCACCTTCATAGGGCTTGAGTACCTTAAAGAAAGTGGGCTTAACAAGCACCTCATTCGGCCCATCGAAACTGATGCGATGAATGAGCTCGTGAGTAAGGAGATCGAGCATATCGGTCGTCTGCTCTTTAAAAGAAATAGTGAGGGGATCAGAAAATGCTCCCATGGCGTAGCTCACATAGCAAGGGATCAAGGCTTGATGCCAATCGAGCTTGAGTGTTTCGGCGATGGCTGCGAGAATTTGCTCCCCGTCTTTTTTCCATAGGTCTCACATCTCCGTCATCGCTTTTCTGAAAAGTGCAATATCAGGACGCACCGCGCCTTCAAAATGCTTCAACCTAGTGTCGTAAGGCCGAGAACGTATGAAAGTGACTTCAGGGATCATGCAGAAAAATTATTAACAAGTTCTCTTGTTCTCACATATCGATCGTACTCCTCCACCTGTTTAAAAGGTACTTCTTTCTTTTGCTTCAAAGCAGCCCAGACCACCCAGAGCATGTTTGCTACTTCCCGCTCAAGAATGCGGAGATGAAAAAGTCTTTGGTCAGTACCGTATTCCTTGATAACCCAAGAAAAAAGCTTTTCGCGACTGAATTCCCCGTCACTTTCAAAAGCAAGGGCAAACACGGCAGGCATAAATGCTGGATCGCCACGGCTTACCTTCTGCCAATCGATGAAGATGGGTTCCTCTTTCGTATCGGACCAGATAATGTTTTCCCCATGAATGTCATTGTAGATAAAGACCGGCTCTTGAGCTTCCAGCGAAGATTCATGTTCCGCTAAAACGAGAGATGCTTTATGGATAACCTCTTTGAATGCAGCCAGAGTGGTGTCCCAGAAATCATTTTCTGGAAGCAATTTCTTCGCATCTTCCAAACGACGATTCCAACCATGAATACTCGCAGCGTATGATCTATAGCTATAACGAAATGGAAACTGGTCTTCTGTAAGTGAAATGTTTTCGACTTTCTTCATCAGCCGTAGGACGGCCGATAGTTTCTCAAAGGTAACGATCTTCAAAGCTTCTCCCTCAAGAAACTCTTCGATGAGCACAGGAACGGAAAAACCCTCAGGATCCACACTGTGCACTGCGGGACCAACACCAAATGGCTCAACGAGCTTCAAGATGGTGTATTCGTCAGTAATGCTCGTGAGGTTCTCTGCGTTGAAGCCAGTAGGATCACTCACGCGACAGACATATTTCTTACCTTCTGTTTGCAGCAAGAAATTGAGGTGATTGCTACTTTTGCCTCCTAGGCGACTCAAGGAAACATTGGAGAAACCTCTTTTCTCTGTTAAGTATTGGAGAAGTTGGTTTTCGAGTTCGTTCATGATGTACGTTATCCTACACCTTCTCAAGAGGGTTTTCTACCAAAACGGCGTTCGCAGATCTCTGGATGCCCTCACAAGATTTGTTCAATGGACCTCATTGTACATTTCAAGAGCCTTAGTGACTGATAAGTAAATACGTTCTGGGAGTTGATCTATGGGATACCATCCGGCTGCCGCTATCTCCACGGGGTCTATCGTTATCTTCGGAAGCTTAGGAAACTCTGCTACGTAATAATGCACCGTGTCACGCTTGTATTCTTTTGCCGTAAACCACTCTCCCAGCTTATGCACGGATGGCAGGAGTAAACCCACTTCTTCTCGCACCTCTCTCTCCACAGCTTCTTCAGGGGTCTCGTCTTTCGCAATACGCCCGCCGGGCAGATTCCACACCCCATAGCGGTGATAGGTGTTTTGGATTAAGAGAACTTTCCCCTCTGCCACGATCAAGCATTTAGCGCCGCGAGTGGTGGGGCGAAAAAGAAACCAATACACCTTGGCGCAAGGCAAAAGGAAACGGTAGAAATTACGTTCGATAAATTGCTGAAGTTTGCGCATGCACGTACAGAAACTTTCAAATTAACATCTTATCCGCGATAGCATATAAGATGTTAATTCATTATCTAATGGTCAAACAGTAAAACCGTAAATATACTAAAGCAATGTTAGCAGATCTTCTTTCCAACCGCGATCTTTAGGGGTCGAGAGGAAGAGATTTGAAGGGCAGTCGGTCTTGGGATTGACTTCACGGTGGCCAAGGAGACGCTCCTTCACAATCTTAGGGTAGTTCTCGCGGAGAATGCGCGCAGTCGCCCTAAGTTCGATGTTACTCGGTCGCCGGGAGCGGTAGTCACCATCGAGACAGATGCCGACACTACGGCAATTCACCTCCCACGCACCCGCATGCCAGCCAATCTCTCGGTCTTCGAGGAGTCGCTCGGTACTGCCGTCTTGGCGCACCAGCCAGTGATAGGCGTAAAACACCTGCTTGCCGTCACTAAAGTGGCCGGAGTAGAGCGGCGTTCCTTTGATATGTTGTTCGCTCTCAAGATAGGGGTGAGCATAGTAGGTAGCATAGAGGCGCAAGAGGTGAATAACGCTTATGCGCTCTGCGGTGATACCAGGAGCGTTCGCGGTGTGGTGAATGACGGCCGTATCAATGGGCTGGCGTTCGGCATCAAAGTCGTGACCGCTCATGCCAAACGCCACACGCCCGGCCGCGATTTCAGTTTCAAAAAACTCATAGACGCTATCTTTAAGCTCACGCTGGCGCTCGGGTGGCTCGGACGCAATGCTTGCCTGCAGTGCCTTCAATTCAGTAAGCAGTCGCAAATACCAGTCAGGCTGGCCTAGCACAGAACGCCACGCAGTAAAATCAGTATTTCCTGTTTCTTTCATAAAGATGTTCGTACCATTTGCTCCCGACCAAGCGCATAGTTTGCTTGCCTTAACCCTTACACTCCTACGGAATTTTGCAAAATTCCGTAGGAGGGATTAGGTGCTTTGCGGTCGTTTGAGCCAGCCAAGTTTGGGGAGAAGATAGCGGTCAATCCCCCACCAGCCAGCCACCCGCCATGCGAGCAGTAGAAAGAGGCCGAGCACCAGAAGCTGGGGGTTGGTGCTCGTGGTGCCGGCCGAAAGGAAGTTGAGGTTCATAAAGATACCAAAGAAGGCGGCGGCGCCCGCAAGGACACCAAGAATAAGGGCCGCCCCCACCAGCATTTCTCCGTAAGTAATCAAGTGCGCCCAGAGTTCCGGATAAGGCTGAACGCAAACTTCAAGAAAGGCCGCGTACCACCCCTGCACGGCCGGGTGCGCTCCGCCGGCCTTGGCGAGCGCACCCTCCACAAATCCCGACATGGCGTTGCCTGCCTCGCTTCCCACCCAAGCCGGATTATTGAATTTGCCCCAGCCGGCGGAGAGCCACACCCAACCGACATAGAGGCGCACGATAAGCCACAGCCACGAACTCTGTGTGTTGCGAAAGAGCCATTCTGCTACAGGCACATGATACGAAATGTTTGCCATAGTTTTTTCTTAAATGAATAAAGGTCTACAGTATATACCCATTTCAAGAGCGCTCGAGTGCATAACTTTGCCTAACGCTGGAAACGATCCACTGCGTGTTCCTGTTTTGGTTTTCCATGATCTTTACCGCGTGATTTCATAGAATCAAGCACGTGATCATAATCAACAACTTGGACGCCGTCAGCCTCAAGCGCCTGGCGCACATTCGGAATGTATGTTTCTTCTATAATCGGGACAGACACATAGCTCACATATTCTCCCTCGAGGTCTTCGGAACTTGGCTCAAATCCTTCTGCGCTAAAAGCATAGAGATGCCCGGGCTGTTCCAGCTCTCGCAAAACATCGGGCTTGAGCTCGTCCACAAACATCACCCGCTTTCCGTTCGCGTCACTTCCATAGCTCACTGCAAGCTCCGCCCCGCTCGCATGGATCATCGCTAAAGCATAGTTTTTATCAGCCGTAGCAAAAACAACCGGCCGATCCGTGACCTGCTTATAGAGTCGAGGCTCAAGTACCTTAATGCCGCCCACTTTCGATCCGTGATAATAATGCGTATCCATTATGCAAAAAGATTATGCTCTAAAATATTTACTCTTTCTTGAATCTGAGGAGTAAGGCGCATCTTTTCCACCTCATGATCAAAAATAAATAATCAATCAAGGGATTCGATACCTCCTGCATCCTTGGTGTAGCACCCTGCATCCACCTGGTAATAGATGAGTAGCAGTTTCCAAAAGTCTGGAAGTGAAAGACCAGACGCATTTGCCATTTGCTGTACTTTCTCAACTATTTCTTCTGACAAACCACTCTTAAGATACGATCCAATAGGGTCGCCGTCAATAAGGGCACTCGCGACACTAATTTCTTTTGTTGTATATCCAAGCTCTGTTAAAATCTTTTTAGAAGTGGGATAGTGTAGGCATGTTGAGCGTTACGCTCCTTTTTCGCCCAAGCAATTGGCTTTCCAAAATCATGCAGGAGAAACACGATCTCTAAAAATCTATACTCGATAGAGACAGGCACATCATCCGATCGAAAATAGCGTCGAAATTGATTGGCTACCATCAAACTATGTTGTCTGAGCGTATACTCTTCCCATACGCCAACCGACGCCTGCAGCAAATCCGAAAAGTCTTTCTCTAAAAGTGCGACGATTTGCTCGGAAGTATGGTGTGGATCATTCAGAACAGCCTCGAGCTCAACTCGAGTAAAAGTAAGCACACACGCTAACAGTTCTGAAAGCTCAAAGGAATCGTTCATAAGACTTATCGTTCGATGTCATAGGCTACGCGAATGTTTGTTTTTTGTTGTATTTCGTAAATGGCAGTATCTCGACAAATTGTAAACAAAAAAAGTGCTGTGGACAACTCCGCTTGAGGGTATCAAAATGGTGTGATATTCTGGAGAGCTTTCTCTCTAAAATGGCTTCGGCCCCGAAGGGAGAAAGGTAGCAGAGCTCTTTCGTCTCTGCGCAGAGCGCTTGTCAGCTCCCAAGGAGCAGACAAGAAAAACTCGGCGGCGCCCCCTGTCAATTCGCGAGAACTGGTAGGGGGCGCCGTCGACAGTAGTGATTTCTCTTCTCGTGAAAGGTTGAACCCTTCCTGAAGGGTTCAACCTTTCCTTATTCATCTATTGCCAGACCTCCTATTGTGTCACTCATTGTGTCCGCTTCATCATACAGCGCCAAGAGCTCGGATTTATAATCCTTTTCAAAGGATACATACTTCTTGACATTCTCTGTCTGTAACCAACGTGGTTGAGGTCGCAGTTTTGCATACGCCGCATAGCTGGACCAAGGATAGATTTCTAAAAATTTAATGATATCGGATAGAAAACGCCTGTCCGGTGGTAGTAAGTCTCGCACATTGAAGTGAACGTAGTTAATGAGATAAAAAAGATAGGCTTCGTCTGTGACAAGCTTACTCTTAAATCTCCCTTGGAATAAAGCCCCTGTGCGCTCATATTTTTCATTAAAATACACCGTGTACGCCGTACCGAGACGCTGCATAAACTTACTAATACCTCCCTCGGTTCGCTCATAGAGAAGAAGATGAAAATGATTATCCATTAGACACAACGCAACTACATCAACTAATCTTTCCTTCACGGAATATTCTTCTAATAAACCAAACTGTTCCAACTTGCTAGGATTCTCCAGCTTGGTGTTGTTGAGAATATCAACATACAACATGAAACGAGCCCGATCAGCATCGTTCATGAAAATTAATCTCTTTTCAGTCCCCCTATTGTAGACATGGTGAAATGTATCGAGCTCGATAGGTACGCGGTTCATACCTTACACCATACACCACCAGCAAGTGGCCAGGAAGGGTTCAACCTTTCAGGAAAGGTTGAACCCTTCCTGTGGCTACGCTCCGTGGCACTTCTTGTACTTCTTTTCCGAGCCGCAAGGGCACGGATCGTTGCGACCCACCTCATTTCCTTCCGCATCTTTGACTTTGGCCGGAGCCGACACTTGGTTTCTTCGTTCGGTGGCCTCATCTGCGGGAGCCTTCAGGGGTGAAGAGGCCGACTCGTGCACAGCCACCGCCATTGGCTCTTGGAGTGTAGCGGCGCTCACGGCACCAACAGTAGGAAAGACGCGCAAGACTTCGGCATTCATATCGTCCTCAAGCGTCTTAAAGAGACGCAATCCCTCGCGCTTGTACTCCACCAGAGGGTCGCGCTGGCCGTAGGCGCGCAGGCGCACCGAGCCGCGCATGTACTCCATGGCCTCCAAATGCTCCATCCAAAAAAGGTCAACCACCTGGAGGACAAGCTGGCGTAAAATAGCGGCAAAGGATTCCGGCCCAAGCTTGGCTTTTTTCTCGGCCACCATCTTGCGAAACTCGTTCGCCTTTTCATCATTTAATTTAGACTCCGAAAGCGGCCTTTTCTCAACCTGTTCGGAAATTTCCGCCCCACTTGGAGATTGATCCTCTAGGTTCTCTCCAAGTGGGACCCCCGATATTTCAGTAAGATACTCTTCCAACTCTTCATTTGTAGCCCGCACCAGTCTCTCTCGCTTGGTGTAAATGGCGCGCCGGTGGTGATTTAAAACATCGTCGTACTCAAGCAGGTGCTTACGGGCATCAAAATGAAAACCTTCTATCTTTGTTTGCGCCGCCTCTATGGCCTTTGATACGTAGCGATTCTCGATGGCCTCATCCTCTGGAATACCAAAGCGGCCCATCATCTTCTTTACCATGTCGGAGGCAAACACGCGCATGAGGGAGTCTTCGAGCGAGACAAAGAATTGGGTGGCACCCGGGTCACCCTGGCGACCAGCGCGACCTCTAAGCTGATTATCAATGCGCCGCGCCTCGTGCCTTTCTGTGCCGAGCACGAAAAGGCCTCCCAATGCGCGTACTTCGTCAGCCCGCGTGGCATCATAGGGCGCCCCGCCCAGAAGCACGTCCACTCCGCGGCCAGCCATGTTGGTAGCAATGGTCACCCCGCCCTTTCGTCCTGCCTGCGCCACAATCTCCCCTTCGCGTTCATGATTCTTCGCGTTTAAAATCTCATGTCGTACCCCTTCCTTTGTAAGGAAAGCGGATAGGAGCTCATTCTTCTCAATCGAAACTGTACCCACCAAAACAGGTTGGCCTCGCTCATAGAGATCCTTAATCTTCGTGGCAATAGCCTGAAACTTCCCTTTCTCGGTTTGAAAAATAAGGTCGTTTAAGTCGCTCCGCGCCACCGTCTTGTTTGTAGGAATGGTGATGACATCGAGCCCGTAGACCGTGTAAAACTCCTCCTTTGACGTGACGGCCGTGCCGGTCATACCGGCCAGCTTTTCGTAGAGGCGAAAGTAGTTTTGAAAGGTGATGGAAGCGAGCGTGCGCGACTCTTTTTGAATATCGACCCCCTCTTTGGCCTCGATGGCCTGATGAAGCCCTTCCGACCAACGGCGGCCAGGTTGAAGACGCCCAGTGGCTTCGTCCACAATAACGACCTCGCCATCTTTGACCACATACTCGCGGTCGCGTTCAAAAAGAGCGCGGGCGCGGACAGCCGTCTCCAAATGGTGCACATACTTAATGCCCTTCTCGGTGTAAATGTTATCTATGCCAAGCATCTTCTCGGCTCGGTCGATGCCGGCATCTTTGAGAGTGATAGCCCGGAGCTTCTCGTCTACTTCATAATCAACCTCCGGAGTGAACGCTCGGGCAATCTCCGTAAACTTGTGATACAGATTTTCGGCCTCGGCGAAAGGCGAGGAGATGATAAGCGGGGTACGCGATTCATCTATCAAAATAGAGTCGACCTCGTCTACAATGGCAAACTTGTAACCGCGCTGGGCTACGTTCGCCGGACTATAGACCAGATGGTCGCGCAGGTAGTCAAAACCAAACTCGTTGTTTGTACCGTAAGTAATATCGGCCGCGTACGCTTCCGTGCGCGTGCAAGGACGCAAAAACTCGTGCACCACTTTGAAGGCTCCGAGTTCGTCTCTTTGTTTGTCGAGCGCGTCCGCGCCCACTGCATCATTTTTTTCATTGTCAGATGTGTGTGTCTCATCATAGCGATAACTTGATTCGTGATTGATGACAGCCACAGACAGTCCGAGGAATGCATAAATCTGACCCATCCAAACAGCATCACGACGTGAGAGGTAGTCGTTTACAGTGACTACGTGCACGCCTTTGCCGGTGAGAGCGTTTAGGTAGACTGGCAACGTGGCCACAAGCGTCTTACCTTCCCCAGTACGCATCTCGGCGATTTTGCCACGATGAAGTGTGATGCCCCCCACAAGTTGAACATCGAAGTGTCGCTGTTTTACCGTACGCTTGGCCGCCTCGCGAACCAAAGCAAACGCCTCGGGTAAAAGATCGTCGAGACTCTCTCTTGAAGAAAGACGCTCTTTTAAGAGGCCAGTTGTAGCTTTTAGCTCCGCATCTGTTTTAGAAGCAAGCCCATCTTCAAGGCCATTTATTTTTACCACAAGCGACTCTATAGAGCGCAGGTGTTTGGTTGTTTCGTCTCCAAAAAGACTGGAAAAGAGTGACATAGCTTCTTATGATAGCACAAAAGGAGCACTTTTTGTACTATGCCCAGTAGCTCACAAAGAAAATCAGTGTA
>PCYI01000028.1 GCA_002774795.1 Candidatus Vogelbacteria bacterium CG10_big_fil_rev_8_21_14_0_10_51_16 | reverse complement strand
AGAAACTAACTGCTGGCGTGCGTGCGGGATCGCTGTGGTGACTCACACACTCACCTTACGACTGTACGAGTGGTGCGCCCCCACCTGCGGCCGCTGTGCTCAGCGTCCGCCGCACGCCATCCACATAGAGCCTTTCTGTGATTGGTTTTTTCGCGGGGCGGGGCTGGGGCGACGGGCTAAAGAAAAGGCATTCAAAAATATCCACAAAGAGGGTGGGTACACGGCTAAAGAGGAAATCCTTTCTTCCCAAACTAAAAGCTCTCCTCTTTAGCCGTGGGAGGGTGGGAAGATTGCTATTTTTGAGAGACCTTGTTATCAACTGTTTGTATTGTATCGCAATTGTTATGCGTTACAAAGCGCGCCATACTCTCGACAGTTGATATGTCTACTATATCCAAAAAGCTAGGGGTTAACATTCGCCGTATTCGCCTCGAAAAGGGATTCAACCAGCGAGATTTCTGCAAAAGACTATGGCTTGATGCGGCATACCTAAGTAATGTTGAAAATGGCAACATGAATCCAATCCTAGCGACGCTCGAACATATAGCGAAAGCGTTGGGGGTGACGCTGGATAAATTGGTGAAACAGAGTCTGTTACCCGCAGATCCCTGCTGCCCAGCAGTCGGGGCATTTTGGGCTTCTGCAATAAATCCTAACGTCAATAGACGATCCTCCTCTGCTGTGTTCCAATGACGTGGCAGTAATTATTCACTTGACTTCTATGCGTCGATACTCTAGTATTACAGTAATTAGTATACTACTGTAACGTATTTATGTTATGAACTATAAAAAATATCAGCTCACCCCAGACATTACCAAAAAGGCCCGCCTGCTCTCGCTTGCGGGTGATGAGACGCGGATACGGATTCTCTGTCTCATGTTTGAGTATGGGGAGGCGTGCGTGACGGACATTGCTGAAAGTCTCGGGTCGAGTGTCGCCAACATCTCGAACCATCTGCAGCCAATGAAGGATAACGGTTACTTTATCTCCGAGCGCATGGGCAATAATGTCTGTTACAAATTGGTCGATAATGAGTTTAACAAAAGTTTGAAGAAGATTATTTGTGATTAGATTAATAGATTAGCAACACACCATATGAAAAACGTCGTTATCTACTCGACACCCACGTGTCATTTCTGCCGAGAGGCAAAAGAGTTTTTTAAGAAGAACAACATCACCTATGTTGAGCACGATGTTGCCGGAGACAGAAAAATTGCGGAGGAATTACTTGAGAAAAGCGGCCAGATGAGCGTGCCTGTTATCTTTATTGACAATGATATGGTTATCGGATTTGATCAGCCACGGTTGAAGGAACTGTTGGGAATATAAACATTTTATTACTGAGCAACATTAAACATAGCCAAATATGACGTACAAAAATAATGAACGGGGATCAGCAACGATTGCCCTTATCATATTGGCGGTAGTTGTCGTGGGAGGAGCACTGCTCTTTTCGCGGTCTTCTGAGCCGACTGCTAGCCAATCTGCGATACAGGCAGATCCAAGCGGGCAGGCCGTAACAGAGATCTCACAAGGAGGTGCTGTACCCTCGGCAACCGCAACCGCTGCTGGCACATACGAACCTTATGATGCAAGCAAAATTGCCCGAGCTGCAAATGGCAAGGTCGTGATCTTCTTCCATGCATCATGGTGCCCAACCTGCCGCGCCCTAGATAGCGATCTCAAGGCAAATCTCGATAAAATTCCCGCCAACATGAGCATCTTGAACGTTGATTATGATACGGCGACCGCTCTCAAGCAAAAGTACGGGGTTACGAGTCAGAGTACGCACGTCCAAGTCGACGCGCAGGGCAATCTCATCACCAAATGGAGCGGAAGCGTTACACTGGCTGAATTTCTGACACATATTAAGTAAAATAGATGTCTCTTTTCCTTATCTCACTGCTCGCAGGTGTACTTACGGTGTTAGCACCGTGCGTGTTACCCGTCCTGCCGGTCATTATTGGCGGTTCGCTGGGAGAGGAGAAGCGTCGGGCTGCACCCTTCATCATCATTGCGTCGCTAGCAGTTTCAATCGTCATCTTCACCTTTCTTCTAAGGGTCAGTACCGCGTTCATTGTTATTCCGCAAGCGTTTTGGACAACACTCTCTGGCGCTATATTGGTCGGTTTTGGAATCATTATGGTGTTTCCCGTGGTGTGGGAAAAGTTAATGTTCTCGCTCAAGATTGGCAGGGGATCAAACCAGCTCCTAGCTCAGGGAATGAAAAAGAAAAGTATTGCCGGAGACGTACTTATGGGCTTTGCCCTCGGCCCGATCTTCTCCACGTGTAGTCCGACGTACGCGGTCATTCTTGCGACGGTGCTCCCGCAGAGTTTTGCGCTCGGGTTCATCTACCTGCTCGCCTACGTGTTCGGTCTCTCGGCCGTCCTTATACTGATAGCTCTCATTGGTCAGCGCTTCGTCGAAAAGTTGCATCTCCTTTCTGATCCCCGGGGGCGATTCAAGCGAGGTCTCGGCGTTCTATTCCTTTTGGTTGGCGTCTTTGTTCTCTTCGGGGTCGACAAAAAGATCGAGTCAAAATTGCTCGATCTTAATATCTTTGATGTCACCAAAATTGAAAACAGATTATTAGAAAGTAATAAATAACGACTATGGATAGCAAAAAAGAACAAACGACATTTGTTTGCCCAGAATGCGGACTACACTACACCGAGCGTGAATGGGCAGAGAAGTGCGAAGCATGGTGTAAGGAGCACAAGAGTTGCAACCTCGATATCATCAAACATGCAATTGCATCCTAAATTATATATTGCCATCGTAACGCTTGTACTGGTTGCGGGTGTGTATATGTATGTGAACAATAATATCTCTCCTTCCTCGTCTGCATCACCTTCGCCAATAAGTGAGCTCCCACCAGTTTCTGTGGCTCAGCAGAATGTCTCTGCAGCTCCCACGCAGCAAGACTTTCTCAGTAGCGGGCTCATGACCAATACTGCCAAAAGTTCCATCCCGCTCGAGAAAGTCCTCGATGGTGGACCCGGTAAAGATGGAATACCCGCTCTCACCAATCCGGCATTTGTTTCTGTCGACGAAGCGACCTCGTTTCTGAAGGATGATATGGAGGGGATATTGGTGACGGTCGGAAAGACGACTCGCTTTTATCCATACAACATTATGGTGTGGCACGAGATCGTAAACGACAGCATCGAGGGTAGGCCGCTCACCGTAACCTTCTGTCCCCTTTGTGGTTCAGCTATCGTGTTTGATGCGAAGGTGTTGAGCAAATCTGAAACATTTGGTGTCAGTGGCAAGCTCTATGAATCTAACTTGCTCATGTATGACAAAACGACAGAGAGTCTCTGGTCGCAAATCCAGGGCGAGGCAGTGGTGGGCAAAATGACCGGCACCAAGCTCTCTCTCTATCCTTCGCAAGTTCTGCCTTTCCAAGATATCAAGGCACGCTACGCTCATGCGAAAGTGCTGAGTGCTAAAACGGGATACTCGAGAGATTATGGTCTTTATCCCTACGGCGATTACGCGGAGAGCGAAGATGTTTATTTCCCCGTATCAGTGAGTGACAAGCGTTTGCCCGCCAAAGAGAAGATGTACATTGTCCAAGTGGGTACGCATTCGGTTGCTTTAAAATTGAGTGATCTACAAGCCGAGCCTGCCAGCATCGCGGTGGGTGCTACTTCCATTACAGCGGTGAGGATCAATCGAGAGGTCGAAGTCAGGAGTGCGGATGGCACGCTCATTCCCGGCTACTATGCGATGTGGTTTTCCTGGGCCACTCACCATGAGAAGGATGGCATCGTGTGGAAAAAATAAGCAATAATCAAAAAACTAAAACTCATGAAGAAAATAGTATTTTTTGGGTTTGGAGCGGTCGGGTCGGTAATGGTTCGTTGTTTGTTTGAACTGTCTGCTCGCGAGAGCGCGCAGGTGCGTTTCGTGCTGGTTGTCCGGAGCGTCGAGGAAGCACAACCGTATTTATTTCGGGCGCCACAAGGCATGACCGATGCGGTAGAATTTATCGAAATGAAGGATTTCAGCCTTTTGTTTAGGGATCCTTCGGCTTACAAGGAACAGCTTCTGGATGCCGCCATTCTTGTCAATACATCTATTCCCGATTTCAACGCAGCGATCTTAAAACTTGCCACAGAAATCGGCGCGCACTACTGCGATCTGGCTTCAGATATGTATAACGAACAGACACTCGCGACATTGCAATTTCCGCAACAGCAGTTTAACCAAGAACTTATGAGTCGTGATTTGTTTGGTTTGATTAATGTGGGTATTTCTCCCGGCGTAAGCAATTTCCTTATTGGAGAAAAACTGACACAGCTACAGGATTTTTCCGGGGCGGTTGTTCGCGATATCCGTTTGTACTTGCTCGAGAATATCACGTCTCAGCAGATCGTTTTTTCTTGGTCGCCAAAGGTGGCTATGGACGAGCTGGAGGAGAAACCTCGCTCTATTCGCGATGGCGCACTCGTTACCATTGAACCCTTCAGTGAGTCGCTTGCCTATGAATTTCCACATGCGGGAGCTGCTACGGAACAGTATCCTATTTATCAAGAGGAGGTGCTCTCATTGCACCAAACGTACCCCATGGCGGCATCCATTTCAGTATCAAGCGGAGGGAGCGAGGTTGAGCTTATTAAAAATCTCTTCCAACTCAATCTATTATCCAAACAGAGTGTTGGCTGCATAGACGCGGGGATGTCGGTCGAAGCAATCGTCCGCATGGTGCTTCCGGGCATGAAAAGTCCGCAAAAGATCGAGCAGCTGCTCCAACAAGGAGTTATCAAATCCGCCCAGTTCGCGGCGATGGCCGAAATTACGCTGGAAACAAAAAAAACTCGTGAGTCCGTGCTCACGACCGAATCCACGGGATTGAGTTTCCATCGTTATGCTGAACTCCTTGATACGCCGTACAGTGGCGCTACCTATATTTCTTATCCGACAGGGGTGGGGGCGGCTGTCTTACTCTTTTACACATACAAGCTCTGGCAGAGTGACAAAACCAAACTGGGGGGGATACTCCGAGCCGAAGAGTTGCCGGCTCTGCTTGGTGCGGCTATGACCGATGTGGTTAAGCGCGAGTTAAGCGCGTACAAAATAGATTTCATCTCCCATACCCACTCACTTACCAAGAAAAACAGCGAAAAATAAAGACATGGTAAAACGCTCACAACGCACAAAATAATATGCCATACGATATTATCATTGTCGGTTCGGGCGCGGCGGGACTCTCGGCCGGCATTTATGCCGGGCGCTATCTGATGAAGACGCTCATTGTGCGCGGGGAGTTTGGAGGAGAGACGGCCAAGGCCGGTACAATCTGGAATTATCCGAGCACTCCCGGCATGGACGGTTACGAGATTATGCAAAAAATGGAGGGGCAAGCGAAGGAAAGTGGCGCTGAGTTTGCAGATGGTAAACTGATCGATGCCACGAACAAGGATGGTTGTTATACGGTACTCGTACAAGATAGCAAAGAAGAAAAAACTTTCTACGCGAAGACTATTATCTTCGCCCAAGGTTCCGAGCGCCGTCGCCTCGGTCTACCGGATGAGGATCGGCTGACATCAAAGGGGGTGCACTACTGCGTTACGTGCGACGGACCACTTTACGGCGGCAAGGTTGTGGGTATGGTCGGTGGAGGGGATGCATCAGCCAAAGGCGTATTGCATCTGGCCGACTACGTCGAAAAGATTTACTACATTGTGCGTGGCGACAAGTTACGTGCCGAACCGGTGAACGAGGTGGCCATGAGGAAGTTGGGCGATAAGGTGGTGTGGCTCATGGATACGAGTGTTCTAAAGTTGATTGGCGAGAAGAGGCTCGAGAGGGTAGCGCTGTCTCGAGAATATAATGGCACCACAGAACTGGCCATCGATGGACTTTTTGTTGAGATCGGTGCGAAGCCTGATGTGGCTGTACCCGTCTCGCTTGGCGTCACTCTCGACAAGCTCGGTTATGTCGACGTCGACAACATGATGCGCACTAATGTGCCCGGCATCTATGCCGCGGGCGATGCGGTCAACCACTTCGGACAGTTCAAGCAGACAATTACCGCTGCCGCACTCGGCGCTGTCGCCGCTACCTCGGCCTATGAGTATCACAAGACTCATGGCGAGCTCTGCCGGGTACACTTGCGTCCGGCGGCGAGCTCTACTTACGATGTAAAAAGTGCCATGGTCGATGGCACGGAAGTATTAACAAATAACTAAAACACCAGAATGCCACAAGAACTGAAAACCCGCTTATGGAAAAACACCGAAGATGTCGTCTACAAGGTGGGTGACGAAGTGCCTGAGAATGGTTTTTATGCATGTGTTCCGTGCGGAAGTAAAAAGTATCTCAAAGCGGGGGCACATTTTGGCAACTGTTTGCAGTGTTTTGGCAAGAAAAGGAGGCTCTTTCGAAAGGGGCTGGAATTGTGGGAGAGGATTCGGAAGTAAAAGGTCGAAATATTGACACAGGAAGGATCGTGGAGTAAGATTACTATAATAATCACAAATACTATGGACAATCAGTCAAAGAAAATGTGTATTGCCTGTTCGTGTCCCTGTGAGTCCCATAAGGATCATACCTGCGGACAGGAGGAGAATAAGACAGAAAAAAATGCGTGCGAAGCGAGCACGGGAAGTACAGGCGTGCATGCCTGGTCGGTAGAGACAAAAGCAGCAAAAAATCCTTGTTCCTCATGTTGAGCACGGGATATAACGTAGTGTGAGGTAGTATGCAAACCAAAATTACAGACATCGGTAAGACAGTTCTGGCTAAAGAGGCGCACGCCTTGGAAGTGATCTCAAAAAGACTTAGCAATTCTTTTACAGAAGCAGTAAAGCTCCTGTATAACACTAAAGGAAAGGTGGTGCTGTCGGGTGTGGGCAAATCTGGAATTGTGGCAAAGAAGATTGTCGCCACACTTTCGAGCACGGGTACGTTCAGCGTTTTTATTCATCCGGTGGAAGCGCTTCACGGCGACATGGGCATGATCGCGCCCGAAGATGTGATCATTATCATTTCTCATGGTGGTGAGACACCCGAGTTGAATACATTTGCCCATCTAATCAGAAAAAGAGGTCATAAGATCATTGTCATCACCGCGCATCCAGACTCTTCTCTTGGAAAGACCGGAGACATTGTTATCGAAACATACGTCACCGAGGAAGCATGTGCCGCATGTACAACATTTAACCTTGCGCCGACGACAAGTGCCATCGTTTCGCTTGCTCTCGGTGATGCAATCGCGAGTGCCCTGCAGGAAGTAAAGGGTATTACGATAGAGCATTTCGCCCACATGCATCCAGCCGGTCGTTTGGGTAAACTAGCATCAGGGTGATACATGGAAAAATCTAGACAATTCCAGCCAGTAGAAGTAGAGAAGCAAGAGAATGAAGGCTCGTTTGCAAGCGAGATCTGGTTTCGGGAAGCTGACAAGGGACAGATCGAGAATTGCTCCATTGTGACAACGGTACGGTCCGGCGACAGAACGGCTACGACCACCGATCCGAAGGGTGGTTATCGAGAGGGATGCCCCGTCACTCTTAAAATTCTTAAAGAAAACGGCCACTTTGATGCCGTAGAAGTGTCGGCAATAGTATCTGCCGTGAGAAAGCTGCGCTTAGGCGATCTCGAAGAAAGATATCTGGAGAGAGGCGCAGATGGGGTCAACACAAAAACTGAACTGCTCACAAAACTTCAGATGGTTTATGGCAGAGCATTTTGTGATGACGACACGGTCACCATCATCAGCTTTGAGTACAAGAAAACATAACAGAGCATCTCGAGAATTTTGAGTGTCGCTCGGGAAGTCGGCTACAAAACATTAATAATCCCATAAAAAACAAAACAAATGTCACACGAAAAAATAACTCAGTACGATCAAGAGGAGGTAGAACAAGAAATGCTTGGTCATGTAAAAATTGCGCGGATGGCAAGGGAAAATCCAGAGAATCTTGATTTTCCCCGCTACTCGCTCCCTGTTTCCGCCGAGGATTATCCGGCCAAAACACCCATTATGTGGAATCGATCCTATCAAGAGTTCGATCTTGATGCCGGA